>JAJYWG010000377.1 GCA_021791615.1 Actinomycetes bacterium
TTCCGATCTGTTCACGCAACAGGCTCAAGTGGGGGAATTTTCGAAGTCAACGGTCACATCTGCTCACCGGTAGGGTGGACGTCGTGAGCAGCTCTCCAGATCGCCAGGCCGAGTCATCGGTGGACAGTGGGACAGTTCGGCCAAGTACGGGGTCATTTGGGCCGAACGCCTGGTTGGTCGACGATATGTACGACCGGTACGTCTCGGACCCCTCGTCGGTGAGCGAGAGCTGGCGGGAGTTCTTCTTCGACTACCACCCGGCGCCAGTGCCCGAGGCGCCCGGGGTGCTGCCGGCACCTCCGTCCACGGCACCCCCGTCCATCGCGCCGGCGTCCACCTCCCCCCCGGCGAGCCCGGCCGGCACCGCCGGCCCGGCCGGCACCATCGCGCCGGCGTCCACCTCCCCCCCGGCGAGCCCGGCCGCCACCAGCACCCCGTCTGCGTCTCCGACGCCCGCCCCCGTCGATGGACAGAGCGCAGCCGCCGAGGAGGAGTCCGTCCCGATCCGGGGTGCTGCTGCCCGGATCGTGGCCAACATGGAGGCCAGCCTGGCTGTTCCCACGGCCACCAGCGTCCGGACGATGCCGGCGAAGCTGCTGGAGGTCAACCGCCAGATCCTGAACAACCAGCTGGCCCGGATCAGCGGCGCCAAGGTCAGCTTCACGCACCTCATCGGCTACGCCGTCGTGAGGGCCCTTCAACAGGTCCCGGCCCTGAACGCCAGCTTCGTGCCGGCCGGGGACGGGCCGGCCGGGGACGGGCTGGCCGGGGACGGGCTGACCGGTGAGGGGCGGGCGCAACCGTCCACCCCACACGTAGTACGCCACGCACACGTAGGACTGGGTCTGGCGGTGGACCTGGAAAAGCGCGACGGCAGTCGCACCCTGCTCGTGCCGTGCATCCGGGACGCCGACACTCTCGACTTCCGATCATTTGTGCTGGCCTACGAGGAGCTCGTCCGCAAGGTGCACTCCGGGAAGGTCTCTCCTGACGACTTCGCCGGGACCACCGTCACCCTCACTAATCCTGGCACCCTCGGAACCGTACAGTCAGTCCCGCGGCTCATGCCGGGCCAGGGTGCGATCATCGGGGTGGGATCACTGGGCTATCCGGCTGGTTACGAGGCGACGGATCCACGGGTACTGGCCGAGCTTGGAGTGGGCAAGGTCGTAACCCTCACGTCGACCTATGACCACCGCATCATCCAAGGCGCCGAGTCCGGCCTCTTCCTCGCCCAGGTAGCCCGGTACTTGATCGGTGAGGACGACTTCTACGGCGACGTCTTCCGCTCCATGGGAGTCCCCTACGAGCCGGTGCGGTGGGAGGGCGACTCGGCGACGACCGACGATCCGGTCGACTTGGGCCACGAGCGCATGCTCAAGCAGGTCCATGTGCAGACCCTCATCAACATGTACCGAGTGCGCGGTCACCTGATCGCACATCTCGATCCCCTCGACGCCGAGCCACCCCGCATTCACGCCGAGCTCGACCCGCTCACGTACGGCCTCACGATCTGGGACCTGCCCCGACGTTTCGTTGCCGACGGCCTGGCCGGACGAGAGGCCGCGACCCTCGACGAGATCCTCCACATCCTGAGGGACGCCTACTGCAGGACGCTCGCGGTCGAGTACATGCACATACAGGATCCGGACCAGAAGCGGTGGATACAAGAGCATGTCGAAGGCGTCCCCCTGTCGGTGACCGAGTCCGAGCAACAGCACATTCTCGATCGCCTGAACGCCGCCGAGGTGTTCGAACGCTTCCTCCACACCCGGTACGTGGGGCAGAAGCGATTCGGCCTCGAGGGAGCGGAGTCCGCGATCGTCCTCCTCGACGCCCTCCTCGACGATGCTGCGAAGGCGGGTGCCGCTGAGGCGGTGATGGGCATGTCACACCGGGGTCGGCTCAACGTCCTGGCCAACATCGTAGGCAAGTCCTACCGCGAGATCTTCGAGGAATTCGAGGGAAACCTCGACCCCGAATCGGTTCAAGGGTCGGGTGACGTCAAGTACCACAAGGGAGCAGCAGGCAAGTTCACCGGCGCCTCCGGATCGGACATCCCGGTGACGCTGGCGTCGAACCCCTCTCACCTCGAGGCGGTGGATCCCGTGGTGGTGGGCATGGCCCGGGCGAAGCAGGACCGCCTGGCCCCCCCGACGGACGGGACGCCCGGAGCCATGGTCGATCGGGCGGACGACTTCCCGGTGTTCTCGGTGTTGGTCCACGGGGATGCCGCGTTCGCCGGTCAAGGCGTCGTGGCCGAGACGCTGAACCTCTCGGGGCTTTCGGGGTACCGGGTTGGCGGAACCGTGCACCTCGTCATCAACAACCAGCTCGGCTTCACCACGGCCCCCGAGGCGGCGAGGACCTCGGTGTACCCCACTGACGTGGCCAAGATGGTGCAGGCCCCCATTCTGCATGTGAACGGCGACGATCCCGAGGCCTGCGTGCGGGCTGCCCACCTGGCCTTCGCCTTTCGCCAAACGTTCCACAAGGACGTCGTCATCGACCTGGTCTGCTACCGGCGTCATGGCCACAACGAGGGAGACGACCCCAGCTACACCCAACCGCTCATGTACAAGCGGATCGACGCCAAACGATCCGTCCGCAAGCTCTACACCGAGGCACTGATCCGACGAGGGGACATCACCCTCGAAGCGGCCGAGAAGGCGCTGGACGACTTCAACACCCGCCTGCAGTCGGTGTTGGACGAAGTCCGGGCCGAGAGTCCACCGCCGCCGGCCCGCTTGCCGAGCTCGGACCGGCTCGGCCCGCCGATCCCCCACGTCGAGACCGGCGTACCAGAGGCGACCCTTCGTGAGCTCGCCGCCCTCAGCCATGGTGTGCCGCCGGGCTTCACCCTCCATCCCAAGCTCGAACGGCAGTTCGCCCAGAGAGACCAGCTCCTGGCCGGCGGCGAGGTGGACTGGGCCTTCGGTGAGTCCCTGGCCTTCGGGTCGTTGCTCCTCGAGGGAGTCGACGTCCGTCTTACCGGGCAGGACACGCGCCGGGGCACCTTCAGTCACCGGCACGCGGTACTGGTCGACTACGCCAACGGGACCGAAGTCATTCCCCTGGCCCATCTCGACGGGGCGGGCCATCTCGACGGGGCGGGCCATCTCGACGCGGCCGTCCATCTCGACGGGGCGGGCCAGGATCTTCCTTCAGCCCTCGGCCGCTTCACCGTACGGGACTCCCTCCTGTCGGAGTACGCGTCGGTGGGCTTCGAGTACGGCTACTCGGTCGAGGCCCCCGATGCCTTGGTGTGCTGGGAGGCGCAGTTCGGCGACTTCGTGAACGGGGCCGAGATCATCATCGACAATTTCCTGGTCGCCGCCGAGGACAAGTGGGGTCAGCACGCCGGGCTGGTCCTCCTGTTGCCGCATGGCTACGAGGGGCAAGGCCCTGAACACTCCTCGGCTCGACTGGAGCGGTTCTTGTCCCTGTGCGCGCGTGGGAACCTCCGGGTGACCGTCCCGTCGACGGCGGCGCAGTACTTCCACCTCCTGCGCTCCCAGGTACGTCGTCAGCCGCCAGTGCCCCTGGTGGTGATCACGCCGAAGTCCATGCTCAGGGCTCCAGCCTCACGATCTCCCATCGGCGATTTGGTCAACGGGAGCTTCACCGAGGTCATCGACGATCCCGGGGTGATCGATCACACTGCAGTACGCAGGGTGGTCCTCTGCAGCGGCAAGGTGGCCCACGAAGCCTTCCAGCGTCGTGACCAAAGGGCAGAAGCTCAGGGCCGATCCGACGTGGCGGTGGTCCGGGTCGAGCAGCTGTACCCCTGGCCCGAGGACCGGATCTCGGAAGTGTTGGCGGGATATCCCGCCACCAACGAGGTGATCTGGTTGCAGGAGGAGCCCGAGAACATGGGTGCGTGGTCGTTCGTCCACGCCCGTCTGCACCGCCTCCTGCGGGACCGTTACCGGCTCCACCACGTGAGCCGGGCGGAGTCGGCCAGCCCAGCCACGGGGAGTGCGGCACTGCACCAGCTCGAGCAGTCGGACCTCCTCGATCGGGCCGTCGGGTGAGGGACTTCACCGGCCGAGGTCCGATTGGTCCAGGTACGTGAGCGCGGATCAGGACACCGCCCTCGAGGTGGCCGACGACGCCGACATCGCCGACGGAACCGTGCCCGGCCAGCGTTCCCAGGCTGCCCCCCGTCCTGCGCCCAGCCGGCCGCGGAGCGTAGCGGGTCCCGTCCACCACGTCGTGGTCGACGGCTCGAACCTGGCGACCGAGGGCCGCAGCCTTCCGAGCCTCCACCAGCTCGACGAGGCGGTTCGGGCCTATGCCGACGAGAACCCAGACGCCCAAATCGTCGTAGTGGTCGACGCATCGTTCGAGCACCGGATCGGCGAGGAGGAGCGAGCGCAGCTCGAGGAGGCCGAGCTGCACGGCGAGGTGGTGTCGCCGCCGGCGGGTGCCGTAGGTCGTGGCGACGCCTTCGTGCTCAGGATCGCCGAGCGCACTGGGGCCACCGTGCTCTCCAACGATTCGTTCCAGGAGTTCCACGGCGAGCACCCCTGGCTGTTCGACGAGGGCCGGCTGGTGGGGGGCAAGCCCGTCCCCGGAGTCGGGTGGATCTTCACGCCCCGCATTCCAGTTCGGGGGCCGAAGAGCCGGCAGTCGACCGGGAAGGCCAAGAGACGCCAGAGCGACGGTGCGCCGATTCCGGCACCGGTCAAAGCGGCCGAGCTGGCCAAGGCAGCCAAGAAGGCCGCGGCCCTCCGACTGGCCCGGAAACCTGACGGCTCAAGGGCGCGGATCGGCGACGTCTGGGTGCCGACCGAGTCGGTCGACGCCGGGCCCGGAGCGGCGGCTACCGATGCGCGACCGCAGGCCGAAGGGTCGAAAGACGCGATCCCAGCGGCCAAGTCCAAGAGGGCGACCAAGCCGACCAAGGCGGCCGCCGTGACCAAGACGGCCAAGGTCGCCAAGACGGCCAAGGCGGTGAAAGCGACCAAGACGACCAAGGCGGCCGCCGTGACCAAGACGGCCAAGGTCGCCAAGACGGCCAAGGCGGTGAAAGCGACCAAGACGACCAAGGCGGCGAAAGCGAGCAAGGCGGCCGCCGTGACGAAGACGGCCAAGGTCGCCAAGGCGGCCAAGGCGGCCAAGGCGGCGAAAGCGAGCAAGGCGGCCGCCGCGACCAAGACGGCCAAGGTCGCCAAGACGACCCAGTCGGCCCAGATTGCCGAGGTGACGAAAGAGGTAACCAAGAAGTCGACCAAGAAGGCGTCGAAGGAAGCGGCCGGGCCGGCCGCCAAGAAGGCGACCCGGGCCGCACTCGCCGAACCTCCGGTCCGAAAGGCACTGAAGAAGGCGGCCAGGGGAGCCAGCCCGTCTTCGGGTGGCGCCGGGGTCGCACCACGGACTCGAGAGCTCCCCGAGGCCATCGACGATGCAATGGCCGAGGCGACGACCGGTCGTTCGGTGGCCGAGCGGGCCGGGAGGCGGAAGTCCCGCCGGTCGTCCCAGGCTCCGTCGCCGGCCGTGAACGAGCCCCTGGCCTTCATCAACTTCGTGGCCGCGTACCCGTTGCGGAGCCTCGTGGATGGCGAAGTGATCTCCTATACCTCTCACGGGGCCATGGTGGAAGTGGCCATCCCCGAAGGCGGCGTTCTCGCCTGCTACGTCCCGCTCACGGCGATGGCCGACCCCGCGCCCCAGAAGGCCCGAGAAGTGCTCCGCCGGGGTGAGAGGCGATCGTTCGTCCTCGTGGGGGTCGACCCCGCCCGTCGGGTGGCGGAGTTGGCGGTCCCGGGCGTCCACCTCCCGATCCGGTAGCCTCGCCGGCGATGGACCCGGCCGACATTCTGCCGCACCGGGAGCCGTTTCTCTTCGTCAGCGAGATCGTCTCGGTCGAGCCCGGACGGCACGCTGTCGGGCGGTGGCGGCTCAGTGCCGAGGAGCCCTTCTTCGCTGGCCACTTCCCCGGTCGCCCCACCCTCCCCGGGGTCCTCATGGTCGAGTCCCTGGCCCAGGTGGGAGGGATCGCCGTGCTGACCGACGAGCGGTACGCCGGCAAGCTCGCCCTGTTCGGAGGTATCGAGAGAGCACGTTTCCGGCGCCAGGTGGTGCCCGGAGAGGTCCTGGAGCTGGAGGTCGCCGTGAGCCGGCTCTCGGCCCGAGCCGGCAAAGGCCACGGCCGGGCCCACGTCGGCGGCCAGACGGCGTGCGAGGCCGATCTGCTCTTCGTGCTCGTCGACGCCACCAGTTCGGATCGTCGATGAGACTGGTCACGTGGAATGTGAACTCACTCGGGGCTCGGCTTCCCCTGGTCCTCGAGTGGATGCAGGCCGCCAACCCTGACATCGTGTGCCTCCAGGAGACCAAGCAGACTGATGCTGCCTTCCCCTCAGGCGCCTTCTCCGAGCTCGGGTATCTCTCCGCCCACCACGGAGACGGTCGATGGAACGGGGTGGCTATCGTCAGCCGGGTCGGGCTGGACCGAGTGGCCCGCGGGTTCGGGTCCGAAGAAGACGGGCAGGGGTGCCGTATCGTGGCGGCCACCTGCGGGGGCGTGCGGGTCCACTCGGTCTACGTGCCGAACGGGCGGAGCCTCGACAGTGAGCACTTCGGGTACAAGCTGCAGTGGCTGGCCCGGCTTCGTCGCTACCTGGACGAGACCTGTGATCCGGCTGGCGACGTCGCGGTGTGCGGGGACTTCAACGTGGCTCCCCGTGACTCCGACGTCTGGGACCCGGCCCATTTCGTCGGGATGACCCACGTGAGCCCGCCCGAGCGGGGAGCGCTCGATCGAGTAATGGACTGGGGCCTCGTGGACGTGTTCGAGCGCCTGCACCCCGATGGCGGCGTGTTCAGCTGGTGGGACTATCGCGGCGGGGCCTTCCACCTGGGCCACGGCATGCGGATCGACCTGGTGCTGCTCAGCGAGCCCCTGGCCGGGCGGTGCACCGCGGCCGAGATCGACCGGGAGGCCCGGAAGAAGAGCCCGTCGGGGAACAAGCCGTCGGACCACACCCCGGTGGTGGTAGAGCTCGAAGAGCCCGGGCCCAGCGGGAGCTCGTCCGAGCCCTCGCAGCTCTCCGATTGACGCTCGCACCTCTGCTCGTTAGCGTCGCCTGGTGCCCACCTTCGATCCCATCGCCACGGACGCGCCACGTACGGCCCCGAACCGTGAGCCCGCCTTCTCCCATCCCGACCAGATCACCGCGGCCGACGAGGTCATTGCCCGCTACGTCGCCGAACGCGGGCGCCGGCCCAACGTGCTCGTCGTCCTCATGGACGACGTGGGCTGGGGGGACTTCGGTTGTTACGGAGGCGGAGTGGCCGTGGGTGCACCGACTCCGGCCATCGACCGTCTGGCCCGTCAGGGACTGAGGCTCACCTCGTGCTACTCGGAGCCGTCCTGCACGCCGTCGAGAGCCAGTCTGCTCACCGGCCGCCTGCCGATGCGTCACGGGCTCCAGCGACCCCCGATGTACGGAGAACGCGGTGGGCTCGAAGACGAGCGGACGCTGGCACACCTTCTCGCCGATGCCGGGTACGTCACCCAGGCGGTGGGGAAGTGGCACCTTGGTGAGGCCTCGGCATCGCAGCCCCAGCACTGCGGCTTCGACGACTTCTACGGTTTCCTGTCGGTGTCGGACATGTACACCGAGTGGCGAGATCCCTACTTCTTCCCCGAGGTCGTCTACTCCGAGGCTCGCACGGAGTGGGTGAAGAACATGTCGTTCAACACGTGCTTCGTCCACGCCACCCGGGGCGGTGAGCCTGAGAGCGTCGAGGAGGTCACCATCCCGGTGCTGTCCCAGCTCGACGACAAGTGGGCCCGGTACTCGGAGGACTTCCTACGCAGGATGGCCGGTCAGGACCGGCCGTGGTTCCTGTACCACTGCACCCGTGGGGCGCACTTCGACAACTACCCGCTCGAGAAGTACCTCGGATCGTCACCGGCCCGACACCCGTACAAGGACACGATGGTCGAGCTCGACGACATCGTCGATCGCCTGGTGGAGACCCTCCGTTCCACCGGCCAGCTCGAAGACACCCTGATCTTCGTGTCATCGGACAACGGGCCCGAGATGGAGACGTGGCCCGATGCCGCCTTCACCCCTTTCCGCTGCGCCAAGGGCTCGACGTGGGAGGGTGGCGTCCGGGTGCCCGGGATCTTCGCCTGGCCTGGGGTGATCCCGGCCGGCGGTGAGTCCGACGGCTTGTTCTCGTTCACCGACGTGCTCCCGACGCTGGCCCACCTGGCCGGAGCGGATGCTCACGTGCCCGAGGACCGCTACATCGACGGTGTCGACCAGTCGTCCTTCCTCCTCGCTCGAGACGGTCTGTCGCACCGGAAGTTCCAGTACTACTGGCTGGGCCAGCTCTTCTCGGCGCTCCGGGTCGGCGAGTACAAGTTCATGATCAATTCGATCTCCGAGGGCGGTGACGACCTCCACGGTGCCGGGGGGTTCACCGGGGTGGTCCAGCGGTACCCCTACGGGCGCGTCTACAACCTGTACCTCGACCCCAAAGAGCAGCATTCCTACATGATCCGGAAGCTGGTCTACGTCGACACCCTCACCCGGGGGGTTCGGGACCATCTCATGAGCTTCGCTCCTCCGTACCAAGCCAAGCAGGTCGTCGGGCTGAACGTCTGAGCCCGGCGACGTCGCGCCGTGCTCACATCCTGGGCAGCACCGCCTCGACGAGGGACGGTCCTTCTTCGGCCAGAGACTGCTCCAGGGCGCGCACCAGGTCCTCGGCGGTGGTGACCTGGGTAGCCGGAACGCCCATGCCCCGGGCCAGCGAGACGAAGTCCAGGTCCGGCCGAGTGAGGTCGAGCATGTCGGTGGCCTTGGATCCGGTGGTGGCCGCACCCACCCTGGAAAGCTCGATGTTCAAGATGGCGTAGGAGTGGTTGGCCAGCACGACGGTCGTCACGTTCAGCCCCTCGCGGGCCTGGGTCCAGAGGGCTTGGAAGGTGTACATGGCGCTGCCGTCGGCCTCCAGGCACAGTACCGGGCGCTCGGGGGCCCCGACCGCGGCTCCGGTGGCCACCGGCAGCCCCTGGCCGATGGCTCCACCGGCGAGCGTGAGCCAGTCGTGGCGCGGACCCCCGGCGGTCGCTCCGGGAATGAATAGCCCCGAGGTGTTCGACTCGTCCACCACCACCGCACCCTCGGGCAACGTGGCGCCGATGGCCGCCGCCAGCGACTCCATGGTCAAGGGACCCTCCGGACGGGCGGGCCGCTCCGCCGGGGCACGCAAAGCAGCGTCGAGGGGCGCGTCGACGGCGTCGGCGAGGGCTTCGAGCGCTGCGGGGCCGTCCTCGTGGATCGTGGCGAGCACGTGGACCCGGCATCCCGGGGGCACGAGATCGCTTGGTTGGCCCGGGTAGGCGAAGAACGACACCGGGGCGTGCGTCCCCACGAGCACCAAGTGCCGGACGCCGGCCAGCTGGGCCTCCATGAACTCGGCGAAGTAGCCGAGGCGTTCGAGTGGAGGCAGGCCGGCCCCGCGCTCGAGCGATGCCGGGAAGGTCTCGCCGAGAAGCTTGGCCCCGGTGGTGGCGCACACGGCGCTGGCGGCCACCAAGCCGCGCTCACGCAGCGAGGTGCCTCCCACCAGGACGGCGGTCGGCTCGCCCGAGCGGAGCACTCCGGCCACGGCATCGACAGTCGCCGGTGGGACGAGAGGGGCGAGGGGGACGGAGAGAGGTGTAGCCGGACCCGACGTCGACTCGGACCAGGACACGTCGGCCGGGAGGACGAGGGTGGCCACGCAACCGGGCGGCCCGTAGCAGGCGGCGACGGCGGCGGCAGCGTCACCGCCGACGTCGTCGGGGCGGGAAGTGACCCGGTACCATCCCGAGACGGCACCGGCCAGGCCGGCCACGTCGGACTCGAGTGGAGCGTCGTAGCGCTTGTGGTAGGTGGCGTGGTCGCCGACGATGTTCACCATCGGGGTGTGGGCCCGCCGGGCGTTGTGCAGGTTCGCGACACCGTTGCCGAGGCCCGGCCCCAGGTGCAGGAGCGTCGATGCCGGGCGACCGGTCACCCGGGCATACCCGTCGGCAGCGCCGGTGGCCACGCCTTCGAAGAGGCACAGGGCTCCCCGCATCTCGGGGACGTCGTCGAGTGCGGCCACGAAATGCATCTCCGAGGTCCCCGGGTTCGAGAAGCACACCCTCACCCCAGCAGCGGTCAGCGTCTCGATGAGCGCTCGGGCGCCGTTCACTGGGCCGCCGTCCCGCCGACGCCGTCACCTTCGTCGTCGAGGAGCCGGTGCGGTCCCAGGATCGCGTTGGGGTCGAAGGCGGCCTTGATTCGGCGCATGAGCGTGAGACCCGTGGGGTCCACGGTGCTGAGGAAGTACGGCTGCTTCTCCGATCCGATCCCGTGCTCGCCCGACACCGCCCCCCCGACCTCGAGGGCGGCGGCGAAGATGGACCCGAGGAGCTCACTCCGCCGTCCCCGATCGGGCTGGAACACCGAGAGGTGGACGTTCCCGTCGCCGACGTGGCCACACCCGGCGATGAGCGATTCGTGCTCGACGGCCAGCCTTGCCACCGTCTCGAGGTAGCCGGGTATGGCTGCCCGCGGCACCACGGCGTCGACGATGTCATCAGCTCCGGCTGCCTTGGCCACGAAGAACGCCTTCTCCCGTGCCGCGATGAGTGATGCCCCAGCACCCGGCGGGAGGAGGAAGACGTCGAGGGCGCCCAGCTCTCCCAGGAGGCGGCTCAGTGCTTCGGCGTCGGCGTCGAGGCGGTCGGCATGGGTGCTCTCGAGGACTACGACCAGGTAGGCCAGAGCGGAGGAGCGGATCTCCTCGGGGATGCCGAGGTCGATGCCGGCGCTGGCGGTCACGCTGGCCATGGTGAGCATGTCGAGGTACTCGAGGATGAGCGGCGCCATGCCGGCGGCCACGATCGGGGTGACGGCGCCGGTCACCTGGTCCAACGTAGCGAAGGGTGCCAGCACGGTCACGGTGTGCTCGAGCCGCGGTTCGAGCTTCAACGTGGCTTCGGTGACCAGGGCCAGGGTTCCTTCGGAGCCGATGATGATCTGGGTCAGGTCGTAGCCCGAGGAACACTTCACGAACTTTCCTCCGGTCCGGAGCGTGTTGCCGCCGGCCAACACCGCTTCGAGCCCGAGGACCCGGTGGCGGGTGACGCCGTAGCGGATGGCCCTCATGCCGCCGGCGTTGGTGCCGATGTTCCCCCCGATCGACGCGCTCGACTCCCCGGGGAACACCGGGTACACCAACCCGAGCGGTGACAGGGCGTCGTCGAGCTGTTGAAGCGTCACTCCGGGCTGGACCACGGCGGCTTGGTTGGCCACGTCGATCTCCAAGATCCGGTTCATCCGGTCGAAGGCCACCACCACACCGTCGGCCACCGGTCGGGCTCCCCCCGAAAGGCCGGTCCCACTTCCCCGGGCCACCACGGCGAGGTGCTCCTCGTCGGCGAGGGCCAGCAGGCGCGAGACGTCCTGGGTAGACCCGGGAAGCACGACGGCCAGCGGGATCACCGGTGCCGAGTTGAGCGCCTCGTCGTGGGTGTAGTCGGAGTGAAGGCGATCCCCGGACAGGACGTGCTGATCACCCACGATCGCCCGCAGCTCTTCGAGTACGTCGCCCATGCTTCCTCCGGCGGCACCATCCCGCTCCGGACGTTCCGGCGTGTCGGACACTACTCCGGGGCGTGGGTCCGGGCGCTCGTCACTCCGGGCCTCGCCTCCGACGGCAACGATCGCCGCACACCGGCGGCCTCCAACTGAGAACGGATGGCGGAGAGGTGGGCGGCCACCCGGTCCGCAGGGGCGCTCTGTGTCGCGAGACGGAAGGCCTCGCAGGTGTCGATGACCGCCGACAGCCACGGTGAGGGCTGGCGCGGGGCCTTTCCCCGCTCCCGGTCACGCTCCTCGGGGTAGCACGACCAGCTTCCGGTCAGCTCCTCCTCGGCCCGGGTGAGGGCCACGTAGAGCAGGCGGCGCTCCTCCTCCCGAGCGGCAGCCGTACGCGCCGATCGGAGTGGCACCAAGCCGTCACTCAGGCCGACGACGAACACCACCGGCCACTCCAGCCCCTTGGCTCGGTGGAAGGTGGCGAGGACCACCCCGTCGTCCTCGGCTTCGCCGTCGCCCCAACCGTCCAGGTCACCCGCGTCATCGCCGGTCCCGAGCTCGAGGTCCCCTCTGGGCTCCCACTCTCTCCCGGCAAAGCGGTACGGGACCCGCTCGGCGGCCAAGGCAGCCGCTATCGGGAGGAGCTGGGCGTTCGTCCTGGCCAGGACGGCGATGCGCCGCCATCGTCGCATCGGCTGATGAGCGAGCCAGACCTGGCGGGCCACCCAGCCGGCTTCGGCGGCGTCGGTGGTGTGCTCGATGAAGCGCGGCACTGGACCGTCGGGTCGGGTGCTGACCGGAGCACACCCGCCGGGGCGTCCCGTCCCGTCCCCGGGCTCCTCGCCGACCGACGCGTCCAGGCCCAGGGCGGCGGAGGCGACGGCCACCACCTGCGGGGTGCATCGGTGGTTCTCGTCCAGCCGGACGACCCTGGTCCCGGGGAAGATGGAGGGGAGCCGGTCGATCAGCGACGGATCAGCACCGTTCCACCCGTATACCGACTGGTTCGGGTCGCCGACCGCGCACAGGTCGGGCTCGTCCCCCACGACGGCACGGAGCAGGCGGAACTGCGCCGGGTTCAGGTCCTGCATCTCGTCGACGTAGGCGTGGCGGAACCGCCAGCGCACCGCCGAGGCGAACTGTGGATCGTGCTCGAGGAGATCGGCGGCTGACCAGAGCAGGTCGTCGAAGTCCAACAGCCTCCGGTGCCGCCGCTCCCGCTCGTAGCGACCGTAGAGGTCGGCGACGCGCTCGCTCCCCATCGTCGGCGACCGGAGAGCGCGGTGGGCGGCGGCGTGGTAGTCCTCGGGGGACAGCAGGCGGGCCTTGGCCCAGCTGATCTCGGTGTCGAGCTGAACCGTGCCGATTGCCGGGCCGAAGAGCTCGGCCAGGACGGTCCGACGGTCAGAGAGGACCGATGGCGCAGGAGCTGTGTGGTCGAGCCGGTGGCGCTTGACAAGGCCCAGGGCGATGTGGTGGAAGGTGCCGGCCTCCACTTCGTCCCCGAGTCCGAGGGTCCAGAGCCGGCGACGCATCTCTCCTGCCGCTTTGCGGCTGAACGTGGCCGCCAGGACGTGTCGGGCGGGCGCCGATCCGTCGTGCGCCCGGCGCGCCACCCGCAGGGTGAGGACCCGCGTCTTTCCCGCTCCGGCCCCGGCCAGGACGCAGAGCACCGCCTCGGATGCGGTCACTGCTTCGTATTGGGACGGGGTGAGACCCGACGTGAGCGACCACGACGGCGATCGACCCTCGCCATCGCTCAGGGCTGCCGGCTCCACCGTCCAGAACTTACCGGTCCCTTGCCGGCGCGGCATCACCTCAGTGCGAGCAGGGCTCCGTGGCTCGTTGGGTAGGGTGGCCCCGGCGGTGGCGTCTCGCCGCCGTGCCGACTCGACGGAGGGACCTTTGGACGCGGGCTCGGGAGAGTGCGACGTAGCGGTGGTGGGAGCCGGGTTCGCCGGTCTGGCGGCCGCCCGTGTGCTGGCCCGCAACGGTGTGGACGTGGTGGTGCTCGAGGCCCGGGACCGGGTCGGAGGGAGATCGTGGACCCATACGACTCCCATGGGGTTCACCGTGGACCGTGGGGGGCAGTGGATTGGACCGACCCAGCACCGCCTCCAGGCCTTGGCCGACGAGATGGCGGTCCCCACCTTTCCGACCTACACGAGCGGCGAGGCCGTCGAGTGGCGCGACGGCGTCCGCCATCGCTATGCCGGGCTCATCCCCACCTCGGATCACTCCGCTGCCGCCGAGGCCGTGTCGGCGATCCTCGAGCTGGACCTGGCCGCCCAGGAGGTTCCCCTCGACGCTCCGTGGGACAGCGAAGGCGCAGCCGAGCTGGACACCCGATCTCTCGGAGCTTGGCTCGACGAGCACGTCGAGGCGCCGGGTGCACGGTCGATGGTCGACGTCGCCGTCAAGGCGGTGTTCGGTGCCGAGCCTCCGGAGATGTCCCTTCTCTTCTCGCTCTTCTACCTCCACGCCGGTGGCGGGCTGTCGAACCTGGTCCGCACCACCGGCGGGGCCCAGGAGCGCCGGTTCGCCGGCGGGTCCCAGCAGCTCGCCGTCGCCATGGCCACCGAGCTGGGAGAGCGAGTCGTGTGCTCGGTCCCGGTGGAGGCCGTGGACTACGCGGCGGACCACGTGGTGCTGACCGGGCACCGGCGCGATGAGGAGGCGACGGGGGCCGGTGGGGAGTGGGCCCTCCGATGCGAGCGGGCCATCGTGGCCATGCCACCCATGCTGGCGGCGCTCATCGACTGGTCGCCACCGCTCCCGGATCCTCGCGACCGGCTGGCCCGGGGCATGCCAATGGGGGCGGTGACCAAGGTCCACGCCTTCTACGCCCGTCCGTTCTGGAGAGAGGACGGCTTGAACGGTCAGCTCGTGTCCGACAGTGGCGCGCTGCGCAGCACGTTCGACGACTCTCCGCCCGATGGCTCCCACGGCGCCATTGTCGGCTTCATCGCCGGTGACGACTGCCGGGTCTTCGACAGCCGGGGTCCCGAGGCCCGTCACCATGCGGTGGTGAGCGAACTGGAACGGGCCTTCGGCCCCGACGCAGCCCGCCCGCTCGAAGTAGTGGAGCAGCACTGGCCGGCGGAGCCCTTCACCCGTGGCGGCCCGGTGGCCTACTGCGTTCCCGGAACCCTGAGCCAGGCCGGACCCGCTCTCCGCCGGCCGGTGGGGCCGATCCACTGGGCGGGCACCGAGACGGCGACAGAGTGGTGCGGGTACCTCGACGGAGCGCTCTCCTCGGGCGAGCGGGCGGCGACCGAAGTCCTCGAGGCCCTGGGAGCCGGCTGATGGCCGACCGCCAGGAGATCGCCGAGGCCTATTCGCAGTGGCGAGCGACCAGTAACGCGAACCAGAGACTCCGCAAGATGGTCCGGGGATGGGACCGGGTGATCCACTTCCGGACCACTGACACCCAGGAAGGTTTCACGATGTCGGTGCACGACCAGCTGCTCTCCGAGCTCGTCTTCGGACTCGAAGGACAGCCCGATGTGATCGTCACCGGAACGAGTGAGGACTTCTGCGACATGTTCTGGGGGGACCTCAACCCTTCGGAGAAGTACATGTCCGGCGAGATCACGTTGGCCGGTTCCCAGCAGGACGTGATGAGGATCGACGCCATCTCCATGGTGGCGTTCTTGGATCGTTGACCACCGCGGCCGGGGCCGAGCCGGCCAGACGGGCCGCCTCGGTCGGTGCGGGGTCTGAGCTCCGCCGGGCCATGGGCCTTCGGACCACGGTGTCGACGTCTACCGGGTTGGCCTTTGCTGCGCTCGAGTACCTCGCCGCCGCCGGGCTGGTGACCTACGTGGCCGGAGACTCGGCCTGGATCGCCATCGGGGTGGCCGGCCTGCTGGCTCTCCTGGCCTGGGGGTTCTTCGGTGAGCTGAACGGGATGTTCCCCACTGCCGCCGCCATCCGTCTCTACATGCAGCGGGCCATGGACGACCGGATGGCCCTGTCCATCACGTTCACCTACATGACGACCATCATCTTGGTGATCGCTGCCGACGCCTTCATCGTGGGAACGGCGCTGGCCCACGCCCTGGGTGAGCCAGGGTGGGTGGCGGCGGTGTGGATCGCCGCCCTACTAGCCGTGGCTGTGGCGTCGAACCTACGCGGCGTCCAAGTGGCCGGCGGTCTCCAGGACGTGGCCACGTACACCGTGCTGGCGGCCACGTGCGTGGTGGGGATCGCCGCGCTGGTCCGGAGTCACCAACCGCTTCACTTCCCCCTCGAGCCGCTGCACGGCCACGGTGTCGGAAGCTTCGTCGAGGCGGTGGCCCTCGGAGTGTTCCTCTTCAGCGCCTTCGAGTGGGTGACGACCAATGCCGAGGAGGTTCGCCGACCCCACCACGTCCATCGGGGGATGCTCATCGCCATCGGGATCCTGTTCCTCGTGTGCTCGCTGGCCACGATGGCCATGAGCCACGTCCTCGACCACCACCAGCTCGGTTCGGCCTACCCCCAGCTGGACCTGGGTCGGGCGGCGTTCGGCCACGTCGGCTTGTGGGCCATGGCTGCGGTCACCGCGGTCACGGCCCTCAACACCTTCAATGGGGGATTCATCACCGCATCTCGGTTCGTGTACGGCACGGCGCGTCAGGGGAGCTTGCCGCCACTGCTGGCCCGCCTGAACACCAGGGCGGTGCCATGGGTGCCCGTCGTGGCCCTCGGGGCGCTGTCGCTGGTGGTCGCCCTCGTCGTCTCGGTCACCCATTCCTGGCAGGTGCTGGTAGCCGTCGGGGCAGCCCTGGAGGCGATGATCTACGCCGTCGCCGCGTTCTGCACCCTGCGTCTACGGTCACGGGAACCGGACCGGCACCGGCCCTTCAGGGTCCGGGCCGTGAAACTGCTCGGAGCCGCCGGCGTCGCGGTGTTCGGGGCCCTGGCGATCGTGGCGTCGGTCACGGTCGGGGACCGCACGAACTTCGTTCCCCTCGTCGTCATCGTGATCGCCGGGGCACTGTCGGCCCTCTACGTGGTGAAGGTCGTTCCCGGGTTGCAAGCGGCTGAGGCCGCCCGCCGAGCGGCCACCCCCCGTCGCCGCCCGCCCCGTCCGCCGGCACCGGGGCCGTGAACGCGCGGACACCGCTCACCGCTGCGAGGTGGTGGACGCGGCGAGCCAGGAGCTCCTCAGATCGGTGTAGAGCTGCTCGGTCGCCGGGGCCGGCGAGCCTCCGGGGTCGATCTCGTCCACCCGGCGCCGGCAGTCCTCCCATTCGTGACGAAGGGCATCGGTGTCCCCGGCTTCGGCCGCAACCTCCATCGCGGCTCGGGACAGCGACTCGCTGTAGGGTTCGACCAGGCGGGCCCGGTCGACGGCCCAGCGGGCGAGGTCGAGGTGCCCGGCGTGCCCGGCCAGCCGGGCCAGGCGGCACGCCGCGTCGACCAGGGCCGTCGCCGTGCGACGCTCGTGCCCTTCGGCGATCCACCACGAGTAGCCGGACAGGGCACCGACCAGGGGCTCGCCTTCCACCAGGCTGAGGGCCTCGCGCAAGAGGGCCATGGCTCGCCGTGGCTCGCTGTCGTCGGCCGCGGCCACGAGGGCGACGGCCCTGGCGGCGTCCA
The DNA here is from genome assembly GCA_021791615.1 of Actinomycetes bacterium. The sequence goes on from JAJYWG010000377.1 coordinate 17,181, forward strand.
CGGTCACCGAACCCGAGATCCGGTAGTGACCGGACTTCGTGGCGAGCGGGAGGTAGGGGTCGCCCGACGGGGACGAGCCCAGCGCCCTCCTCACGGCACCGACGGTGTTGAACAGGGTCTTGGCCGCAGCATCGGTCTCGGCGGTGCCGAGGACCCGGGTCCTCAGTCGGTCACCGGTGACCACGTCGGGGAAGTGGAGCGCCAGGTAGGCGACGAGCTCGACCACACGGCGAGCCCGCTTCGGTGTGAGCTCGCCGTTCAGACCTTCGATACGAGGGACGCTGGTGAGGAGGCGGACCTCGACCGGCCCGGGAGCCAGCGAGATCGACCTCGCCGGGCTCCGGACGACCCCGGTGCCCGACGTTGCCGGCCCGCCGGTCGCCGGCCGTGGAGACCCGGAGTCGTCGCCAACCGGGTCGTCCGGCCCTGAGATGTCGCCGGAGACGATACCGTCCGGGCCGACCATCCGACACGGATGCAGGGTGAGCCCCAGTGGTTGCACGGTGATCCCCGATTCGTCGACGAGCAGCGTCAGGTCGGTCGGGGACGTCGGGGTCGTGGTCACGATCCCGCAGCGGGCCGACGTGACGTCGGTGAGGTCCGCCGCATCCCCGAAGAAGATCACCGGGCCCACGGCGCCAGTGGCGGCCATCTCGGCCACGGTGGCGTCGTCGGTGACGGTGAGCCGATCAGCCCAGGTCCAGCTCTCGGCGGTCAGCCGCAGTTGCCAGACCAGGTCGTCAGCTCCTGTCCCGAGGACGGCCAGGACGGTGCCGGCCCCGACCGGTCCGTACCACGTCCCCCGGTCGCCGTCACCGAGAGCCACCAGCGCCGGGATCCAGGGGTCAACCGTGTCGAGGTCCACCGAGTCCGCCGTGCCGAGTTCCGCGGGGATCCACCAGGTGGTGGGCCCCGACCGTCGCCAGGGCTCGGGCGCCCAGTCCACCGGGCTCGCCAGGACCAGCTCGACCCCGTCGGGCCCGGCCCGGACCAGCCGGACCGACGGCGCCTGGTGGGCCCGACCGCTTCGGCCCAGCGCGTCGGCCAGGAGGAAGTTGGCCGTCTCGAGGAGCGTGGAGGCTGGCACGCCCTCGACGAGGCCGGACACCGTGGACGTGCCGTCGTCCTCGGGGTCGATCCCTGCGGCCCCTGTTGTGCCGAAGTCCACGGGTCCGATCAGGCCGGAGAACGTGCGGGCCCGCCGGGCCCGCCGGGCCCGGCGGGCCCGGCGGGCGACCAGGGCTGCCGCCAGCGTGCCCGCACCCAGGGCCGCCAGATCGGGAAGGGGGAGCGGACCCTGCTCCTCGGCAGGGCGCTGCCCGTGGGGGTCGCGCGCCGGGTGGGGGTCGCGCGCCGGTCGGGGGGCTCCGTGAACCGCCGGGCGCAGGATCGCCGGCCTGGGATCCGGCACCCGATCGACCGGCGCCGGCACGGCTGTCGTGGCCTTCGCCGTGGTGGCAGGGGCCGTGATCGGTGTGGTGGCGGCACCCGGGTCCGGGAGGACGAGCTGCCACCCCGGCTCCAGGAGGGAGGGGTCGGTGAACGTCGAGCCACCGGCCATGCCCCGGCCCATGTTGGCCTGGGCGATCAGCGTCCAGTCGCTGCCGTCGTGGTAGAAGCGCTCGGCGATCGACCACAGGGAGTCTCCGGTGGACACCGTGTACGAAGCGGGAAGGGGTGTCGGGCTCGGGCCGGGTTCCGGTGTCGGCACCGAAGGGGCGGTCGGGGCTTGGGTCCCGGGCGGAGAGGCGGGTGACCCCGGAGGGTCGAACATCACTCCGGCACTTGCGTAGGACGTGCCGTTCATGGCCAACGATCCGTCTCGGCCTCCGCCCACGTGTCGCGGGGTGGTCGCCGCCGGCGGCCGCATTCCCAGTCCCGACGCTCCGGCGGGCGCCGAGATAGTCAGCCCGAGCGAAGCCAGTGCCAAGACTGCGGCCGCAATACGCGTGGCCAGCCAGTCGGGGACTGTGGACCAGTCACCACCTCCGGCGTTCCCGCTGCGAACCCGGACGGCGACGGACGCCAGCATTGACCGGCAGCAGCAGGCCCAGGCCATCCACGCCGTCAGCGTGAGGAGGTCCAGCAGGGCACGGCGGGACACGATGTCCCGGCCGGCCCAATGCGCAGGGACGGGCCAGCCCACCGCGGCGACGAGCACGGCCGGCACGGCGACGAACACCACGATCCCGGCGACGATCCCGGTGACGACTGGCGCCGCGCCCCCGGTCGTGCGGCGCTCGGTCGGAGACGTGTGATCAGCCACCCGTCGGTCCTATCGTGAGGAGGTAGGACACCGTGCTCGGAAGCGACGGTGTCTCGGCGACGGAGACTTCACATGTCCCCGGAGCACCGGCCGGCTCGGGCAACGACACCGAAAGGCCCGACGGGCCCGAGCGGGAGGTGTGGGCCGTAGGGCACGAGATCGTAAGGGTCAGCACCGGCGAGCCGGTCCAGTCGGCCGAAGCCACCACCCCATTCGACGCGGGAGCCTGATAGGTGGCCGAGACGTTTTCGGGGTAGACGAGGTTCCCTGGATCTGACTGGCCGGTACCCGCGGCCGCCGCCGAGACCGCCGTGGTCGGCGAGGGCACCGCGGCGGTCGATGGTGCCGAGACCGGCGACGCCGGGGCGGACGTCGTCGTGGTGGTAGTCGAGCGGTACGGCTCGGACGAGGCGGAGACCCCGGTGGCAGGGCTCGGGAGCCCTGGGGCGACGGCGGTGGACGCGGCGAGCGACTCAACCGGCGACGGCTTCGCCATCACCGGGTCGGGCGCCGGCTCGTGGTGTGGAGCTCGACGGACCGTCGTCGGGCGGGCTCGTGGCACGGCACCTTTCCGGGCCACAGGGGCGGCCATCACCACGGCCATCAACGCCAGCACCACCGCGAGCACGGCCCACGGGCTGGCTCGAACGACCAGTCGGCGATCACCGTGTCCCGTGGCCCCTCCCTTCCCCCGGAGTTTGCCGAAAGTATACGCATAGTCATGCAATCAGTGCCCGTGCGGCCCGATCCCGGCGGACGGTCGCCTGGCGTCGCGACTCTCCAGTCAGACGGGCCACCTCGGAGACCGGGATGCCCAGTACCTGGTTGGCGTAGAGGGTGGCCGTGTCTGCCGGATCCACACCTTGACCGACCAGACCATCGATCGACCGGGCCAACTCCTCGAGGCCCGACGAGTCCTCGGCCCACAGCTGGGTGAGCGGGGCCTCCGGGTCGAGCTGCGTGGGTGCCGCCCTCTCTCGAAGGGTCCTCTGGTGGAGGAGCTGTCGCCGGAGGCGGCAGCGGACGGCGGAGAGCAGGTCTCCGGCGGCGTAGGCGCGATCCTGCCCGGACCACTCGGCGATGACCTCCCACGCGGTCGTGATGGCGTCGACGAAGAACACGCCCCCCGACTCCCAGTCCCCACCCCGACCCCACGACAGCCGGTGGGCCACGGTGACCAGACCGGGGACCACGGACTGGAGGGCGGCCCGGGGCACCATGGGGTGGACGCCCTGGGATCGGAGCATGGCCCGAAAGCATCCGGCGGCGCGTTCACGCTCCGCGGGTTCGTGCGCTCCTCTCATGACGACCACCAGCCAACCGAGGTCGGACACCCCGAGCGCCGCCACCTCGGGTTCGGCCCGTGCCAGCAGTGTGAGGCCGCGGCGGGACGCGGCTCCGTGGCAGGTGGCGTCCCATTCGGCGTTCAAGCGGTCGATTGGCCTGAAAGTGTGAGGTTCCATGCGGCAACGGTGACGCCAGAGCCTCCCCCCTTCGCTCCCACCGGTGCTCCACCTCGTCATCACCGGGGAGACGGGACCGCGACGAAGGCGGGCTCTGGTCCCACCCCGCTTCCCACTACAGTGCCCTCCGTGGACATCGAGGAGTTCTACGACGCCGACGAGCGTCGCCGTCGCTCACCCGAGATCGAGCTCGGTCGGGATTGGCGTGACCGTTTCGGAGTCCGCCACGAGCTCAATTGGCTGGAGGACACCGGCGAGCTCTACGTCATGCGTGAGCCGGTGCCCCGGGAGTGGGCCGATCCCTTCGGGGGAATCCACTACCAGGGCACGCACGAAGTCGAACAAGGCGAGGTCGAGGGGATGACCGTGTCGGTGGTGGGCACCGTGGCCGCCCGTCCGGCCCTCGAGACTGCCCTCGAGGGATGGGAAGAGGCGATGCCCCATCCCGACAGCGTGGCCTGGCTGGTGGAGCGGCTCCGCCGTCACGGGATCCTCGGAACCGCTGACCCGGCCTCGCCCCTGGACGCCTGAATCGTCGCCCCGGAGCACCGCTGGGTCAGCCGCCGGGTGGGGGCAGGCCGAGCATCTGAGCCGTGAACTGGGTGGCCAGGTTGTTCACGCCCATGTCCGTGTCGGCCGGGAGCTGCCCGCTCCCCACCATGAGATCGGCGAGCCGGCACATGATCACCGAGAACCGGAAGCCCGAGAACACCTCGTAGTACTCGAGGTCCGCCAGCGGGCGGCCGATGAGCTCGGCGTAGCGCTGCACCGTCTCCTCGCGGCTCGGGAAGCCCGGTGGCCGAGGTACGTTCAGACCCTCGGTGAACTGACGGTCGAAGTACAGCCACCACCCGAGATCGAGCTCGGGTGGGCCCAACGTGGCCATCTCCCAGTCGAGCACTGCGGCCGGGGTGAAGTCGTCCCAGATGATGTTGCCCGGGCGTGCGTCTCCCCAGCAGAGAACGGGGTCCCCGTCCCGCCGGGGTCGATGGTCGACCAGCCAGCGCCACGCGGCCTCGGCCACCGGCTGGGGCCGGCCCTGGGCCGTCCAGTCCAGGAACGCCCGGTAGTAGTCCAATTGCTGGTCGAGGCCGGGACGTCCCGGCAGGCGCTCCCCGAGGCATCCGAGCCCCAGCCCCCGCCAGTCGGCCCGGTGGACGCGGGCCATGGCCTCCAGGCCCGTCCACCACATCCTCTCCTGGTCCGCCGGTGCGGCGTCGACCACCCAGCCCTCCATGGTGTAGGGGAGGTTGTCGGGTGGCACCAGACCGTCGACGTGATCCATGGTGAAGAAGGGCACGCCCAACCACGACGGGTCGTCCTCGAACCAGCCGAGCTTCGGGAGCGGAAGCCCGATCTGTCCGTCGGCCAGTGCGGCCATCACCCGGTACTGGATGGAGAAGTCGGCGTCGAGGAACAAAACGTTGCGGGTGGGTGCCACCCGAACCACCAGTCGCCGGTCGACCGGACCGTCGCTGCCCTGCCAGGAGGCCCGGCACAGGATCGTCTCGTTCGAGAAACCGTTCGACTCCGGAGCCTGCACGTGGGCGACACCGGGTTCGGCATCAGCCGGGAGGCGGGTGGCCAACCACCGGGCCAGGGTGGTCGCCACCTCGTCGGGGTCACGACCGGCGTTGTCGGGCATGGGGGGAGCCTACCGAGGTGTCGGGTCGAGGGCCGCCGCGGCGCAACGGTTCCGGCCGGCCTCCTTGGCCCGGTAGAGGGCATGGTCGGCGCGGTCGATCACCTCGACCACACCCCAGCCCGGCCGGACCGAGGCCAACCCGATGCTGACCGTCAACTCGATGTCGCCCGCCGTGGTGGCGAAGGGCGCCGAGCCGATCCCCGAGCGCACCCGTTCGGCTACGTCGACCGCCTGCTCCAGCAGGCAGTGGGGGAGGACGACCAGGAACTCCTCACCGCCGTAGCGGCCGATGCAGTCGCCTGAACGGAGGGCTCGCTGGGCTCGGGCCGCCGCTTCGGCCAGGACCTGGTCGCCCACCAGGTGTCCGTAACGGTCGTTCACGTCCTTGAAGTGGTCGAGGTCGACCATGGCCAATGAGTACTCGCGGACGGGCTCGGCGGCATCGGTTGTCCGGCGTCCGGCCGGGACCGGAATCGCAGTGGTGCTGGCGTCGTGGACGCGGTCCAGCACCTCGAAAAGCGCGGCCCTGGTCAGGGTGGAAGTGAGAGGATCGTGGGTGGACCTCTCGGTCAACTGCTCGTGCTGGGCCAGGAGGCGCCGGTAGAGGCCCCCGACTTCGTGGACCAGGGCGACCAGGACCACGCTGGCCACGACGATGTCACCGGTCCTCGACAGATACCAGCCCAGGGAGTAGCGCTGGTCGGACAGGACGGCGAACAGCACGTCGAAGACCGATGCCGTCACGGCCAGGGCCGCCCAACGCTCCACGGTCCCCACTCTGCGGCTCCACACCAAGGCCAGCCCGGCGGCGACCAGGTCCACCGTGAGCACGACACCTTCCACGGCGTGAGCGGTCCCCGAGTAGTGCTCACCGCGCACCAGTACGGGAAGGTGCTGATCCACGAGCACGAACAGAACCGTGATCGCCGCCACGAGACCGAGCACGACGGCGGCACCGGCCAGCACGCCCCGAGGGCGGGCCATCACTAGGGCGATGCTCCTTTGCGGCGACGCCTGGCGGGGCCAGAGGGCGGCGACCACGGCGAGGGGAAACGCGGTGTGCCAGGCCAACCACACCCAGACCGGAGTGGAGTCGACGGATCCGAGCACGACCAACGTGCTGACCGAACGCCCGAAGGCCAGCCCGTAGTCCAGCGCGAACAGGGCATAGAGCAGGTACGCCCCCGCCAACCCGGCCAGCCGTAGACCACCCCTCAGGCGGAAGCGCTGGTGTAGGAGGAGGGCAGTGAGGAGGGCCTCGACGAAGACGGCGGAGAGCTGGGCGGGGAGGAACGCCGGTGTCCGACGGATCGGGACCGATGCGAACGGGGCAGCCACGGCGGCGCACAGGACGTAGGCGCCGATGAACAGCACCTGGACTTGTCCGCTGGACGGGCGACGCCACCCAAGGCGCCACCCACGGCGCCACCCGGGGCGACGCTCCTCGGGGGGCACGGGGTCGAAGGTGTCGGAGGGGGCCGGAGTGGAGGATCCGTCGTTCATCGAGATTCACGGTGCCAGGTGGGGCGGTGGTCGCGGATGGAGGCACGCCGGGCCGGCTGTCGCCGCTCAGTGGCGGTGAGTACCATCATGGACCAAGAATTGGATCACGTTCTAGTTCGAGAACCGATCACCCGAGGAGGGGCCATGGCAGTGAAGGACTACGACCGACTGTTCATCGGCGGGGAGTGGGTCTCCCCGCACAGCACCAGGACGATCGAGGTCGTCTCGCCTTCGACCGAAGAAGTGGTGGCCCGGGTGCCCGATGCCGACGAAGCCGACGTGGACGCCGCGGTCGCAGCGGCGCGCACGGCCTTCGAAGGCGGACCGTGGAGGGAGATGACCCCGGCCGATCGCGGCGCCATCCTCACGAGGGTGGCCGAGACCATTACGTCCGAGATGGTCGACATGGCCGAGACCATCTCGACGGAGATGGGGTCGCCGGTGTCGTGGGCCCAGCTGGGTCAGGTGCTGGCGCCGACCATGGTGTTCAACTACTACGCCGGGCTGGCGTCCACGTTCTCGTTCGACGAGGTGCGGACCGGGGTCTTGAACCCCGAAGTGCTCGTGACCAAGGAGCCGGTGGGGGTGGTCGGGGCCATCGCCCCGTGGAACGTTCCGCTGTTCATCGCTTCGGCCAAGCTCGCTCCGGCACTCGTCGCCGGGTGCACGGTGGTGTTCAAGCCAGCGCCCGAGACGCCGCTCGACGCCTTCCGCCTGGCCGAGATCTTCGCCGACGCCGGGCTTCCCCGTGGTGTGCTCTCGGTGCTCCCGGCCGGGCGTGAGGTCGGCGAGCACCTGGTCACCCACCCCGGTGTCGACAAGGTCTCCTTCACCGGCTCGTCGGCCGCCGGCCGCCGTATCGGCGGGTTGTGCGGCGAGCGCCTGAAGCGATGCACCCTCGAGCTCGGGGGAAAGTCCGCCGCCATCATCCTCGACGATGCCGACCTGACCTCCACCCTGGCGAACTTGCTGCCCAACGCCATGATGAACAACGGCCAGGCGTGCATCGCCCAGACCCGGATACTGGCCCCCAGGGGCCGCTACGACGAGGTGGTGGACGCGCTGGTCGAAAAGGTGAAAGCCATGCCCGTGGGCGACCCTCTGGACCCGGCCACCGAGGTGGGCCCGCTGGTGGCCGGCCGCCAGCGGGAGCGGGTCGAGGGCTACCTGCGCAGCGGTGAAGAGCAGGGAGCCAAGGTCGCTGTCGGGGGAGGCCGGCCGGCTGGCCTGGACCGGGGCTACTACGTGGAGCCGACGGTGTTCACCGGCGTCGACAATTCGATGAAGATCGCCCAAGAGGAGATCTTCGGTCCGGTACTGGTGGTCATCCCCTACGAGGGAGACGCCGAAGCCGTGACCATCGCCAACGACTCGGACTACGGACTGTGCGGTTCGGTGTGGACGGCCGATAACGACCGGGGATTGGGGATTGCCCGGCGAGTCCGGACCGGGACCTACATGCTCAACACCCCGGTGCCCATAGACTTCGCCACCCCCTTCGGCGGGTACAAGAGCTCGGGGATCGGCCGAGAGTTCGGGCCCGAGGGCCTGGAGATCTTCTTGGAGAAGAAGTCCATTGCCCTTCCCGGGGGTTACTCACCGGCGCTGTAGCCACCCGTCGGGTGGGTCGGTCCTCTGCGAGGGCCTGCCGGTCAAGATCACGACGATCGGCGACTCCGGCGCGCTCACCTGGGAGATCGGACCCTCCATCGACGAGAACCCCTACGACAGCCAAGAGAGCGACCAGGCGATCCTGGGCTGCGGGGTGGTGGTGGGGAGCCAGTCCAGCACCTCGGTCCCCCACCTCCGCTCCACGGTGTGCCCGGGTGGGACCTGTCACGAGCTCCTCGACGGCGTCCAGGCCCGCACCTCCGACGGCATCCACTTCGCCGACACAGATGGCACGCTGTTGGCCCCCCGCATCCGGCCCACCATCGTGAAGATCGGACGCCAGCAGACGGCCGGGGTCCAAGGGTGAGCCAGTGCTCTGTCAGGTCGTGGTGGAGCAGGCCTATCCCCGGCGTGGGGAGGTGGGGGAGACGTAGCCCGAGAGCAGTCCTCCCGCGGTGTGGACGTCAGCCTTGAACTGATCCGTCCCGGTCTCCACCCGGCTGAACCCGGTCCGATCTCCGTCCCCGTTCACGACATCGGGTCCCCGTGCGCCCGGAGAGTACGAAGTGACGATGGCGACGTGCACCGCGGTCTGTGTCGCGACGTCGAGGCCGTAGACCGCCACGTCACCGGGCCGAGGCGAGTAGCCCGATCCGACGGGATGCCACGTGCCGTGGTCGACTCCCCACTGGTAGAAGCTGTACGAAGCAGAGCTCAGGTCACCTGTGGAGAAGTGATAGACGACCACGGCTCCGGCTCGCTGCCAGACCCAGGCAGCGAAGTCGGCGCACCATTCCTCGCTTCGGAGGCCGCTCGGACATCCTGTGGGTGTCCCCACCCCCCAGTAGGCACTGAACTTGTTGCAGTAGGAGTCGGGTGGATTCGTGGTGTAGCCCAACTGGCTCTCGCTCACCGAGACGATCCTGGCTCGCAGCGGGGAAAGTGCAGTCTGGTCGAGGTGAAGGGCGACACCGACGATCAGCCCGGCCAGTGCGAGCAATGCCACCACGACGGCTGCCGGGGAACGTCGGCGGCTTCGGCGGCGTCGGCGGCGACTCGGGACGACGTCGCGCCGCGTGCTTCGAGGTTGTCTCGGGTCGGAACGTCCCGTGATGTGGCGGGGAAGTTCAGGTCGACCTGCGGGTTGGCGGATCCGTGTGGACAACGGTGGGGTCGGTAGCCTGCGGCGGGTCGAACCGACCGGGGTGACGTTGGCTCTTCCCGATGCGTCGAGGCGGCGCGATGGCATCCTTCAGTGTCGTCCTTCTTCTGGCGTTGCGGTGGTCGTCGGACCGTGGCACCGTCGGTTGAATGTTCAGCGCAGAGGGGCGTTGGTGGTCGGTGGGAGCTGGTCCTCCCAGGCTATTCACCGGCGGCTGGCGAACTCCGTCATGAAGCCGGTGAGCCGCCCGAACGTGGGAGATGGGCGTTGTCGGCACCTCGGAAGGACATCGAGGAGGTGCAGCCTTCTGGGTGCAAACCTCTGAGAAGATGAGCTTGACAGCCCTCCCGACCCTGGACGTCGCGCCAAGCCGTCTCGGGAGGAGGAGGGGACGCGACAAGGACGAAGAAGCGGATGCGTGGATGATTCCTCACGAGGCCCGACGGCTCCAATGACCGAGAGTTTCGGCTACACCGACCCGGCGACGCCCGGCCCACCGGCGGCGCCCGGCCCCGCGGACCCAGACGCGCCGCACGAGGAGCCGAGCCTGTCCTATCTCCCGGCCCTCGACGGGGTCCGGGCCCTGGCGGTGCTCGGGGTCATGGCCTTCCACAGCGCCATCCCCTTCTTGCCGGCGGGGTTTCTCGGTGTCGACACGTTCTTCGTGCTCTCGGGCTTCCTTATCACGACCTTGCTGCTCGGGGAATGGCGACGGCGGATGACGATCAGGCTGGGAGCTTTCTGGGCTCGGCGGGCCCGTCGCCTTCTCCCGGCGCTGTTCTTGGTGCTGGTGTTCGTCGCCTTCTACGCCGAGTTCGTGGTGCCCAAAGGGACCTATCCCGACTTACGGCTCGACGCGCTCTCGACGCTGTTCTACGTGGCCAACTGGCACTTCATCCTGATTGGCAGCAACTACTTCGTCCAGAGCGGCCCGGTGTCCCTGCTCACCCACACGTGGTCGCTGGCGATCGAAGAGCAGTTCTACCTGGTGTGGCCCCTCGTGGTCCTCGCGGTGATGCACTTCTCCAAGAGCCTGCGGGTCCTCTTGGCCGTCTGCGTGGCCGGCACCTTCTCCTCGGCTGCCGAGATGGCCCTGCTCTACCACCCCGGGATGAACCTCACCCGTCTGTACTACGGGACCGACACTCACGCCCAAGTCCTCTTGGTCGGGGCCACGCTGGCGGTGGCGCTGGCGATGGTGGCCGAGCGCCGGCGGTCCCAGGGCACCGTACCGGTCCGGCGATCCACCCACCCGGTGGGTGGGGATCCCGCCTGGGTGGCCGAAAGCGGCAGAGCCAAGCGGGTCTTGGTCGTGGCCGGGACCGCCGGGCTGGCGGTGAGCGCGGTCATGTGGTGGAGAGTCTCCTACGACGCCTCGTTCCTCTGGCGCGGGGGCTTCCTCCTGGCCGCCGTGTCCTCGGCCGCCGTCTTGGTGTGCGTGGTCTGCGTGCAGGGTTCGTGGCTGGCTGCCGTCCTGTCCCTGTCCCCGCTGCGTTACCTGGGTCGGATCTCCTACGGGATGTACCTGTGGCACTTCCCGCTGTTCCAGTGGATCGACGGCCAGCGGACCGGCCTCACCGGATACCCGCTATTCGCCGTGCGGGCCGTGGTGACCATCGCCGTGGCCACCGCCTCGTTCTTCTTAGTGGAACGCCCCATCCGCCAAGGACAGTTCTTCCACCGTTGGAGGGCGTGGGTGGCCACGCCGGTGGCGGTGGCCGCGGTGGCCACGGCGGTGATCCTGGCGACGACCGCTCCAGCGCTCTCGGCCCTGCCCCAAAGCCGCCCGTCGGGTGGGTCGGCCCTCTACAAGGGTGCACCGGTCAAGGTCATGATGATCGGCGACTCCACCGCGCTCACCTTGGGGATCGGGCTCTCCATCGACGAGAAGCTCTACGACGTCCAAGAGAGCGACCAGGCAATCCTGGGCTGTGGGGTGGTGGTGGGGAGCCAGTACACATTCATGGGCAGCTACGAACCCGTAGCTCCGTCGTGCAACTCCAACAAGGCGCCACCGTCGATGCCGCTCGTCCTCACAACACCCCCGCCACTGGGCCGGGCCCCCAGGCCAGGGGCCGAGCTGTGGACAGTCTGGTACAAGCACTGGATAGCCAAGACAGACCCCAACGTGGTGATGCTCCTGGCTGGACGTTGGGAGGTCCTGACACGGACGTACGAGGGCAGGTGGACGAACATCACTCATCCGACCTTCGCCGCCTACGTGAAGCGACAGCTCGCCTACGCCGTGGGGATCGCCGACGCCCACGGGGCCAAGGTCGTTCTCATGACCGCCCCGTGCTACGACGTCGGCGAGCAACCCGACGGCCGGCTGTGGCCCACAAGCACACCCCGGAGAGTGGCGATCTACAACACCTTGGTCGAGGAGGTGGCCGCCGAGCATCCATCGACCACCTCGGTCCTCCACCTCCACTCCATGGTGTGCCCGGGTGGGACCTACCACGAGTTCCTCGGCGGCGTCCAAGTCCGCACCTCCGACGGTATCCACTTCACCAACACAGGCGGCAAGTTCTTGGCCCCCCGCATCTGGCCCACCATCGTGAAGATCGGCCGCCAGCAGATGGCCGGGGTCCATGGGTGAGCCAGTGCTCGGTCAGGTCGTGCCGGAGCCGGCCTACCCCCGGTGTGGGGAGGTGGGGGAGGGTACTGTCGTCACTGTCGAACCGTTGGGGGCGACTACTGGGGCTTGCTCGTTCTGGCTGTCCGCCAGCTGGCACTGGGCGTGCAACGCGGGGATCAGATGGCTCTCTGTGTTGAACCCCGACTCTTCGAGCGTGGTCATCAACGGGTTCCATTGCGGATCAGCCGACGTCGCACGAGCGGCCAGCGGTAGCGCCAGCTCCAGCTGCTCTACAGCCTTGGTCCGGAGGGAGCCCGCCTTCGAGGAGTTGGTGACCGCACCCGCTTCCCGGTAGAGGGCGATCGATTTGCCGATGTGGCCGCAAGCCTGGCGAGCCAACGCCTGACCGCTGTTCCCGCAGCCGGCGGTGAGCAGGGCGACCGCCACTCCGGCTACGGCGACGGGAACCATCGACCAGGGGGTCGATGACCTCCCGGGCATCTCAGCCGAGCCAGGTCTCAGCAGCACTCAGCAGGAATCGACTGACCGCCAGGCTCCGGTCGAACACGTCACAGAGGAGCTCCTCGCCTCCGAGGATCCGGGCCAGTGAGACGGGGTGCCGGGCCACGATGTTCAGGCGACGCTCGGAACCGTCAGTGGCCGAGGCGAATGAATCGATGGCCGAGACCTCGAGCGGAAGCTCGATGCCGCCGACTCCGGCGAGGTCGATGGCGAGGCGAAGGAGGTCCGGCCCTTCGGGCAACGGCGGGAGCGCCCACGTGAAGGTCAAGGGGAAGTGGAATTCGTCTGGGGGCTCTTGGTCTTCGGGCAACGTCATCACGACGTCCTCGAACGAGAGGAGCACGCGTGGGTCCACGTCGAGGGCCAGATGGAGGTCCAAGGGTCCTCCGCACCCGTCTTCGGGGTGCAGGTCCACCTCCCACACCTGCCGGAGGGAGTACGTCTCGACGAAGTGCCGTTCGTCGTGGACGTGGAACCCGTGGTCCACGCAGTGATCCTTGAGCTCGGCGACGTAGCCGGCGACATCGATAGCAGCCACAGCACCGCCAGCCTAGCTTCGCCGATCGGAGCTCAGGCCGAGCAGTAGGGTCGGAGCAGTGCAGGACGGGGAGCTTCTCGAGGTGCTCGGTGCGGCCGCTTCCGCCGTGCATTCGGCCCTCGGCCGCACCGACGGCTGGCGGCGCCCGGGGGGGCGGCCGGGGCAGTACCACCTGGACCTGGTGGCCGATGCCGCGGCGCTCGCAGTGCTCCACCGGGCCGGGCTGACGGTCCTCTCCGAGGAGTCGGGCGTCACTGGGCCGACTGACAGGGCTCGTCGAGACGATGCCACTGAGCACGTAGCCGGGCGCGATCACGGGGGCCTTCTGGTCGTGTTGGATCCCGTCGACGGATCGACCAACGCGTCGCTGGGTCTTCCCTGGTACGCCACGAGCCTCTGCGTGCTCGACGATGCCGGTCCGAGGGTGGCGCTCGTGGTGAACCAGGCCAGCGGGACGCGCTACGAGGCCATCAGAGGTGGTGGCGCGACCCGGGACGGTACGCGCCTCACGGCGTCGGGCTGTCGGCACGTGAGCGAAGCGGTGATCGGGATCTCCGGATATCCCGACGTTCCCCCGCGGTGGGCGCAATTCCGTGCGTTGGGTGCAGCCGCGTTGGACCTGTGTGCCGTCGCCGAAGGGGTGCTCGACGGATACCTGGTCGGGAGTGGATCCTCCCTGTACGGATGGGACTATCTGGGGGGGATCCTCATGTGCGCCGAAGCCGGATCGGTCGCCGTCGACGCGTCCGGCGAGGACCTGGTGGTCCGGGACTCGTCGGCCAGGGCGCCGGTGGTGGCCGCGACTCCCGAGCTGCTCGACGACCTCCTCGCCAGTGTCGGACGTCGGGCTGTCGCTCCCTGGGAAGGTGGCACAAAGAATGCTGTGATCGCTGATCGGGAGCCGAGCACGGGTTCCGGTAACGTGACGCGATGACCGACGCCGCGACTCCCCCGCTCGACGACCTGGCCGTCGACTACTCGATCGGGCAGGTCATGGAAGCGCTCTCGATCCTCGAGATTCGCGGCGAGCTGCCCAAATGGGCACTTCCCCATGTCAGCGCGGTGGAGTCGGTCCTCAGCCCATCTGGGGTGTATCCCCCGTATGTGGGCCAGTGTGCCACCCGGGTCTGCCAGCAACACGGGTTCGTGCTCGACGCCATCGTCGGCGGCCTCCACGAGCTCGTCCTCGATGGCACGACCGGGAGTGGATGCCCGATACGAACGGTGCGGACCTTCCTCTCGGGATGGCGGAAGGAGATGCGGGCGTCTCGCCCCACCCCCAAATTCACGCCCAGACCACGTTGAGCTCCTGGAGGAGCTGGTGTCAGCAACAGGATTGAACTGAGCCGGTACCTGAGAAGCACCGCTTCAGGCGACGTGGGTTCGGGCCGTGGTTCGTGATTGGGCACCTGAGCCGGCCCATGCGCTGGTGACGTACCATCAGCGGACCGATGCTCCCCGATGACCGTGGGCTCACGGAGTCGGGTCGGGCGACGAGCGGGCGCTTAGCTCAGATGGTCAGAGCAGCTGGCTTACAACCAGCAGGCCGGGGGTTCGAGTCCCTCAGCGCCCACCATTTTTGTCACGGCGCGAGACGCCGACGTGGGGGCGGTTTGGCTGGGGTTTTCGGCCGGATCGGTGGGGATGCCGCCGCGTACGAGGTAGGTGGGTTGGATGACGCCGGGTTCGACGACGACGAGGCGGTGGACGAAGGCTTGGGCGGCAGCCTTGCGATGAGCGTCGGTGCCGTTGGCGACGATGTGGGCGAGCTCGGTGCGTAGGGTGTCAATGTCGGTTTGGGCGGGCGGGTCCATCGCGGCGAGGTCGGCTGCTTCTTCGAGCTCGTCGCGCCGGGTCTTCAAGGTGCGGGCACGCTCGCCGAGGTCGCGGACGCGCGGTCCGAACATGTCGTCGCTGATGGTGCCGGCCTCGAAGGCGCGGATGTAGCGCTCGATGGCGGCTTCGGTCTTTTTCAGCTCGGCGGTGGTGGCGTCGATCTCGTCGCGGTGTTGGTGGGTGGTGGTGGCGATCTGTTGGGTCTTGACGGCGA
This sequence comes from Actinomycetes bacterium, assembly GCA_021791615.1. Next base: position 32,519 of record JAJYWG010000377.1, read on the forward strand.
CGGCGCGTGCGATGAGGTCGGGGTCGGCGTAGAAGGTGAGGAGGGCGTCGAGGACGGCGGCTTCTATGACATCGGCGCGGATGCGCTCGCCGTCGCAGGCGTCTTTGCCGTAGCGCTGGCGGGTGAAGCAGGCGTAGTAGCGGTAGCGGTGGCCTCGACCGGCTGCGGAGACACCGACGTAGTTCCGTCCGCAGCTCTTGCAGGTGATGAGCCCGGTGAGGAGGTAGTCGGGGTGGGCGTGGGTCATGCGCCGGTCGTAGCTCTCGCCGCGCTCGGCGAGGACGGTTTGGGCTTTGTCGAAGAGGTGGGGGTCGATAAGTGACTGGTCGGGTTGGTGGCAGACGTCGCGGAAGGTGACCTCGCCCAGGTAGCTGCGGTTGCGCAGGATGAACAGCACGGCCTTGGGTGACCAGCGCCGGCCGCTTCGGGTCCGGCAGGCATCCGCGTTGAGCTCTGCGGCGATGGTGGCGGCACCGGCGTGGTCGATGCCGTAGCGGGTGAAGATGCGTTCGACGAGGGGGAACTCGGCGGGTTCGATGGCGAGGTGCTTGTCGTCGTCGAGGCGCAGCCCGTAGGGGACGGCCCCGCCGGGCCAGCCCCCTCGGGCGGCTTTTCGTTCCATGCCGGCCACGACCCGGTCGATGATGGTAGCCCGCTCGAACTCGGCGAACACGCCGAGAAGCTGGACGAGCATCCGTCCGGTGGGCGTCGAGGTGTCGATCGGCTCGGTGGCCGAGCGGAAGGCGACCCCGGCCGATTCCAGCTCCTCGAGGAGCCCGACGAGGACCTTCAATGACCGGGCGAAGCGGTCGACGCGGTAGACGAGGAGGATGTCGTAGCGGCCGAGGCGGGCATCGCGCAGCGCCTCGGTGAGGGCGGGCCGCTCGGCGTAGGCGCCGGAGTACTGGTCGGTGTAGGTCTTGACGTGCTCCCAGCCGGGTTGGCTGGCGACGAACGCGCCGAGGCGCGTCTCCTGCGCCCCGAGGGAGAACGGCTGGTGCTCCTCGTCGGTCGAGATGCGCAGGTAGCAGGCGACCCGGGTGACCCCGCCGCCGGCCCCCAAGGCGGCAGCCGGGGCCGGTGCACCTCGTCGTTTGGCGGTGGTCATGGGTTCCTCCGATCCGCCCTGAGTGGGCCGGGCGACGAGAGGAGACCTCGACGCGATGACCCTGTCAAGGCGCCGGCCGGGCGCGGGCCCGGGGTTGGTCGGCTTCGGCGAGAAGACCGGCGAGCGCCTCGACGGCTCGTTCCTCTTGTTCGGGGGTCATCGGGAGGTAGGTGGGCGGGAGCAGTCGGACCTCGCTTGCGGGGTGCCGCCGGCTGATCGGCCGCGGCTTCCCAGAAGCGGTGCCGTCGTTCACTGCTTCGGCACCTTCCTCCACGTGATCAGGTCCTCATGGCCGGTGACGAGCCGGGGGACGCCTCGGGCGCGGGCTTTGCGGACCTGTTCGAGGGCGAAGAATGACGCCCGGGGGACGAGCTGGTCGTCTCGCAGTCCGCAGAGCAGGGCGACGTTGCGCTCGTAGAGGACGAGCCCGGCGTCCTCGCCGACCCGGGCGAGCATGCCGGGCAGGTCGATGAGCCGGCCGTTGCGCCACCACGGACGCACGGTCATCACGACCATGCCGCCGGGCCGGAGCAGGATGGCGACGCCGGTGAGCATCACCCGCATGGCGTCGAGGAGGCCGGCGAGGCCGACGTGGGCCAGGTTGGCCGGGTCGGTCGAGTAGCGGTCGTGGCTCTTGCGCACCCCCTGTCCGGGGACGGCCTTGACCTGTCCGTGGAGGGACGGCCCGTAGGGGGGCGAGGTGAGCACGAGGGCGACCAGCCCGCGCACCGCGGGGTCGACGAGGCTGGCGGTGTGGCGGCCGTCGCCGCAGATGATCTCGCCGTGGCCGGTGGCGCCTTGGGATCGGGCGTGGGCCACGTTGCCAGAGGCGACGTCGGCCCACGTCTGCTCGTACTCGACGCCGATGGCGTCACGCCCGAGATGGACGGCTTCGACCAGGGTGGTGCCGATGCCGCAGAGTGGATCGAGGACGAGGTCGCCAGGCTGCGTGTAGGTGGCGATGGCGCGCGCCGCGATGGCGGGGAGCATCCGGGCGGGGTGGGTGCCGGACAGCTCGACGTAGCGACCTGCTCGCTGGGCGCGGGCGTTGCGTTGGGCGCTGCGCCAGACCGAGAGGGGAAGGTCAGTGGGCATGGGCGGTCTCCTGGGTTGTGGGGGCGAGTTGGGCGTGTCCGGCTGAGAACACCTCGACGTCCTCGTGGACCACGAGGTGGGCCGGTTCGCCTCGGGCGCGGGCCTTGTGGGTTTGGGTGCGCTGCCAGAACGAGGGGCGGGCGACGAGGTCGCCGTCGCGAATGGCGGCGTGCAGGGCGACGACGTGCTGGAGGTAGGTGAACCCGGCCGCCTCGGCGAGGGCGACGGTCAGGCCGGCGAGGTCGAGGGTGCGGCCCTTCCTGCGGGTGTTCTTGGTGACGACGACCAGGATCCCGCCGGGGCGCAGCACGGCGAAGCAGGCGGCGTAGATGTTGGCCATCGCCTGCTCGTAGGCGGCGCCTCGGGCGTGGCCGAGGTTGGCCTTGTCTCCCGAGTAGTTCCGTTCGGCCGCCGAGCACAGGTCGCGTCCGGCCCCCCAGTTGGCGACATCGAGGTTCCCGACGTCACAGGCATACGGCGGTGAGGTGCAGACGAGATCGACCCGGCCGGCATCGGCGCCGAGCAGGGTGGCGAGCTTTGTGGCGTCGCCTTGGCGGACCTCGACCAGGCGGCGGTCCTTCGGACCAAGGACGTGGTCTGCGTTGATCCGTGCGAGGTCGGCCCAGCGGGCTTCGAGCTCGACGCCGACGGCACGGCGTCCGAGGAGGGCTGCTTCGACCAGGGTGGTCCCGGTGCCGGCGAGGGGGTCGACGACCAGCTGGCCGGGCCGGGAGTACTCGGCGACGATGCGCCGGGCGAGGTCGGGGAGCATCTTGCCCGGATGCGCGGTGCAGCCGGGGTGGTAGCGCCCGGCCCTTTGGTACTGGGCGGTGGTCTGGGCCGCCGGCCAGACGGCCAGGGGCACTGGGTCGCTGCGACGGTCGTGGTCAGCGGGTACGCCGAGAGCGTGATCGGGATCTTCTCCCTGCCCGTACGGGCCACCGCCGCCGGCCCGACCGAGCCGCCGGCGCCCAACGCCCAAAGAGCCGGGCCATGACCGGACGCCGCGCAGCACCGCCGACCGCCACGAAGAGGAGCGTGCGCCGTCGCGCGGCGGGTGTCGGACGCGCCCTTCGAGACGAGCGGGGTGCGGTCGCCGCCGAGCTGGTCCTGCTCACCCCGCTGTTGATCCTCATGCTGCTCTTCGTCGTCGCCCTCGGCCGCCTGGCCGGGGCACGTATCAACGTCGACGGGGCGGCAGCCCAGGCCGCGCGCGCCGCCTCCATCGCCACCACCCCTGGGGGAGCCACTGCAGCAGCCCAGCAGAGCGCGGCCGCGGCGCTCGGCTCGGACCACGTCACCTGCGCCACCCTCCAGGTCGCGACGGACACCGCCCGCTTCGCCCCCGGCGGCTCGGTCACGGTCACCGTCACCTGCGCCGTCGCGCTCAGCGACCTGAGCGGACTGCGCCTGCCCGTCACCGAGAGCATCTCGTCGACCGCCGCCTCGGTCATCGACACCTACCGCTCGGCCCCCGGCCCATGACCGGACCGCTGCGCCGCCGCCTCGGCGAAGAGGAGGGTATGGTCACCGCCTTCGTCGTCATCTTCACCCTGGCGCTCCTCGCCATGGCCGGCCTCGTCCTCGACGGCGGCCTCGCTCTCGCGGCCAAGGTCCATGCCATCGACGACGCCCAGGCAGCAGCACGCGCCGCCGCCCAGGCGATCGACATCCCCCTCTACCGCCAGACCGGCACGATCACCCTCGACCCCGCCCAGGCCGTCGCCGACGCCCAAGGCTTCCTCGCCGCAGCCGGCGAGCGCGGCACCGTCACCGTCGCCGGCGAGACCGTCGCGGTCACCGTCACGATCACCCAGCCCACCCAGATCCTCTCGGTCGTGGGTGTCGACCAGCTGACGGTGACCGGGACCGGCAGCGCCACCGCACAGCAAGGACCCTGACATGGCCCGCCTCGCACACCTCGCCAAAGGCATCGGGGCGCTCGTCCTCCTCGCCGTGCTCGTCGCCGGCATCCCGCTCGTGCTGTGGCACTACATCGGCTGGCCGCTCCCGCACCACCTTCCATCGGTCGCCCAGGTCGGCCACGCTCTCGACTCCCACGGCATCGCCGGGCGGACCCTCATCGACATCCTGGCGGTCGTGGTGTGGGTCACCTGGGCGGTGCTTGTGGCTTCGGTCGCCGCCGAGATCCCCGCCGCGCTCTCCGGCCGGCGAGCCCGGCGCCTCCCGGTCGCCGGTATGTTCCAGCCGCTCACGGGGCGCCTCGTCGCCGCCGTCGTGGTCGCCGCCCTCTCCCTCGCACCCAGGCCCGCCCACAGCCAACCGGTCGGCGCGCCCGGCACAGGCCTCGTGGCCCTGCGCCGCCCGGTCGGCACCTTCGTCCTTGCCGGCAACAGTCGGCCAGCCTCGCCCCACGCGCCGCCCACGGCGCCACCTGGGGCCGACACGTCGCCAACAGGCGCCCCGGTCGCCCCGCCACCGACGCCCGGCACGTCGGGACCGGCGCCATCCCCATCGGCTGGCACCCAGGTGGCCGACCAGATGCGCACCTACGTCGTCCAGCGCGGCGACACCCTCTGGGGCATCGCCGAACGCGAGCTCGGCGACCCGCTGCGCTGGTCGGAGATCTACGCGCTCAACGAAGGGCGCCCCCAGCCCGGCGGCGCCAGCCTCACCGACCCGCACTGGATCGACCCCGGCTGGACGCTCCTCCTCCCGACATCGGCGGGGACAGTGATTCCGCCGACTGCGGCGCCATCGCCGACACCTTCGTCGCCGCCTCCCTCGCCGTCCTCGCCGGTGGTGCCGAGTCCCGGGCGGGTCAGCGCGCCTGCCACAAATCGGCAGACCACCGCCGCTCCGCCAAGCAGTGTCGTTCCGCCGGCAACGCCACCGCCTGCTGAGCCGCCAGTCCGCACGGTGCCGGATTGGACTGGACACCCACTGGTCCCAGCGCAGGTGAACGGCACTTCACCGCATCAGGCGGATCGCAGCTCTGGCCCGGTTCGCCTCCCTTCGGGGTCTGTGGTCGGAGGTTCGTTCGTGGCCGGCGTGCTCTCGGCGGTGGCGCTCGGCCGCCTGCGGCGCCGCCACGCCTACCGCTACCGCCCGCCCGAGCCCGGTCGCCATCTCGGTCCTGACCCGTTGCGGCCCACGCTCCGCCGCCTGGCATCGGCCCGCTGCCGTGACGTCGACCCCGGGGACGTTTCGGCCGGTGACGCCGATGAGTCCGCCGTGCCGCTGCCGCCGCCGCCGCCGGGCGTCTCGTTGCTGGCCGACGACGATCCCGAGCACCGGGAACGCCCCGACCTGGTCGAGGTGGGCACCCGGGACGGCCACCCGCTCGTGATGGCGCTGAGCGAGCTGGGCGGGGTGACCCTCGCCGGCTCCCATGCCTCCCAGGTGGCGGCGGCCTGGGTCGCTGCGCTCATGGTGCGGGCCGGACCCCGGGCGGCCGAGGTGATCATGACCCGGCCTGCCCTCGATGAGCTGTTCGGACCGGGGGCCATCCCCGGCCCGGTACCCGGCCTGCGAGTCGTCGACCGCCCGGAGGCCGTGCTCGCGTCCCTGGAGCGCATGGTGCTGTCCCGCACCCGCCAGTTGACCGAGGACGAAGTCCCCGACGTGGTCGCCTACCGTCGGGCCAACCCGTGGGAGCCGGTGCCGATGGTCCTCGCCGTCATCGACGAGGTGCCCGGCGCCGACGCCGGCCGGTGGGCGGCGACGGTGGCCGCCGGGCCGCGGCTGGGGTTCGCCGTGTTCACCTGTGACCCGCACGCCGCGATGCCGGCGCGTCTGGTGATCGGGGCCGACCGGGTGGTGAGCACGGGGGTGCCGGACGAACTGGCCGCTCGCCTCATCGGCGCGGAGCTGTTCGCGCCCCGCGCCGCCGAGGCGGCCGACGTGGTGGCCACCCTGGCCGAGACCGAAGAACGCCCCGACAGCACCGCCGGCATCACCGCGCCCGAGGAGACCGAGTGGCCGCGGCCCGTCTCGTCGGCAGAGGTCACCCCTGCCGATCCCTCCACGCCACTTCATGTCGTGCCGGGCGGCGAATCCCTGCCGATTGAGCCACCCGAACCCTCGGCCCCGCCGGAGACGGCGCCGGTCAGGGTCACTGTGTTCGGTCCCTACGAGATCGCCGTCGACGGCGAGGTGGTCTCCAAGGGGCTGCGCTCGATGGCCAAGGAGCTGCTGGCCTGGCTGTGCCTGCGGCCCGAAGGGGCGAGCGTTGAGGCGGCGGTCGAGGCCCTGTGGCCCGACACCGAGCGCAGCCAGGTCCACAAGCGGTTCTGGCAGGCGGCCACCAACCTGCGGACCCGCCTGGGGACGGCGGGCGACCCCGGCACCAAGGTGCTGGTCCAATCGGGCGACGTCTACCGCCTCGACCCCTCTGCGCTGGTCTGCGACCTGTGGGTGTTCCAGGACGCCCTCGGGGTGGCGGCCCGGGCCGAGGATGACCGGGTCGCCCGGGTGGCCCTGCGCCGGGCCGTCGACGCCTACCGGGGCGAGCTGCTGGCCGGGATCGACTACCCCTGGGTGGAGCCCGTCCGCCAGGACCTCCACCGCCGGGCCCTCGACGCCCACCTGCGCCTGGCCGACCTTGAGGACCGCCTCGGCAATCCCGACGCGGCCGACGCCACCTTGCACAGGGCCATCGACATCAACCGCTACGCCGAGGAGCCCTACCGCAGGCTCATGACCCTCCAGTCCGAGCGCGGCCGTCTCGACGCCATAGCCCACACCTGGCGGCTCCTCCAGAGTCGACTGGACGAGATCGACGTCGACCCCGAGCCCGCCACCGTGCGCCTCCACCGCTCGCTGACCGCCCCGGAGGACTCCCCGGCTGAGCGCGCCCGGCGCGCCCGGCGCGCCCGGCTGCCCTTATGACCCTCTCCGAGCTCGCAGCCGACCTCGGCGCCGGTCGCCAACGCGCCGCCGCAGCTGCGGCCGTGCCGGCGGTCGAGGCGATCCTCGTCTGGCGGATCGGCTGGTCAGTCGCGCTGGCCGCCTTCGTGTACCTAGGGGCGCTCGGGGTGGTCGTTTCGGTCATCGACCTGCGCACCCACCGCCTCCCCAACCGGATCGTCCTGCCGTCCTATCCGGTGGTCGCTGCGCTCCTTGCGCTGGCCGCGGGCATGGAGGGGCGCTGGTGGCCGCTCGGGCGCGCCGCGTTCGCCATGGCGTTGGTGACGGGCTTCTACCTCGTCCTCGGGCTCGCCTTTGAACACGGCCTCGGCTTCGGGGATGCCAAGCTCGCCGGCCTGGTAGCCCTCGGCCTCGGTTGGTTGGGCTGGCCGGTGCTCACCACCGGCGCGCTCGCCGGTTGGGCCCTGGCCGCCCTGGCGCTCCTCGCCCGCCACGCCACCAAGCCGGCCGCACGCGGTCGCCCGATCGCCCTCGGACCCTGGCTCTGCCTCGGGGCGCTGGTGGCGATCGGGCTGCGGTAGGGAGCCATCTCGGTATCGAGCTGCTCGGAGGACTCCTTCAGATAACGGCGCGCACGAGGTAGTTCGTCTGGAACGGCACGATGAACAGGGAGGCGCGGCGATGACAGCGAACGCAGAACAGGGACTGGCCGTGGAAACGGTGGTCCGGGACCCGCAATTGGGGCCCGGTGGTACACCGGGATCGTCGTGCGCACCGAGAGCCGCTCGGTGTTCGTCGCCTGGCACGGGACGTTCGTCGCGGACGAACTCGACGCCGACCAGGTCGAAGTCTGGCACGACGCGTCCGACAAGCTGCGTCGTTGGCGGGGCGGGATCGGGATCATGGCCGCCGACGGCACAGTCCACGTCCGGGATCTCGTACAGCGCCCATAGGGCAAGAAACCGGGGACGTCTGAGCGTGACGGCCGTCTCGCATTCCCCGCACGACGAAGGTCTCCTCCCTCTCACAGGGAACGGATCGAAAGGAGCAGCGATGCAGTGCGTCGACATCTACGCCAGAGAGGATCCGGCTGCACATGCCCGAGGCCGCCGAAGTCGCGGCCTTCGCGAGTCGCCGGCACGGGTGTCACGTAGCCACCTACGCCGACCTGAGCCACGGCACGACGCTGGAACGTCCCGGACTGGCCCAAGCTCGTGGCGCATGCCCGGGCCGGCTGGTTCGACGTCGTCATGGTGGAACGGCGCGAGCGGGTGGCCGACCCAGGAGCCCCCGCCTGGTCCGTGACCACCTGCTCGCCGTCGGCGTCTCGGTGGTTGTGATGCGCCTGGGTCGAACTGGTCGAGGATCAGTAGGCCCCTTCTGCGTTACTTCGAGTTCGAGGGGACTTGTGACCCAGATGATCGTTACTCCTGGTCGGCCTGTTCAGCTACCCGACTGAAGTACGGGATTGCTCGCAGTCGGATCCAGGGTCGGTACTGGAGGTTTTGGAGAATGCACTCCAGGGGGGCGAGGCCACGGATGAGGTTGCCGAGATGGTCGGCCTCGGTCCCCGACGTCTTGCCGACGAGGGTCCGCTGAATCTCACGCACCTGCTCAGCTTTGGTCTGATTGAAAAAGACCCGGGTCGCGGTGGATCCAGCGATGCTGTCGGGAAGGTCCCGGGGGAACTGGGTGGCGATCATGACTCCGAGGCCGAAGGCACGGCCTTCGCGCATGATCGGTTCGAGGAACGGCGACTGCACTAGCCGCCACGCCTCGTCGAGAACGAGTAGGCGCTCTAGGCGGTGCGGGTGCTCCCGGCGGATAAGGAAGCTGTAGAGCGCCATAAGGAAGAACTCGGCGACGGCGTTCTTCACCTGGTCGCCGGGCAACTGGCTGAGCCGGATGACCGTGGGCTGGCTAAGCAGGTCGTTGAGCGTGCTCGCTGCGTCGCCGAGGCTGAACAGCCCGAGATCGAAGACGGGAGAGAGGCGGCCGAGGAGTTGGGTCGCCTCCTCCCGGACCAGGACGTCTCGGATGGCCTCGAAAGGGAGGTACCGCTGATCGGGTTCCGGCGTGAACGGCTTGAATCCGATACCGGCGATCTCGTACGTCTCCTTCATGGCCTCACGGAGCTGGAACGCCTGTTGGTCACCGAGCTTGTAGATGCGCTGCAGCATGTTTCCGAGTTCGTGGACGTGGGAGATCGGGTTGGCCCGGCCCGTTTCCGGGTCGATTGGCGGCACCATGGGGTTAAAGGGCAGGCTCCCGTACGTCGCGTCGTGGACGGTGAACCCTTCGCGTTGGGCGAAGTCCGCTTTCGAGTAGTCGTCCTTGAAGTCGAGGATGAGCGCCGGAACCCCCCGCGGTAGGAAATCGTGCAGGATCGCTTTCACCGCTTGGGTCTTGCCGCTTCCCGTCTCTCCAGATATCGAGATGTGAGGGTTGCTGAGCGGTTGATCGGGGCTTTGCGGGTCGAACCACACGTCGCGCGGATGTCCGCTGGCCGATGACGTCCCCAGCAGGACGCGACTGTTGCTGGGTACCTCGGGAAGGCTTGGCTCGGGGGGCCGCCGTGACGGAGCGGGGGGCGTGATGGCGGGGCTGGCGCCCATCCCGCCTCCGGATCCCGAAGGTGGTGCTCCGCCGGTCGGCTGGTCATCTGCGGGTGGTTCGGGCTGCGGGGGTTCGGGCGGGGGCGTCATGGCTGCTTCCAGGGAGGTGACGCCGTCCTCGTTGAGGTTGATGATCGCGACAGGAACGAGATGATCGCCGTCGGCGGCAGAGACGTTGCGCAATGGTTCGAGACTTGCCGTCGCCGTGCCGAGATGCACTTCGATCAGCGCGCACCTGAGATCGACGTCGGGGGTGCCATCGAAGAGTTGCTCGGAGCGCTTCGCCCACCGCTGCTTCGTTTCGTTGGGGTACGCCGTCTTGGACAGTTCTCGGTACAGGTGTTCGCGGAGGATCTCCCGACGCGAGGGCGTCACGAGAAGGTCCGGGTAACCGGGATCGAAGACCTGCCGCAGGATGCGATGGGTGGAGAGCATTTGGGTGATGGCTGGGCCGGAGACCTGCCCAGCGTTGATGGCGTACTCCGACGTCGTGTCTTGGCGGGTCTTGACCTCGACGACGGTGATGCCGAAGCGGTCGTCAGCTCCGTCGATGACCAGAAGGTCCGCGCGGTAGGGGTCGTCGGCCAGGTGCAGCCATCGCCGTGCCTGTCCGCTGTCGAGACTGAGGATGATGCGGTCGTGTCCCTCGGGCGTCATGGCCCGCAAGGACTGCACGGCGACGAGCAGGCCGAGAAGTCCCCGGACGTGAGGCTGTACGACCTCGCCCGAGCGACCGGGACGCAAGGTCAAGAGGCCGGCGTCGAGAAGATCACTCAGTTCCGTCAGAAGAACATCGAGTTGATCATCGGTGACGAAGGTGTTGAACTGTCTCAGGACCTCCCGGAGGCTCCGGCGGAACGCGGCGGGGGACCGCGTGAACGCGACGATGTCACGAGTGCCTTCGCGGTCGGTGAGGACACGGAGCGCCCCGACATCGAGATCGCGGTCCACGTGGCCGTCAGCCACGACGTACCAGGGCACCAACTTTGCCGCCTCGGTGAATTGCCTCTCCAACGCCGTCGTCTGGTGCATCGTCTGGTAGGAGACGATCTTTTTGCCGATCGCCAGGCCGGCAAGCGAGCTGTACTCAGCGAGAATGCCGCCGAGGGCCGGCTCCAGATCGAGGCTATGCGTGCCGATGCGGTAGACGAGGCGGCGTCGGTTGGCGAGCGGCTGGATCTTCTGGAGCGCTGCTCCAGCGTCGGCGGAGGTGCGCTCGGTCTGATCGAAGGCGACGAAGATGTGGGGCGTCAGGCTGTCCGGAGGAGAGGTGGGGGTCGGACCGACGCGCCAGCTCTCGAACGTGAATCGACGCTCGTTGTGGTTGCCGAAGCGCTGCTGGACGCGGCGCTCTTCGTCTCCGGAGAGGTTCAGCTCGGCCCCAACGGTCTGGCCGCGGCGTAGCACGGTAACGTGCGCTCCTCGCAGCCGCTCCGCGTCGGCGAGGTCACAGCACATAGAGAGGTAGGTGCCTGCGTCCGGTGGCTCGAGCAGGGCAAGACGAAGGCCTTCGGCCGCGGCAGGCTCAAGGGCGACATATGCCTCAGCCAACCGCCGGATAGGGCGAAGGCCGTCCGTGGGATCGCGAGCGTCGGCCTGCTCGCTGAAGTGCGGGAGCCCGCCCGCCCTGCCGGTGAACGGCAGGCTTGAGGGGGCATGCTCGGATACCAGCCTCGGGACTCCGATGGATGCGAAGAAGAAAGGGATGCCTCCGGAGGCGAACTCGCTCCTCACCAAATCATGGTCGCGTGGTTCGAGGAGGTCCTTTTGGCTCTCAATGACCCGGGTGTACTCGTAGTAGTGCCACAAGAGGAGGGGATGGAGCGGGGTAAGGAGCGCGACGACCGTCTCTCCGTTGTCGAGGAACACGGTATCGGTGAGCATGAGCAGTTCGACGAGGTTGCGGGCATCGTCGCCGAAGGCCTCGTGCAGGGCGCCGTACGCCTGCTCGGTGGCCGTGAGCAGCGAGCGGTATGCGTCGATGATGGGCGGCACGAGCGAACGCGTCGCGGCGGCCGTCGTCACCAGCAAAGGGGCGACGCAGAGCTCACCGACGTGGGGCAGGAGGTCATTGCGAGCCGCGTCGAAGGCGTCGAAGGCATCACGAACCTGAACGCCCGCTTCGGAGTGTTCGGCGAAGGCGGTGAGAAACTCGTCCACGCGATCTCGGTCCCAGTTGCGGAGGACTTCTACGGTCTGCTGAAAGTTGCGGATCATGGACGCGATGTTGTCGCCCCGAGACTTGATGAGCCCGCCGTAGCGCCCCTCACCGAGGAGCCGATTGACAAGATTCACAACGTCAGTCGAGACGACCTCGTCGACTTGGGCACCGCTCGGCAGGTTGACGCTCACCGGCTCGGGACGGACGGTGGAACTGTCGATGTCGTCGAGTTGGGCTCGCAGTTCGGTGATCGCGTGGTCGAGCGACGCGGCACCGACGTCGTCGTCTTCGCCGTCCTCGCCGAGGAGGTTCTCCACCGCGAGGGCAGTGAGGTTCTTGGGTGGAGGCGGCGGTGAAGGTGGTGCGGGAGGCGCCTCGTCACCGGATCCGGGCGGCGGCGCGGGAGGTGGCGGCGTCCCGGACTTGACGCGTAACAGTTGACGCGCATCGGTCGCCGAGAGGCCGAGCCGTCCGCCACGGCGGTACTCCTGTAGGTCGCGAAGCCGCTCGCGCAACTCGGAGCGCCGCGCCGTGTCGGTCTCCGCAGCAAGCGCCTTGTCGACCTTTTGGCGGTCCTCTTCACTGAAGTTGGCAAGCCTCAGTGCCAGCGCGCGGTTGTCGTCGAGGCGCTTTCGGAGTTGCCTCTCACCCGGGTTGTCGAAGAATCCTGGGTCAGGCAGCAGGCCGAGCCTGTTGATCTGAAGGGCTGCCTGATCGCGACGTGCGGGGCCGTCCAAGGGCTCCAGAGCGAGGTAGTAGTCAACGAGATCGGAGAACGAGATCTGGTCGTCACCGCCGATGATCGTCCACCACCGCGGGAGGACTTCATTGGCCTCGCCGAACTCGGTGGCGGCGCGCTCGACGAGGAAGCGGCGCAGCAGGGCCGAACCGATCGGGACGAACTCCTCCAATGAGGTGAGCTTGGCAGCGTCCGATTCGGTGATGACGACGATGAGAGCATGCAGGCCCCGGGTGTTGCGCCACGCTTCAGCATCTTCCACACGGGTGGTGAAGACTTCGTCGGAAATACCCGCCGCAGGCGCCTCGGAAGCGGCAGCGGGATTGAGATAGGCAATGCGAAGGTCGATGTCCTGGCTCAGGATCCTTGCCATCTCGGAGAGCACCGCGGCGGCGTCGAGGTGGGGGACGTCGCGAACGAGGACGCCGGGTTGCCCCTGTGCCTGGCGCAAGGCCTCGCCCAGCAATTGTGCGACGAGGGTCCGCTCGTTGGGTACGGCGTCGGGCGTCATCCGCGTGTCTCATCGGTCGTGACCACGGTCCTGCCGTCGGCGTAAGACTTCGCCAAGCCGATGTCGACGATGAGGTCCCGGAAGGCAGTCAGATTCGCCCGCAAGTCAGCCTCGTTGACCGACACGGATCGCCCGATCTCTCCGCCCGCCCTGAGATCGATGCGGCGGATCACCTCGAAGTCGACGGTGCGGCCGAGGACAACCCCGAAGGACGAACGCAGGATGTCGAGGAAGTCATCGAAGTCGAGGGGGTCACCTGGCTTCACGGTCGCGGCAACGAGCACCTCGGCGAACTCCGCGTTGACGCCGTAGCGCTTGTGCTCCTTACCACCACGGCCACGGTTGTCATACGGGAGGAGGTAGCCGCTGCGGCGCCCGAGGGCAAGCAGCGCATTCCACGGCAGGCCTTTCACCTCGCCCGGGCCGACGCCGGAGTACCCGACCTTCCAGAAGGCTTCGGCGAGCGCGGACAGAGGGTCGCAGGGACCCTGTGCCGCGAACTCGTCTCGGAGCGCGTTGCCCTCCTTGTCATTGGGGAGAGATCCGAGGAACGCCTGTGGGTCCGCCCCACACACCGAGTCCAGGTGTGCACGGATCTTGGTTATCACAAGCTGCTCGATGGCCCGGAAGCCGTTCTGCAACGTCGCGGCTGACGCCTCGCGTAGGGAGCGCAGGCGTCCGTCGAAGAGGTCGAGCAGGATCGGGGGCTGCTGCCCCGTCTCAGTCGCATCGCCGTAGCGGCGGATCATGTGGACGTGGATGGTAAAGGCGCCGAACAGGAGAAGTCGTCGCAAGGTCGTGAGCTTTGCTCCGAATGATCCTTCGTACGCGGCGAGTTGGTCATAGCGGCCACGCAACTCGCGGAGCGTCCCCGAGGTGAACTCCCCCTTCGACGTCGTGGCCAGCAGTGCTGCTGAGCGGTCCGCCCGCACCTGCGCTCGTGGCCCCATCGGGGCGTCACGTTCCTCCTCGACACCGAGGAGTGGCCAGCCGATCATCGTCCACGGGTCGGTGTCCGTTCCGAGAAGATGCACAAGTAGGTCGGCCGCAGGATGCGCCCTCGCGGGAGCACCGGCGGTCAGAAAGGCGGCGAGGAAGTCGCCGGAGCCGTTGTCGGAGATGTCCGACGTCACCATGCGGCGATGGGTGAGGGTGAACGACGCCTGCGTCGGAAAGACAGCATCGTCGGCTCCCAGGGTGTCCTTGGCCAGTGATCGAAAGCGGGTCAGAGCGTCGTCGGTCGGTGGGTTGCCGAAGCGGTCTGCGAACTGCGGGCCGTACGCCTCCAGGATGGCGGCGTTGGGGTTGCGTTCGTCGAGGTAGTCACCGCGCTGGTTCTTCACGAACTGACGGAGGACCCGTGCCAGCGGCGTGTGATCGTTGGTGATCCCGAGCAGACGGCGGGAGAGACCGTTGGCGACGTGTACGGGCTTCATCGAGGCGTTGGTGGGAAGAAAGCCGAACTCCTCGTCGTAGATACGCCCGAGCACCTGCGCCGGGGTCTCGATCTCGCTCGCCTCGGTTCCGGCGGTCACAACTCGTACCTCGCAGGCTGGCGCCTCACCTGTACCTTGGCGCGAAGGTTGGTGTCGACGTTGCGGATCTCGAGGTCCGAGAGCGGCTTCTGTTCGTGGAAGACCCGGTGCTGCTCATCGACGAACCGGGTCACCTTGCGCGCCACGCTCCGAGACCAGGTGGAGCGGCCGAGCCCGACAGCCGCCTCTCGCAGCGTCAGGTAGACGTCGCGGTCCAAGACGATCCGGCTGGGCCTCTCGCTCTGCGGATTGGCACTGAGGGCGAACTGGTTCACCCGCCGGAGTTCCTCGGGAAGCCAGGCGGTCACCCATTCGGCGAGGTGGGGACCGCAGACCGTGATGGCATCGGCCGGCTGTGAGTAGAGGGCAACGAACGTCGCCGGCGCTCGGACGTCGTAGCGGTGGCTCTGCCACAGGGTGAGGCGGTTGTCCTCGTCCTTGGAGCAGTCGGGCTCGAAGAAGCGGTTGACGGCCAGCACCATCTCGCGCACAAGCTGCGGATCACCGTTGACACCCTCGTGGAGCACGCGGTCGAACTCCGTCTCGTCGGCGGGAAGCAGTCTCAACAAGTCGGCGCCGCGAGCGTGCTCGAAGAAGAAGCGGCGTTTGGCGACCTTGAAGCACTGCTCCTGCTCGTCGTCCGAGCTGTAGGCGGCGGCAACGGGAACGTCGGTGGGATCCAGCCAGTCGTTCGGATCCGTGGTCCCGCGCCAGAGATGTTCGTCGAGGTCAGGGTGAGTGACGGTGGCCGGGTCGAAGGAGCGCCGGACGAGGTGGAAGAGGGGCCCTTCCCCTCCTTCGAAGACGGCGTTGGCATAGAGGTAGCGGCCACTGCCTTGGCTCATGATCCGACCGGTGGCATCGGTGCCCCCGGTCATGATGTAGGCGAGGAAGCCCATGATCTGGCGCATGGTGGCGTGCTCACCACGGCGCGACGCCTGATCCAGGAGGGCTGCGAGCCGCGCCTGCACACGGCTGGTCCGGAGCCGGTCGACATTGCGACGCGCCGGGTCGGCATCAGCCAGGTCAGCGACGAAGCGGTCGTCCGTGAGCCGTTCAATCGCCGCCGTGACGACGTTCGGGGCCAGGACGTTGCGGAGGTTGAGATCGATGACCGCGACCTTGCCCTTGGGGGGCTCGGGTGCCTCGCCGTAGTAGACGGCGGACTGCACTTGGCGGACAGCCTCGTCGACAGGCTCGAACTCCTCCGAACGCGCCAGGCGGCGCAACTCGAAGAGAGGCCACTCGTTGATCGCTAGCACGAAGGCCCGTCCGGTCTCGTGGCAGGTACGCCAGGACGCCAGAACCTCGGAGTCGGTGCAGGCGTTGGCATCCGTGATGACCACGGCGTCGTACTGCGTGGTCAGGGTGGCGCGGAGGCGTTCGATGAGGAACGTCTTTCCATCGCCAGGGTTGCCGGTGACCACGATTTGCCAGCCGTCCTTGGCGGACTGGAGCAGGTAGTCGTCGAGTCCGAGGTCCACGTGGATCCAGTCCAGCTCCTCGGTGGTGAGGCGGTCCGCGTAGCTGTTGGCGTTCCGGTACAGCTTCTCGACGAAGGAGATCGGGCCGTTCGTGTTGGCGAAACGCAGGTCGGAGATGGCCGTAGAGCGGGCGCTGGTGGAGTCCCCATAGCTCGATGCTCCGAGGTCGGATGCGACGCGGCTGAGGAGATGGTCATCGCGCTCGATACCTCTGATGATGTCGAGCGTCTCGGGACGGGCGAGCCGACCCTTCAACCAGCGATCGTGCCAGTGCGCGGCGATCGTCTGCGTGGTCGAGTCGTCGCCAGAGGCAGGGAGCACGTACTTGGGGGTTCGCGTGAGGCCAAGGAGGACGTCATCCGCGTTCGTTGCGAGCGGGACCGCGTACAATAGGCGTGGAGAGTGGTGGCGCAGGAACTCCTCCGGGCGGAGCCCCAGAGCGTCAAGGCCCATGCGGAGCGAGCGCAGCTTGGGGCTCATCCCCTCGCCGAAGAGGTGGTTGACGACCCTCCGCTTGTTGTTGGCGAGCCGTGCGGCGGCGATCAAGCTCTCCGTAGTGTCGGAGGCGAACTGGACGGTGCCGAAGCTGTCCGTGATGCCCACGCGCTCGTAGCGAATGTCCCCGCTGGCACCGACGACGTCTCCGGGTACTCGCACGCGGTTGTACTGGGCGCTGCCGAAGGCGTACAGGCTCGACGTCGTGAGCAGGGAGAGTGCCGGCTTCCGACGAATAGGGCGTCCTGCCATGCCCGAGGCGATGAGACTGATCTTGCCCGCATACCGGCGCTTGACGTCGTTCACGACCTGGGGACTGGTCATGAGCATGGCGACGAGCTTTCCACCAAGCACCTGCTGGTACGGGGAGACCGCTCCACAGGTGATGATCTCCATAACGTTCTCCGCAACCGCTTGCTGCTTGATCCTGCGAAGGACCGTCTCGACGGCCCGGCGGCCATCTTCGGCCCAGAGCAATTCCCGCATCCGCTTTGGATCCTCGGCCACACCGGCCCCCTCGAAGACGGCGATGGCTCGAAGGGTGTCCCCAAGGTTCGCTGAGCGCTTCCGTCGGTAGAGCTGGGTGGTGGCAACAGCCACCCAGTCCACGTCGTAAGCGCGACCGTCCTCGACCAGGTTGTGCGCCTCACGAATGAGGAGGTACTCAGCGGTGCGATTGTCGCCAGCCCGTTGCAGCGCTCCCCGGCGAGCGCTGTCGGCCGCCTGCTCGCTCCCGTGCAGGTAGGCGACAGCCTCTTGAGGGCTCAGGCCATCGAGCTTGAAGTCGTCAACGTAGATGCGGTCGGCCTCGGCGTGGATGAAGGCGAGTAAGTGTCGGACGATCTTCCTCTGCTCTGCCGGTGACGACGAGTCCAGGCGGCGGGCGAGCGAGTGGACAGACCATCCCAGTGCGTCGTCCCTCTGTGCGAGACCAAGGATGGCGTTGCCCAGCGCGGCGATACCAATGATCGGTCGATTCGGCCCTGCCTCGTCGCGTACGAGATAGTGCATGTTCCGGCCGGGCGTGGTCTGGTACGGGATCGACCACTGAAGGCGGGCATAGCGCCAGACGTCTTGAAGGCGGAGCCCCGTGACCTCGTCCCGAGAGTCCGCCATGACCAACTCGAGGACCGGACGTATCGCCGCTTCGGACGTGCCCTTACTGCGGGCCTTCTGGATGCGGCTCGCCAACTCTGGCCCGTCGGCGAACAACGACCCGACGTCATGCCGTTCCATCTTGGCGATGAAGTCGGCGACCGACGGAGAGAGGAGCTGGTCCGCGACGGCGAACCGGAACGAGTTGCGCAACTCGGACTTCGCTTCCGAGGGATCCTCGCCCCCCGGCGTGAGCATGGGCGGCAGGATGTAGATCCCGTCGTCGTCGGAATCCGGTACCCATCCCTGCAGGATCAGGTCGCGGAGCAGCCGCAGCGTGGCGATGTAGTACACGGTGGGTTGCATGTCGTCGTCGTCCACGCCGAACTGACGGAGTTGGACCCGTCGTGCCTCGGCGGCATCGATGGCGCGGCGGACACGGAGCACCCGATCGTCCGTGTCGCGGTCTCGGAACTGGGCGACCAGGGCGTAGAGGTCCTGGTGGTACCCGAGACTGAGCCGCGGGCGGAAGCGACGAGTTTCACCCCGGCCGATGAGCGTGGTCCGACCACCGCCGACCTGCGAGACCGGGGTCGGGCTCACAGCGCGACACCGTTCGTCTCTCGCTTGGATCCACGGAGGTAGTTCAGGAGGTCGCTGCGGAGAAACCGCCAGGCACGACCAACCTTCTCACCAGGGAGAACGCCGTCGCGGGCAAGGCCGAGGACGGTCTTCGTGCTGACGCGGAGCAGCTTGGCTGCCTCCTCGGTCGTCAACACCTCCTCATTTTCTGCCATCTTCCGTCAACTCCCTGCGAACACCGATAACGGGATACTAGTTCCGGCATGGACGCGGTGCGGGGACCTCGACGCGACTGCCTCCACCGCACGTCGGGAGGATCACACACGGAGGAGGTTCCTACCACGGGGGTGTGCCTGGTGCCCCGAGGCGACCAGACCGACCAGCGACCGCCTGACGTGGCCAAGACTCGCAGGGACTCCGAGTTCGAGCGCGCCAACGACCGGATTGGAGGGGAGGTTCGGGCGGTTGCACATGGTGTCGCCCGTCCTCCTTCGCGACTGAACGGGGCCACCGTCACACCGTCGAGGCAAGCTGGTGGGTGGTCGCCGTCGGGCCGACAGACTGGAGGACAGGATGGCGAAGAAGAAGCGCAGTGGTTCCGGTGGCCTACCGCGGAGCGTGGTGATGGTCGGACTCCACATCGCCAGCGACATTGCCCTGAAGGCCACCTGTCCCCGTTGTGGCGGCCAGGTGATCCTGTACTACTGCAAGAGTTGCAACCGACCAGTATGGCCGAGGCGGCGCAGGCCCTTCGCCCCGTAACGGTGCTCGACTCAAACCCAAACACACGTTCGCTGTCGATGTATCCTGATGCAGGTCAAACGGAGGTGAGAGGCTCCTCGCTAATCTGAGTGGGCGCCCGGCCGGGCTGGCTCGTCGGTGTTCGTGGTGCCGGGGGGCGCTCATCGGAGGAGTGGAACCTATGGCGACACGAAAGCGGACGTCGGATGGTCCGCCGCCAGAGGAGCCACGGCTGCAGGTCGCTCGGGCGGAGGCATGTCGGAGCCTTGACGAGCGCGTCGGGCTCGGTCAGCAGATGCTCGACCGCCAGGTCAACTCCGCACAGGAAGTAGACAAGCTCAAGAGCGACTTTCACACCTGGCACGACTACAACGAGAGACTGCTCCAGCGCCTCTTCACGACGACGGCGCTCGTGGATGAGTACGTGCCCGTCATGTTCATGGCGAGCGGCTCGCTCGACCCGCAGCGACGCCTGCAATCGGTCCGGTACGACATCGAGCACCAGAAGCAGAAGCTCGTCTCGATAGCCAACCGGCTCGATCTCTACGACGAACCGTCGGGAGTCGGTGCCGCAGCGGGGAGGATGACGATCATGCCCAGGGGACAGACGGTGTTCGTCGTGCACGGGCACGACGATGCACGCAAGCTCGAGGTCGCGCACTTCATCGAGCGCGTCACCGGGCGACGGCCCACGATCCTCCACGAGCAGTCGAACCGTGGCCGGACCGTCATCGAGAAGCTCGAGGAACACGCCGCCGAGGCCGGGTTCGCCGTCGTCCTCCTCACCGGGGACGACGTCGGCGGGGTCGACGACGCGGGCCTCCGGCCACGGGCCCGACAGAACGTGGTCCTGGAGTTCGGGCTGTTCATAGGTCTCCTCGGCAGGAGCGGCGTCGTTGCCCTGTGCGAGGAGGGCGTCGAAAAGCCGTCGGACATCGAGGGCGTCCTGTACGTGTCCTTCGCCGAGAACTGGCAGCTCAAGTTGGCCCAGGAGATGCAAGCCGCGGGGATCGACCTCGACCTCAACAAAGCCCTCGTCCAGTAGGGCTCGTTGCCGGCGTCGGTACCGAACACCAGTTCGGTGAACTACAATGGTGTCACTCGAGAGGAGGTTCAGCAATGGCGACGAGCAAGAAGGACGCCACCAAGGCAGGCCGGCTCCTGCGCGATCCGAAGACGCCGAAGCCGATCCGTTCGGTAGCGGCCAGCGATCTGGCCCAGGCCAACTCCAAGAAGGGCGGCAAGAAGTAGCCGTCTCAGAACAAACCGGGCAGGGTGCCACATGAGCGTCACTGACTACGAGCTGAACTGGCTCAACCAGCACTTCAACGTTTCCATCCAACTGAGTCACGTCCTCAAGCTGAACCCTGGCTACGGCGGTCCGAAGCGCTTCCAGGTGCTCGATGCCATCGCCAAGGAGCTGGGCATTAGAGACGTCACGACCCTCAGGGATGCGACGTACATCCTGATTGAGGGCTATGTCCCGGCCCTTGAGAAACTGCTGACCGAGGACCCCGGGAGCTGGATCAGCGACATCGACACCGGTCGGCCTCGGCAAGTAGCCCACGCGGCCGTCGATCGCCTGATCGCCGACGACGTCATCTGTGTGATGCGGGACTTCGGATGGGAGCGGGACAGGGTTACCGCCTCGGTCGTCGAGGTCCAAGCAGCTCTCGCCGAAGCGCTGGAACGGCGTCTCGCTGAGCGCACCCGCAAGATGATC
The DNA here is from genome assembly GCA_021791615.1 of Actinomycetes bacterium. The sequence continues at coordinate 53,233 of JAJYWG010000377.1, forward strand.
GACCGTTGGCGCTCCAGCGGACGCTGGACGTCGAAGCTCAAGCTCGGAATCCTCTCGCGGTAGCAGTCGTTTGGAGTGAGGCTCCCATGACCGATAAGCCCGAGCCGATTCTCGTCGACCTCACGCAGTTCGAGTCTCTGGATCACGCCAAGCAGGTGATCTGGCGTGACCGGGGGTTCGATGACTGCGTGAAGCGAGATCTCATGGAAGCGATCGAATCGCCGGAGGGTTTCAGCGCGGATCTGGCATTTGTGTTCAGTTCGATTTCCCGCGCTCGGGCGCTCCACGAGGCGATCGTTCGGGAGATTGGATACGACAATCCGCAAGCGGTGTTCACGCTGATGCGGCAATTCGCTGAGACCGTCGCCCTCATTCGCTACACAGCGGATCACCCGCGCTACTTCGAGACCGTAGTGCGTGATCCGCAGGACTTACAGCCTGGGATGCTGAACAGGGTGACTCACAAAGTCGACGCGTGAATCTCGGGTTCTCGGGGACGCTTCGAGGTGCACGACGGTGGTTGGCGAGCCGTTGGTGACTGCCCAGGCCGCAGTCACGGTCGCACGGGCCGTCCGACCACGTTGCTGGACGCGAGAGAGCCACGGGTGGCACGCTTGGCGCAGCTGTCGAAGGCGTCGTCCTCAGGCGCCGAGGAGCACTGCGGCACGAGTGGCGTCACGGGCGACCCAGCGGGTCGAAGCAGCGATGTTGGTGGCGCCGGCCAGGCGCAACAGGCTGATGGCGAGATTGCGCAGGGTGGCCAGTGCCCTTGGCCGTGATCCGGGTGCTCTCATCTGGTGGCGATCCTCGTCGTAGGTCCAGTCCCTCACGTAGTGGACCTTGTTCTCGATCCCCCAGTGCTCCCGGACGTGTTGGCCAAGGCGCTTCGCGTCGCCACGCTCCTTGGACACGCTGGTCACGTAGTAGGAGGTCTCGGCTGAGCTCATCACGTCGGCGAGGTCCCCTCGTTCGCGATAGACGAGGACGACTTGGGCCGCGTGGGGGAAGTCGACCTCTGCGGGAACCTCTGCCACCCGGACGTAGCGGTGCTCGGTGCGCCCGTGTCCACGGCAGCTTTCGGCATGCTCGGGCGAGAAGCGTTCCGGCGGCATTGCCATGAGAGCGGCCAGCAGGTTCGGCTGGTTGTCCTTCACCTGCAGCAGGTAGTCCGCGTGCATGTCTTCGACGACGAGCCGTGCGTGCTCACGCTGGGCGTGCAGCGCGTCGGCGGTGATGAGGCAACCCGAGATGTCACCGAGCGAGGCGAGCAAGGGGCCGAAGGCGGTGATCTCGTTCGACTTCTCGTCGACCTCTGATTGGCCGATGACGATGCCCGTTCCATGGACCATGGCGCTGAACAGGTGCACACAGCGCCCGTCCTCGCGCAGAGCGCCTCGCAGTGATTTGCCGTCGAGGGCGAGCGCCAGCGAGCTGCCGCTCAGGTTCCCGGCTTTGACCTGGCTGAACAGCCAGGCTCCGACCACTCGGTCGAGTGCTGTGGTGTCGACGGCACCGAGTGCCCGTCGGAAGGTCTCTGCGTGGGGGGCTACGTAGCGCTTCTTCGTCGGGTGGTACTTGGCGCCGAGACGACCGAGAACCTCTTGGGGACAGTCGGCTGCGTACTCGCCGATCGACGACGTCGATCGTGCACCGGCCAAGGTGGCCGCGGTCGCGATCGCCAGGATCGAGGAGAGCCGATGGCGCACTCCACGCCGCATCCGATGGTCGACGATCTCGTCGAGAGCGCTGAGCAGGCCGGACTCGCCGGCGAAGTCGAGTGCCGTGAGATCGATCACGGGTCTCCTTTCCCCGGTCAAGATCGGGTGGTCGAACGGGTCGGTGAGGATCCGACGTGCGTCGCGTCGCAGCAGCCGGGCGAAGCTGAGCTTCACTGAGCCGTGATAGTGGTAACGGCCCGCGCTCCTCGAGTACCCGAGCGTCTCGCCGAGCAGGCTGAAGCCCCCGGCCCGGTAGCACGTGCCGACGTGGCGGGCGGGATCGACGAAGGTCTCGACGAGAACCACAGGGTGGTGCCACCGGCTCTCGAAATCAGATGACAGGCGAGCCAGGGTCTTGGCCAGCACGTTGGTCGCGAGATTGGCCGTCCGTCCAGCGGGCAGGATGCAGAAGCGCTGGTTGTTCGTGATGTACTTCAGCCGACGGAAGTGCTGGTCGTCCGACCAGCCGATGTAGGTGTCACGAGGTCTGCAGGCAAGAGCGGCGGCACCGAAGCCGACGACGGCCAGCCATTGCCCGTCGCTGCCGAGTGCGACATAGCGCATCGTTTCGCCCACCAGGCGATGGCCGAGCCAATGGTGCTCGTCGAGCGACTCGTCGAAGCGGATCCGCTCTCCTGGGAGGATCGGTCGCACCGATACCGTCGCGAGGAAGGGGTCCGGCACCCCACTACGACTACCAGGGCAGAGGCGAGAACGCCAGTACCCTCTGATTGTCCCAGATCAGCCGCCTGTTTCAACGACTTTGTGGAGGCCCTG
>JAJYWG010000405.1 GCA_021791615.1 Actinomycetes bacterium
CGCCGCCGAGCCGATGACCTGTTCGCCCAACGCCTTCGCAACTGGCGACGCTCTGACCAGGTTGGAACCCGGTCAGAGCGTGTCCACGGTCTGGGGGGTGCGCCTAACATGAGTGCGACCACGCCGAATCCGGCCGATGTCCTGGTCATCTTTGGGATCACCGGGGACCTCGCCCGGAAGATGACCTTTCGGGCGCTCTACCGCCTCGAAGCTGCCGGGCGCCTCGACTGCCCGGTCCTCGGCGTGGCCAAGGAGCCCTGGTCAGAAGATCATCTACGCGTCGCGGCACGGGCCGCCATCGAGGCGACCGGGGAACCGGTGAAGGACGACGTCTTCCATCGACTCGCGGGCCGCCTCGGCTACGTGCACGGCGATTTCGCAGACCCCGCCACCTACAAGGTGCTGGCCAAGGCGCTCGAGGGCTTTGCCCGGCCATTGTTTTACCTCGAGATCCCGCCGGCGCTGTTCGCGCCGGTAGTGGTGTCCCTCGGCCAGGCCCATCTCACTGAAGGCGCCACGGTGATGATCGAGAAGCCCTTCGGCCATGACCTCGCCTCGGCCCGCCGGCTGAACAAGGAGCTGCACCAGGTGCTGGGCGAAGACCAGATCCTTCGCATCGACCACTTCTTGGGCAAACAGCCCGTCCTGGACATCTCCTTCCTGCGCTTCGCCAACGCGCTGCTAGAGCCGGTGTGGGACCGGGACCACGTGGCCGCCGTACAGGTCACGCTGGCCGAGGACTTCGGAGTTGAGGACCGGGGCAAGTTCTACGATCCGGTCGGGGCGCTTCGCGACGTGGTCCAGAATCACCTCCTGCAAGTCCTGGCCCTCGTCACTATGGAGGCACCCGTCGGGCGTGGGTACCGGGCATTGTGGGACAGGAAGATAGACGTCTTCCGAGCCATGGCCGACGTCGATCCGGCCCGCTGCGTGCGAGGCCAGTATGCCGGATACTCGAAAATTCCCGGAGTCAGCAAGGGCTCCAAGACCGAGACCTATATTGCGCTGCGCCTCGAGATACAGAACTGGCGCTGGGCGGGCGTGCCGCTGTTCATCCGGGCCGGAAAAGCGCTCGCTACCTGTGCGACCGAGGTCAGAGTCATCTTCCGCCGCCCACCACGGCTGTCCTTCTTGGACGACCCACGCCACACCAATGCCAACCAGCTGATCATCCGTATCGACCCGGACCCGGGCCTGCGCCTGGTGATGCTCTCCAAGGGCCCGGAAGGCAGAGCATCGAGAGACGTGCACATGGACCTCCCCTTCGCCGCCGAGCTAGGGCGCCCTCCCGAACCCTACGAGCGGCTGTTACACGACGCACTCATCGGCGACCACTCCTTGTTCACCAGGGAGGACTCGGTCGAAGAAACCTGGCGGGTGCTCCAGCCGCTGGTGGACCATCCACCCGCACCCCTTCCCTATCCACAGGGGTCGTGGGGCCCTCATGAGGCCGACGAGCTCCTTCGAGGCCATTCGCCGTGGCAGCTGCCATGGCTGTCCGATACGGGCAGCCCGGAGCGCTGACGCCGCTGCGGCACGGCACCCATGGACCGGCCCTGCCAACAGCTCAACGGAGGGGCCCGCACAACGGCAGAAGAACAGACCAAGGAGAACAGATATGCCAACGAATAACCCGATGCAGCTCGGCGTGGTAGGCCTCGGACGGATGGGCGCCAACATCGTGCGCCGCCTGATGCGCGACGGCCATACGTGCGTCGTCTTCGACGTAAACGCCGACGCTGTCAAGAATCTCGTGAAAGAGGGGGCGACTGGGGCAAGCTCGGTGGCCGACTTCGTGGAGAAACTCTCGGCGCCTCGAGCGGTCTGGGTCATGGTGCCCTCCGGAGAGATCACCGGCAAGACCATCGACGGTCTCGCCTCCCACATGGAACGGGGTGACACCATCATCGACGGGGGGAACTCGTACTACCGAGACGATATGACCCGCGCCACGAATCTGTTCAGCCAAGGAATTCATCACATTGACTGCGGGACGAGTGGCGGCGTGTGGGGGATCGACCGGGGCTACTGTCTCATGATTGGTGGTGAGACCGAAGTAGTCAAACACCTCGAGCCGATCTTCATAAGCATTGCGCCCGGTATGGACTCCGCGTCTCGAACGCCCGGACGCACCGGCAGGTCCACCACGGAAGAGCACGGCTTCTTGCATTGCGGACCGAACGGGGCTGGACACTTCGTCAAGATGGTCCACAACGGCATCGAATACGGGATGATGGCGGCCTTCGCCGAGGGCCTCAACGTCTTGCACAACGCGAATGCCGGCAAGAAGAGCGCCATGTCCGACGCCGAGACCGCCCCGATGGAGCAGCCCGAGTACTACCAGTTCGATATTGACACGACGGCGGTGGCCGAGGTGTGGCGTCGTGGCAGCGTCGTCGAGTCATGGCTGTTGGACCTGACCGCCACCGCCCTATACGACTCGCCCGACCTCGCGGAGTACGCCGGGCGGGTGTCGGATTCGGGTGAAGGTCGCTGGACGTCGATCGCGGCCATCGACGAAGGTGTCCCCGCTCCGGTGCTCACCGCCGCGCTCTACTCCCGATTCGCCTCCCGGGGCCTCGACGACTTCGCCGACAAGGTGCTCTCGGCCATGCGCAAGGGCTTCGGCGGTCACGACGAGAAGAAGGACTGAGATGCACCCAACGACAAAGTCCACGAAGACGGCCAAGCCGGTCGTCGTACTGTTCGACGTCGACGAGACGCTCGTCCACACGGGTGGGTCTGGGGCGAGAAGCTGGAAGGCGGCGTTCGACAAACTCTACGGCATCCCCGCCGATATTGGCGAGCACAGCTCGGCAGGTGAGACCGACCCGCAGGTGGCCCGCGCCACCTTCAACGCCGTGCTTGGTCGCGACCCGAACGACGACGAGCTCAGCCGGCTCTACGCCGCCTACCTGCTGCACCTGGCCGAGGACATCGGGGTCTCAGAGGGCTACCAGGTGCTCCCCGGAGTAGAGAAGGTCCTGCTCCGCCTGGGAAAGGCCGGGGTCATACTCGGGCTGGTCTCTGGTGCCATGGAAGGCGCGGCGCGCACCAAGCTCGTTCCCGCCAACCTGAACCGGTTCTTCGTCTTCGGCGGCTACGGATCGGACTCACCCGACCGGACCGAGCTAACCGGCCTGGCCATCGAAAAGGCCATGCGCCTGCACGACCAGCTGGCCCCGTCCCAGGTCTACGTGGTCGGCGACACTCCCCACGACATGGAGGCGACCAACGCAACGGGTGCGGTGTCGGTCGGGGTGGCGAGCGGCCACTACTCGGTCGACGAACTCGAGGCCGCCGGAGGCGCCCACGTGCTTAGCTCACTCGAAGACGGGTTCCCGGGGCTGTGACGACCCGACAGGTTGTCAGCCCCCGTGTGGCAGGCAGAACGCTCCCCTGCCACCCCATCGCCGCCGGGTCAGTCGCCGGGGCAGCGCCGGTGCACCCGACTGCCCTGGCCGACGAGGATGTCACTGACCATGGCGGGCGCGAACAGGCCGTGCTCCACCACCCCAGGTATCGCCGAGAGCCGCGACGCCAACTCGCCGGGATCGCCAATCGGTCCGAAGTAATCCGCGAGCACCCCATTGTCGGGACTCGACGGCTTGTCGCTTACGCGGGCGTCGCCGAGAGCTCGAAGCGTGGCGTCGTGGCCGAATGCCAAGAGCTCCAGGGGCACAGGGGCCGCCAAGGCGTCCACCAGCTTGTTCGACGAGACGATCACGACGTAACGCTCCGCTGCTGCGGCAACGATCTTCTCCCTGGTGTGGGCACCACCTCCACCCTTGACCAGCCAGCCGGCTGGGTCCACCTGGTCCGCCCCGTCGATGGTGACATCGAGGTGGTCGATGCCGGTGAACTCCCGGACGTCGAGGCCGAGGCTGCGGGCGGTGTCGAAGGTGGCCGGCGAGGTCGCCACGCACGTGATGTCGAGCTTGCGGCGCGCGAGGGCGCCCAGCAGGTAGGCGACGGTCGAGCCGGTGCCGAGCCCGACGGTCATGCCCGCCTCTACCAGCTCGGCGGCGGCTTCGGCGGCGAGGCGCTTCTCGGAGTCGATGTAACCCTGGTCGTCGCTGTCCGTCATCGCCACTCCCCATCTCGACCGTGTCCGTCTCCCCACCCTATGGAAGCGGCCCGGCGAGTACCACCAACCCAAGAAGAAAGACCACGATGAACACACCACGTCACCCGTCCGGTGATCTCGACACGATCTGCGTCAACACCATCCGCACCCTGGCCATCGACGCCGTGGAGAAGGCGAATTCGGGCCATCCGGGAACGCCGATGGGCATGGCGCCGGTCGGCTATCAACTCTGGCAACGCCAGCTTCGCTTTGATCCTGCCGATCCGATCTGGCCCAACCGGGACCGCTTCGTGCTCTCCGAGGGACACGCATCGATCCTCCTCTACGCATTATTGCACCTGGCACAGGTGAAGGCGGTGAACCCCGCCTATGAGACCGTCGGCCGGGCCTCGGTCACCTTGGAGGACATCAAGTCCTTCCGTGAGCTCGGGTCGCGCTGCCCGGGACATCCCGAGTACCGCTGGACCTCAGGAGTGGAGGCGACGACGGGCCCGCTCGGGCAGGGAGTCGCGAACTCAGTGGGCATGGCCATCGCCTCGCGCTGGCTGGCGAGCCACTACAACCAACCCGGCTTCGAGCTGTTCGACTTCAACGTGTACGCCCTAATGGGCGACGGCTGCATGATGGAAGGCATCTCTGACGAGGCGGCGTCGCTCGCCGGGCATCTGGGGCTCTCCAAGCTGTGCTGGATCTACGACAACAACCACGTCACCATCGAGGGGAATACCGCACTCGCCTTCAGCGAGGACGTGGGGGCGATCTTCTCCGGCTACGGCTGGAACGTGATCCGGGTCTCCGACGCCAACGACCTCGGTTCGCTCTCCAAGGCGTTCCAGGGGTTCCTTGACGAGACGGAGCGGCCAACCCTCGTCATCGTCGACAGCCACATCGGCTACGGGGCGCCCGACATCGTCGACACGAGCGCGGCGCACGGCGAGCCGTTGGGCGCGGCAGAGGTCAAGAAGGCCAAGGCCAGCTACGGCTGGCCCGAGGACGCCAAGTTCTTGATTCCAGACGGGGTCTACGAGCACTTTGCCGCGGGTATCGGGGCCCGCGGGTCTGAGCTTCGCGAGGCGTGGATGGCCCTGTTCGCTGACTACAAGAATGCACATCCTGATCTCGCAGGGGAGCTGTTGGCGATGCAGCGCCGCGAACTCCCCGCGCGATGGGACGCCGACATCCCCACCTTCGATCCTGACCCCACCGGAGTCGCCACCCGGGACTCCTCGGGTGAGGTCCTCAACGCCATCGCGCCTCGGGTGCCCTGGCTGATCGGCGGGTCGGCTGACCTGGCACCATCCACCAAGACCCGCCTCACCTTCTCGGGTGCGGGGGACTTCGAAGAGAACAACTACGGAGCTCGGAACTTCCACTTCGGCATTCGCGAGCACGCCGCAGCGGCGATTACGAGTGGGCTGGCGCTCTCCAAGGTCCGGGCCTACTGGTCGAGCTTCCTCGTTTTCTCCGACTACGCCCGGGGAGCGATCCGCCTGTCCGCGCTGATGGAGATCCCGGTCATCCACATCTTCACCCACGACTCGATCGGCATGGGCCAAGACGGTCCCACCCACCAACCGGTCGAGCAGCTCGTCTCGCTACGAGCGATCCCGGGCCTCGTCGTGCTGCGCCCGGCCGATGCGAACGAGGTGGCCGAAGCCTGGCGGGTCATCATGGGCCTGCAACACGACCCCGTCGCCCTGGTACTCACCCGCCAAGCCGTTCCCACCCTCGACCGCGCCCGTTACGCCCCGGCATCGGGGCTCGCCAAGGGCGCCTATGTACTGGCCGAGCCCGCCGAGGGACCGCCCGAGGTCATCATCATCGCCACCGGCAGCGAGGTCGCCCTCGCCGTCGCCGCCTACGAGGAGCTCAGTGCCCAAGGGGTGGCCGTCCGCGTGGTGAGCATGCCGAGCTGCGAACTGTTCGACCGTCAGCCGGCCACCTACCGCGACTCGGTGCTGCCTCCCGCAGTCCGGGCCAGGGTAGCGGTCGAGGAGGCATCCACCCTGGGGTGGCACCGCTATGTGGGCACCGACGGCGCGGTAATCGGCATGCACACGTTCGGGGCCTCGGCGCCGCTCAAGGACCTCCAAACCAAGTTCGGCTTCACCCCCGACAGCGTGGCCGACGCCGCCCGCCACCAAATCGAACGACACAGCCAGCACGAAGCACCTCGCCCTAGTCAAATGAAGAGGAGACGCCCATGACCACCCCGGTCCACCAGGCACTCGCCCTCGGCCAAAGCATCTGGTACGACGGTATCCGCCGATCGCTTCTCACCTCCGGTGAGCTCGAGCACATGGTGAAAAAGCAGGGCTTGCGGGGCATGACCTCCAACCCGTCGATCTTCGACGCGGCCATCGCCGGCTCGAGCGACTACAGCGATGCGATCGCCGAGCTGCGCCGCTCGGGCCCGACCGACGCCAAGTCGGCCTATGAGTCCCTGGCCATCGCCGACATCCGCGCCGCGGCCGACATCTTCCGCCCCGTCTACGACGAGAGCGGCGGCGACGACGGGTACGTGAGCATGGAGGTCTCCCCCGAGCTGGCCCATGACACCTCCGCCACCGTGGCCGAGGCCAAGCGGCTCTGGGCTGCCGTCGACCGGCCCAACTTAATGGTGAAGGTGCCGGGCACCGAAGCAGGTATCCCCGCGATACAGGCGCTGGTCGGTGCCGGCATCAACGTGAACGTCACATTGCTGTTCGGTCTCGCCGCGTACGAATCCGCGGCCCAGGCCTACATGGCCGGCCTCGAGGACCGCCTCGCCGCCGGTGCCGGCATAGCCAGCATCGCCTCGGTGGCGAGCATCTTCATTTCCCGCCTCGACTCGGCGGTCGAGCCCCGCCTCGACCTCGCCTACGCAGGCAAGGTGGCGATCGCCAATGCCAAGGTCATCTATGAAATCTCCCGCAAGCTGTTCTCGGGCAAACGGTGGAACGCGCTTGCAAAACAAGGAGCCCGTTCCCAGCGCCTGCTTTGGGCATCGACCAGTACCAAGAACCCGGCCCTCCCCGAGCTGCTCTACGTCGAAGCGCTCATGGGTCCTGACACCGTCGACACCGTGCCGCCGGCCACCTTCGAGGCCTTCGCGGCCCACGGTACGGTTCGCCCAGCCCTCGAAGAGGACCTTGACGGCGCTCACGCCGTCTTGGACAGCCTTTCGGGTCACGGCGTCGAGCTCTCCGAAGTGCTCGACCAGCTGGTGGCCGAAGCGGTGGAAAAGTTCGCCACCGCATTTCGCGATCTCCTCTCCTCGGTGGAACGCGCCCTCGGCGGCGATGTTGAAAGAGCAGAGCCATGGCGGCTCCACACCTCGCTGCCAAGAGAGCTGGCCGATCAGGTCGATGGGGTCATCGACGAATGGCGCTCGACCACCAAGGTGGCCCGCATCTGGGCCCATGACGCCACGGTGTGGACCGGGAAGGGCGAAGACGCGTGGTTGGGCTGGCTTGGGGTCGCCCTTGACCAGGAAGCGCACGGCCATCGCTTCGACGCGCTGGTGAAGGAGGTGCGCACGGCCCGTTTCGCCGACGCGGTGGTACTGGGCATGGGGGGGTCGAGCCTCTGCCCCGACCTGCTCGCCCACACCTTTCCCCCCGAAACGGGTCTACCCCGGCTCCTCGTGCTCGATTCGACCGACCCTGGGCAGGTACGAGCGATGGAGGAGCGCGTCGACCTCGCTCACACTCTCTTCTTCGTGTCCTCCAAGTCGGGCGCCACGCTGGAGCCCAACATCTTCGCAGCCTACTTCTACGACCGCATGGCCGCCGCCGTGGGCTCCGAGGCGGCCGGCTCGCATTTCATCGCAATCACCGACCCCGGCTCGCCCCTCGAGGCCCTGGCCAAGCGCCAGAGTTACCGCGCGGTGTACTTCGGCGTGCCCTCGATCGGCGGTCGCTACTCAGCACTGTCAGACTTCGGCATGGTGCCCGGCGCGGCCTGCGGAGTCGATGTCGGTCGCTTGTTCTCCTCGGCCGAGAAGATGGCCCACGCCTGTGCCCCCTCGGTGCCGGCCGCCCACAACCCCGGCCTTGCTCTCGGGGCGGTCATCGGCACCTGCGTCAACGCCGGACGCAACAAGGTAACTCTCCTCACCTCCCCCGCCGTCGCCCACTTGGGGGCCTGGCTCGAGCAGCTCCTGGCCGAATCTACCGGCAAGCTTGGCAAAGGGGTGGTGCCGGTCGACAGCGAACCGCTCGGTGAGCCGTCGCAGTATGGAGCCGACCGGCTCTTTTGCTCCATCGCGCTCGGCGGCGACGAAGACGCCGAGCAAGCCGCCAAGATCACGGCGCTCGAAGAGGCCGGCCATCCCGTGGTGCGCATCGAGCTGTCCGACCTTTACGACCTCGGCGGGGAGCTGTTCCGCTGGGAGTTCGCCACCGCGGTGGCAGGCTCGATCATCGGCATCGATCCTTTCGACCAGCCCGACGTCGAAGAGGCCAAGGTCCTGGCCCATCAGCTAGCCGACCGCTACGACCAGGAGGGTTCCCTGCCTGAGCTTTCACCACTGTGGGAGGGCGAAGGAATCAAGCTCTACGCCGACGATCGCAACGGCCGTGAGCTGACTCGGGCCGCCAACCCTTTGAGTTCGCGAGCGAGCCACCCCAACCTGGTCGATTTCGTCCGGACGCATCTCGCACGCGCCAGGTCCGGGGACTATGTGGCCCTGCTCGCCTACGTGCAGATGGCCCCCGCGCACGAGGCCGTCCTTACCGAGATGCGTACGCTCATCCGGGACACCCTGCAGGTGGCCACCTGCGTCGGGTTCGGGCCCCGCTTCCAGCACTCCACCGGACAAACCTACAAGGGCGGCCCCAACACCGGGGTCTTCTTTCAGATCACCTGTGACGACGCTGTAGAGGTGGCCGTACCCGGGCACCGCTACAGCTTCGGAGTGGTAAAAGAGGCCGAAGCCCGAGGCGATCTCGACGTTCTTGCATCACGCGGTCGACGCGCCCTGCGGGTCCATCTCGGCGCCGACGTCACTGGCGGATTGGAGCAGCTTCGCGCCGCACTCAACGAGGCCATCGGGGTACCAAGCCGCCGGCGATGAGCGAGCCTCGGATCGTCATCGCGGGCGCCAGCTTCGGGGGCCTCGCAGCCGCGCGCCGGCTACGAGGAGCCAAGGTCGACCTAGTGATCATCGACCGTCACAACCACCACCTCCCCCGGCCGCAGCTCTCCCAGGTGGCAACAGCCATCCTCTCCCCAGCCGAGATCCCCCCGCCGGTGCGTGGCGGCGTGTCCGACCAGGCCAACTCCGAGGCCATGCCGGGTGACGTCGACAGCATCTACCTCGAGCGGTCGACCATCAACCTCACCGGGATCGGCGGAAGACACCGAGACGTCGGCCTCGACTGCATCGACCGAGTGATGACCCAGAGTGGCCCGTCGGTCACCCTTTTGAGCAACCTGACCCACATATGCCACCACGGCCGGCTTCGGGGGGAGCGGCTACCCGCCGACCAGGGCGTCGAGCGCTCGGGGGCGGCCGGCTTCGCTAGCAATGCCATCCCCTCCACCTTGGGAGTGCCGGGCATGGTCGACTCGGTCGGCCGGGCCGGCCGCCTCGTGGCGGTGGGAGTCATGGCGACCACTTACTCCGGTTTTGATGAGGTCCACCGCGAGCTGGTCGAGTTAAGCGCCGCGTTCGGCGAAGCTCATCGACCGGGCCTGTTCACCGTGCTGTGGTGCCACCTGTGCAACGGCGCCCTCGAGCACAACGGCGTTAACTACGAGACTGCCATTGATCGCACCGGTCAGGCCATCCACCCCGGCCTGACCATCGAAGCCCAACTCATCAAGCAGATGCGCGACACCCGCAACCGTGGCTATCCCGCAGTGGACTTCGACAAGACCGGTCCGCTCGTCTACGCCGAACTCACCACCGACCCCCCGTTCGATCTCACCCGCTGGCAAGTGGCCAGCTGCCATCCGGGCCGCATCGGACTCATCAACTCCGGAGGCGGATCAGACTGCACCGACGACCTCATCGAGGTCGTTCGCACCGCGGTCTTCAACAAGCGCGCCGGAGGAGTCGGGCTGATCGCCGGCCGCGAGGCGTTTGAACGCCCACTCCCCGAAGGCGTCAGCCCCTCCACGCCCTCCAAGACTTCTATCTCGACGCCTCGACCGCTGCGGCCTGAACAGTGACGACTGTCGCCTGTATCCAGACTCGATGGGTCCGAGTGAGGGCCGTCGTTACCTCGCACCTTGATCAAATGGTGCAAAGACCAATCCGAGTCTCCCCAGAAGGCTTCCTTTGACAGCGGGGCGGGAAGGAGATCCCGGTTCCGCCTGCCGGACACGCCAGCTCGGTCATGCGGGCACGACTCCCCACGCATCACTCGAATAACGGAGGTAGCATGCCTGAATTTCCAACGCCTTCACGGAAGCTCCCTCCAGAGCTCACCGCCCACGCCATTCGCCGCCACGTGTTCTGGGCCGCTGCGATCACCGCGGTCGGGGGGCTCCTGTTCGGCTACGACACCGGCGTCGTGTCCGGCGCATTGCTGTTCTTGCACGTCGACTTCGGGAAGCTGTCCTCCTTCGACAAGGAGCTCGTCACCAGCCTTCTCCTCGTCGGGGCGATGGTGGGTGCGTTCTCCGCTGGCAAAGTCGCGGACAGAATCGGTCGGCGCCCGACCGTGCTCATCACCGCGGTGCTGTTCATCGTCGGTGTCCTCGGTGCCGCGCTCTCACCTAGCTTCTCGTTCTTGGTGGTCATGCGCTTTGTGATCGGCATCGCCGTCGGTTCAGCCTCGATGGTCGTACCGCTCTACATCGGCGAGGCCGCTCCACCCCAGATCCGAGGCGCGCTGGTCAGCTTCAACCAGTTGGCCATCACCTCGGGCATTCTTACGGCCTACCTGGTCGACTACGGACTGGCGTCCAGCGAAAACTGGCGGCTGATGTTCGGCCTGGCCACCATTCCTGCTGCGGCCCTCTTCGTCGGCATGCTCTTTCAGCATGAGAGCCCGCACTGGCTGATCGCCCAAGGTCGCGAGGACGAGGCGCGGGTGGTCCTGCACCGGGTCCGGGCCAGCACTGACATCGAGGCCGAGATCGGCGAAGTGCGAGCGCTCCGTCAAGAAAAGTCCAGCGCTCGGAAACTCTTTGACCCATCCGTGCGCGGGATGCTTACCGTCGGGGTGCTCCTCGCGGTGTTTCAGCAGGTGACTGGCATCAACACAATCATCTACTACGCTCCCACGCTGCTCCACGGTGCCGGACTCGGCAACTCGGCCTCACTGCTTGCCAACGTGGCCAACGGGGCCGTCAACGTGGGCATGACCATCGTCGCCATTCGACTGATCGACCGGGTGGGACGGCGTCCACTGCTGTTGGGTGGCACGACCGGCATGGCCGTCGCCTTGATCGTCCTCGCCCTTGCTTTTGTTATCGGCGGCAACCACCTCACCGGCGCCACGGCTATCGTCGCCATCGGGGCCCTGCTCGTTTACACCGGATCGTTCGCCATCGGCCTCGGACCCGTTTTTTGGTTGCTGATCAGCGAGATCTATCCGGTCAGCATCAGAGGGCAGGCCATGAGCGTGGCCACCATCGCCAACTGGGGGGCCAACTTTGTTGTGACGGTCTCATTCCTCACCCTGCTCGGAGCTATCCATGGGGCAGGAACGTTCTTCCTCTTCGGCTTCCTCACCCTCGTCGCCCTCGTGTACTTCCAACGACGCGTTCCCGAGACCAAGAACCGCAGCCTCCAGGCAATAGAGCATGACCTGCCCTAGGGTCAGACTTCGAACGTGGCGGCGGAGCCAGAGTGATCCGGATCACAACCAACCCACCAGGCCGCTCTACGCAGCAACTCCGCTCAGGAACAAGCTGACCGGATTGAGGAATCCGTTGGGCTCTGAAGTGGGCCTGTGTCGCCCTACAGCCTGTCGGGACCGTTCTCGAACCCTTACATAGATTGGGCACAGGGTTCTGATACGGATAATTTGGTGGGCGCCAAGGGACTCGAAGCGCCGACCTCAGCCGTCTGAGGGCTGTGGTCCCCTCCAGCTTAACCGCTATGACCAGCAGAATCCCTGTTCAAATACATAGCTAGTTGCGCAGAGTTTCGCATTTCTGCCTATTCCGCTATTGCACGTATATTGCACAGTGATAATGTCGGAAGTGCCGCCGTCGCCAACGGGGCGGGGTGGAGTAGGAGGGGAAATGC
>JAJYWG010000380.1:0-9764 GCA_021791615.1 Actinomycetes bacterium
TGGCCTTGGCCGGACGGTCGAGCAGGCGCTCGACGCCACGCAGCGCGTCGACGATCCGCCACGGGCCGACCGTCACCGACCCCTGGTTGCGAACCGCCGAGGCGAGCCCATGGGCCTCGTCGACGACGAGGTGGTGAAAAGGGCCGAGCAGCTTGGAGCCGACGACGACAGGGGCGCTCGTCGCCGCCTGCACCGCGAGCATCGAGTGGTTCGTGACGACGATGTCGGCCGCAGCCGCACGCAGCTTCGCCTTCTGAGGCAGGCAGGTGTCGCCGAACGGACAGGTCGAGACGCCGGGGCACTCGCCTGGCGTCGTCGAGACGAGCTGCCAGTCCTCCCCGGCGATGACAGCGTCATAGCTCGCCTTGTCGCCGTCGGTGCCGGCCTCGACCGCCTCGAGCGCCCAGCGCACGAGATCGGCGGTCTCCCCGGCCATCGGCGACAGGGTCTCCAAGAGCGTGGCGGGGTCCTTGCTCGGGAGCATGGTGAGGTCGCTCGCCGCAGCGACGGCCGCCATGGAGCACACCGTGTTGCTCCACCCCTTCAGAACGGCGACCGTCGGGGCGGGCAGGCAGAGCACCTCGCTCACAGCCCGGACCACGGCCGGGGCGTCCTTGTCGCGCAGCTGGGACTGCAGGGCGAGGGTCTCGGTCGAGATGAGCGTCCGCTCCCCGCAGGTCGCCGCACGGATCGCCGCCGGCACGAGGTAGGCGATCGACTTGCCGGTGCCGGTGGTCGCCTCGGCTGCGGCGTGCCGGGCGTTCTCCATGCTGGTGAGGATCGAGTCGGCAAGGGCGCGCTGTGCGGGCCGGGCCGCAGCCGTCGCCTTGCCCGTCGCGAGCTGGACGGCGCGGTCGAGGACCTGGTCGAGCTGGCTCGGGGCGGTCACGAACCTTCCTGTGCGCCAGGGCGCGGATCGGGTCGCTATCTCCTTCGTTGGCAGACCCGCACCCGATCTCGGGGCCGGTGCACAGGAAAGACATGACCGAGAACAGCGACCGTCCGTTGAACGGCTACGCCAGCTTCGAGCGCCGCAAGCTCGTCCTCTCCGAGCAGGCGGTGAAGTTCGTGCGCAAGAAGACCTTGTCGCCGTCGACGGCTGCTGCGGTGTCGAGCTGCGGTGCCCGCTTCGCCATCGAACGGCTGCTGGAGAAGCTCGCGCCGAGCCCTCCCGACCCGCTCGGGGCAGCAGAGCTTGGCACCGCGACCCACCAGGTCTACGAGGACCTCTTCGCCCGCCCGAAGGGCGAGCGCGGGCTCCTCGCCGGAGCGCAGCTCCTCGAACGCCTCGAGATCGACCACCCTGAGCTCGAAGCGCCGGTCGACAAGGCCCTGCTCGCCCAGTGGCGCTCGGAGGTCCAGACGCGGGTCGTCGGCCTCTGGGAGGTGGAGAACCCCGACGAGATCGACGTGGTCGGAAGCGAGCTGCACGTGCAGGCCGACCTCGATGGCATCGCGTTCCACGGCTTCATCGACCGCGTGCACCGGGTGGACGGCGGGCTGTGCGTCACCGACTTCAAGGCGGGGAGAGGGGCGATGAAGAAGGAGAACGCCCGCTACGGCGACCTGCACGGCGACCAGATCCGCCTCTACGTCGAAGCGCTTCGCCATGAGCGCCCCGAGCTCGGCCCGATCACCGGTGGCGAGGTGCTCTACGTCTTTCACCGCAAGCGCAGGGACGTCGACCTGTCCACCAAGGCGATGGACGGCACGCGCGCTCGCTACGAGAAGGCGTGGAAGCTGCTCACGGCACAGACCGAGCAGGGCGCCTTCGGCACGAGGACCTCGCCCTTGTGCGGCTGGTGCCCGGCGGTCCAGGTGTGCCCCGTAGCCCTTGGCGCCGGCAAGGTGGCCAGGACCGAGGCGGCGGAAGCGGGAGCCCTGCTCGGCATCGGCCTGGCGACCGCTACGAGCGCCCCCGCGCCGAGCGCGGAGGTCGCAGAAGACGCCTACGACCCCGCGATCGACTTCGCGCTCGACGCCGACGCGAGCGGCCATGCGGCCGCGCCCGGCCCGGCCACCGACAACGAGCCCGCGGAGTCAGAGCCTTCGCCGCCCTCAGCCAAGACAGCCACGACGACAAGGAGCACGCCCATGTACGACGAGATGAAGCCCTGGGAGGAGACGAACCCCGACGGTTCGCTCAACCTGAACAGCTACGCATCGACCGCCGCGTTCGGGACGGTCGAGCTGGCGGTCGAGTCCCTGCACGCAGCCGGCCAGAGGATCACGTCGCAGACGGTCGACGCGTTCGCAGAGACCTTGGCGCTCGTCATCCAGCGATGCCAAGAGGCGCTCGACGTCAGGCCCTCAATGCAGGACGGCTCGCACACCCGCCTGCGCGGCGCGCTGCGCACGTCGATCGAGACCATGCCGGCGCCGTTCGGCCAGGACGCATCGGCCTGGGCGGAGTGGGTGAAGCGAACCGAGAAGCGGGTGCTCTCGATCCACGGCGCAGCCTTGCGGCTCTGGAGCACCGGCGGCCAGGACCCCGAGCCATGGATGGCGCTCGCGGTCGCAAGCCTCGAGGCCGCGTGATCAGGCGACCTCGCAGCCGGCGAGCACCCGCTCGCCGTCGAGGACCGTGCGGCCCGACACGACCGCCTCGCCGCCGACCCGAACGACACCTCGGAGCTGGGCCCTGTCGAAAACGGTCGCAGAGCCGGTGACGACGCTGAGCTCGTCGACGACCGAGTCGTCGCACACCATCGCATAGCCGGACACCTCGGCATAGCCGGACACCTCGGCACGGTCGCAGACGATCGCATGGTCGCAGACGATCGCATGCCCTCGAACGACGGCATGGTCGAGGACCCTGCCCGAGTCGAGGACGTGCGCGTCGTCGAGCACCCTGGCGCCGTATGCGACCCAAGCGGTCTCGTCCACGACCGCCGTCTCGGCGACGAACCCCCCGGCAGAACCGTCTGGGTTCCTGTGACGGGTAAGGACATCTCCGGTTGGAACCGCGCCGCCACCTGGCGACACGAACACGTCGTCGTCGACGAGCTCGACGTGCTCGGCATCCGGTCGATCGGTCGGCGCGAACTGACCGCCGGCGGGCGTGCCGGCAGGACGGCGGTTCGGTCGGAAGTCCTTGTCGCTCATACCCTCTCTAAGAGGGCAGCGTAATGCGCCTTTCGATCATCACACGGCGATCGTCGGCGCTCGGCCAGACCGTTACACGGTGTGTTGACCGACTTCTTGGACCGGAAAACCGGCCGCGCGGATGCGCCGTGCACAGTCCGCGGTGCCGTCTCCGCCGGGGAAGACGAGCGCGAGGTCGCAGCCGAGCTCGACCATCTGGGCGTTCCGGTACACGCCGGCGGCCGGGCAGTAGTCGGTCCCGTCGCGGCGCCTGCGACGATGGTGCGGCGGACAGGTGGTCCGGCACGGTGCCGTCCAGGCGGCCGGATGCGGTTCGACTCGGAAGCCGAGACGTTCGGCTGCAGCAGCCGCCAAGCGATCGAGACCGGACGCGTCGCCGTGCACGAGGACGACGTTCGCCGGGTCGTAACCGGGGCCGAGGTGGACGTCGACGGCAGCCCGCAGCTCGAGCTCGACGCGCACCGCGTCGGCGTAGTCGCGCCCACCGGTGACCAGGATGCGGAAGGTCGACATTGCTCAGACCGGAAGCCTGGGGAGCTGGACGGCGGGGAAGTGGGTGTGCACGAGCGGGATCACGATGCCCGCCGCGGCGCAGTACAAGACGCAGAGGCCGAGCGCCGAGCCGATGACGCTCTCCCGAGTCGAGCCCGTATGCCCGATGAGCGGCACGGTGAGCCGGAGCCGCTGGAGCGGGCGCACGAAAGGAGCCCAGAGCCACGGGACGCCCTCGACGGTGATGGTGTCGCCGACTATGTGCAAGAGGACGCCTCCTGCAGCGGCGAGCGGCAGCCAGCCAGCAGTGGTGTGGGAGAAGACCCACCAGGACGAGAGCCCGGCGAGGCCGACCATGAGCGGCCCGACGAGACCGACGTAGCCGAACTGCTTCGGGAGGAGCATCCGCAGCACGAGCAGGATCGAGCAGCCGACGACGACGGCATCGACGAACGGATGCGGCTCGGCCAGCCTGACGAGGAGGAAGACGGCGACGGCGAACAGGATCGAGTGGGTCGCCTGGCGGTGGCCGCCTGCCAGCCTGTTCGTCACCTTGGAGACGGCCCGAGAGATCGGCCCGAGCTTGCGCGAGACGGTGGAACCCGGCTCGTCGATGTCGGGGAGCAGAGCGAACGCGGCTGCGACCACCCCGCCGACGCCGAGAGGCACGGGAGCGACGGGCACCCCGGCGACGGCGTGGTGCAGGACCGGCGCGAGCGCCATGAAGCCGACGGCACCGGTGAGGGCATGGTCACGACCGAGCACACCCTTCCTGTGCAAGAGGGCTCGGATCGGGTCAACGCTGGGTTCGTGCCCGACCTAGCACGTCGCGATTCCCACAATCCCAGTCCGGGTCTTCGACGTGATGGCGCTCGTGCTCGAGCGTGTCAGCGAGCTCTCGCGGAGTACGGCCATGAGTCTTGACCTTGACGAGATGGAGGTCCCAATCGGTCACGCCGGCGATGTGCCCCAGCAAGCCAGGAGTACGGGTGTCCTCGCAATACTCGACGTAGCGCAGATCGAAGCCCGCCGCGATGATCGCCGTCTCGGCCGTCTCGATCCGCCGGCGCACGCCTGCGGGACATCCTTCAACGGGGGCGATCATCCAGTTCCTCGCCCTGAGCGGCCCTCCTCGCCTCTCGTGCCTGGCGCTGGAGGTCCCGAAGTCGCTCGTTCTGCTCCCGGCGTCGCTCTACCTGCTCAGGGCTGTTCCACCAGGCGCTCGCCATGCCGTGCTCGGGGCAGCCGGGGTCCCAGTTGCGGGCTTCGGTCACCTCAGGCCCGACCCGGATGCGAGCACAGCTGCAGGCCATCACAGGACCAGCTCGACGACATCATCGGACAGGTCGTGCTCCTCGATGCCGAAGGACTCCTGCGCCCGCTCGAGCACCTCGGCGGCGGTGAGCCCGTCGAGGACCTGGCCGGCCTCGACGAGGTGGCGGATCGCGGCATCAAGTGAGCCAAGGTCGTGTTCACCAGGAAAGATCGTGCGGAGCTTCGCGATCTTCTTGTGCCCCTCCCACAGCTCGGGGTCGGCGTACTTGGCGACGAAGGCCTCGTAGGCCCGACGCTCCTCCCGCTCGTTCCACTGCTCGCAGAGCCGGCGCTCGTAGATGAGCACGATGTCGGAGAGCTCCTTCGCCCGGCGCCGGACGGCCCGGTAGCGCTCCATGGCCGCCTCTGCCGCGGCGACGACCGCCTCGTCGAGGAAGGCCTGGCGCCAGCCCTTCGCATATCTGTTCGACTCGGGTTCCCAGCACGGCCAGGCGGCGTTCGGGAAGCTGTCGGTCCACTCGGAGCGGAAGACGACCGAGCCGTCGCCCGAGCGGGCGAGGCGGCGCACCTCGGCGTGCACACGCGGCTCGCTCGAGCGACCGGTGAGCGGGTGGTCCTCGTCGAGCTCGAGGCCCTCGAGGTCGATCATGAGCGCGGCCAGCCTCGGTACGACCCGGCGGTTGCCGTGGGTGTTGTCGGCCAGCATGACCGCCACAATCCGGCCACCGCGAGCCACGCGGTCGCCGGAGCGAAGGCGCTCGATCGCTTCGGCGATCTCCGGGGCGGTGAAGTGATCGGAGCGAGACGCCATCGTGTCCCAGCTGTCGAACGCAGGGTTCTGGTAGGCAATGGTCCAGTGGGCGTGCCGGGACCCGACGAGCTGCCACTCCTGGCGGCTGCGCTGCTTGCCGCCGGCTCCGTAGGTCGTCTCGACGACGAACGCGTCGCCGTCGTCCTGCGGCTCGAGGACGACGTAGGCGCCGTCGCGCTTGCGGGCGATGACCAGCGCTCTCGGGTGCTCGGCGCGCAACTAGGCGACGAAAGTCGAGTTGACCGGGCGCCGGGTGTCGTCGAGCCGACGACGGTGCTCGTCGACGATCATCCGCACCGCCTTCATGTTGTCCTGCTCGCTGCCGACGAGAGGGCGGTGGTGGCGGTTGGCGAGCTTGCGGCACGGCGGGCAGTACACAACCCTCCTCGTCGTCTCTGCGGTGACGACGAGCTCTCCGGGGCGATCTTCTATGTCGAGGATCTTCAAGCCGTCGAGCCCCAACGTCGTCTCTGCATGTCCGATACCGTCGTCCATCGCCAGGGCCCCTCCTCGTGATCGCCGTTAGCGCTGCAATCACGATGGCGGGGCACCTGCTGGCCCCAACGGTGGATGGTCAGTCAGCGACGGAGAGACGCGAATCCCCACTCATCCCGGAAGAGCCGGAGATCTAGCGCCACGACAACGGGGACATCGCAAAGGGCGACATTCCGCCACATTGGCGGAACCGCCTGGCCCCGACCGCGGATGCTACGTTGGCGGCGGACGCAGCGTCATCGGTTGATAGATCTCGGCCACGCGTTTCCCAGAATCGAACCCGATGCTCGCGCGAAAGCCATGCCGCGCCCGGTGAGCGCAGCTTGTCCCGCATGGGCCAGGTCGCCTTCTGCTGTCGGTGAATCCCCATCGCGCAGCGCCTCCATCATCGAGGTGATGCGACGACCGGTTGAATCCGCCCCGTATGCCCGCTTCGGATTAGGTCGTGGCTCGCAAACGGTCAAGAAGTGATCGTCGTCACTCGGACCGGACGCCGTCGCGTGGAGGGCAAGGCTTGACGGCGCTCAAGCCATCACGCATACTATAAAAGTGCGCAATAGCGTTGCGTCATGCGCAACCTCCCGTGGGGGCTCTCGGGAGAAGCGGGGGGAGCACACGACTGTGCTCGGGCAGTGTGTGCTGGCGACCGTCCCGACCGCGAGCCAGAGCAGACCGCTTGTCCTCAAGTGGCTACCGTCGGTGCGCCTCGGGCCCAGATCACTGCCACCTCCCCATCGACGTGTGGCGTCGGCACATACGCACCGTTGACCGCGCGGACTGTCGCGGTCATACGACAGGGTCCTGCGAGGTGACGACCGGCATAGGTGCGTGCGCAGCCACCGAGGCAAGTCTCGTGTCGCTTGCAGACGTCGAGGAGGCAGCTTGCGGCCCGGTCGGTACGTCCCCCTGGACCCGCTGCGCGCTGCCCACGCACCACATCGACTGGACGCGCATCGAAGGCCACAGGGCGCACCCAGCAGGACCAGCTCGAGACCACGACAAAGGAATCCACGACCCCGATGAGCACGTCAAATCTCACGATCGCTGAACTGTCAGAGAAACAGTGGCGAGGCGAACTAGACCTCGAGCACGAGGCCCATCCCGTGCATTCCCGGTTTCCGTGGGGAGAAGAAGTGGCGGACGGGCTTCTCGTGTTCAAGGGTACGGCCAGCGCAAATACGGTCGACACCGGAGACGGTCTCGTGATGCTCGATACGGGCGGTCAGCCCGATACCGCCGATCTCTACCAGGCAGTGCGAAAATGGCGGGCCACGGAACGGCTCGTGTCCGCGGTGTTCTCTCACCATCACGTCGACCACGTATTTGGGACCGGTCCCTTCGAAGAGGAGGCCACGAAAAATGGCTGGAGCGGGCCGATCATCTATGGCCACGCTGCGCTCCAGCGTAATTTAGAGAGATATTTGCGAATGCCGGGGTGGAATACCGCGATCAATATGCGGCAGTTCGGTGAGGGTGGGATCGAGTTCTCCATGCCTGGCCATTTCCGCTATCCCGATGTGACGTATGAGTCGCAGCTCCAGTTCCGCGTCGGAGTCCTGACGTTTGAGCTACACCATGCGCGGGGAGAAACGGAGGATGCCACCTGGACGTGGGTGCCCGAGCGTCGCATCCTGCACCCTGGCGACCTCTTCATCTGGTCAGTGCCGAACGCGGGCAATCCCCAGAAAGTGCAACGGTATGTCGGGGAGTGGGCAGTCGCCTTGCGTCGCATGGCGGCTCTGAAGCCGGAAGTGCTGGTGCCGGGGCACGGTCTGCCGATCCTCGGGGCTGACCGGGTACAGGTGGCGCTCAGCGACACCGCCGAATTCTTGGAGTCGATCGAAAGCCAGGTACTGGCTCTCATGGAGAACGGCTGCGCGCTCGACGAGGTTCTGCACAACGTCTCTGTGCCGGGTCATCTTCGAGACAAGCCATATCTGCAGCCGATATATGATCATCCGCAATTTCTGGTTCGGAATGTATGGCGACAGTTCGGTG
This sequence comes from Actinomycetes bacterium, assembly GCA_021791615.1. The sequence goes on from JAJYWG010000380.1 coordinate 8,177, forward strand.
GCTGGTATGACGGCCACCCTGATAATTTGCTGCCCGCCCCTCGCGTTGCCCAGGCGCGTGAGTGGGTTCGCCTGGCCGGCGGGATGACAGCGGTGCTGTCGCGCGCTCGAGAGCTCCTCGAAGAAGGGGACGCGCAGCTCGCGAGCCACCTTGTGGAGCACGCGGCGAGCGCTGAGCCCGCGTCGCAGAAGGTGCATGAGCTGCGAGCGTCTGTCTACCGGGCTCGTGCCGCTATGGAGCGGTCCTCCATGGCTCGGAACATCTTCATCCACACCGCCCTTTCCAGCGACGTTGTGCGCGTGGACCGCGCGTTACGACCTGCCGGGTCGTGAGCGCCGCAGGGACGTCGGCGATGGCTCGGAGTCGGGTGTGCAGTCAAGCGACGTAGCGCGGGTGGGAGGTCGAGCGAGAAGCGCGTACGAGGCGCGCGACGAACCCGTGGAGGTGGCTGAGCTCGGTGAACTGAGCGATGTTGCGGGTGGTCGCACGCACGGTATCCAGGTGTTCCTCTATTTGCTGAGCTTCGCGGCTGGCATTGGGATATGGGAGATATCGGCAAAGCTGATTCACAGTAATCTCTTCCCTACACCGGTGTTTATCGTGAGGACCGCGGAGGTCCTTGCGAACGAAGGCGTGCTGTTGTCGGACATTGGCGTCAGCATGCTCAGGGTCGCGGTCGGGTTCTTCTCGGGGGTCGCACTCTCGGTGCCGGTTGGCCTCGGCATGGCGGAGAACCGCTGGGTGCGAGGAGCGCTCGAGCCGTGGATACAGTTCTTCCGAGCGGTGCCGCCGCTTGCCCTGATCCCCATCGTCATCATTCTACTGGGCATCGGCGAGATCCCGAAGTTTCTCGTCATCGGGCTGGCGGCGTTCCTCCCCACGACGATCGCGGTATTCCAGGGCGTCACGGACGTGGACGTGCACCTGATCGACGCGGCTCGCGTCCTCGGAGCGTCACGAGTTTCGGTGTTCGTACGAGTGATCATTCCCGCCGCGAGTCCGATGATCCTGACGGGCATGCGTATCGCGCTGGGAAATGCGTGGGCGACGCTCGTGGCAGCCGAACTGATCGCCTCGAACTCAGGCCTTGGGTACATGGCATCACAGGGACAGCTGTACTTCGACGTACCGGAGATCTATCTCGCCGTCGCGCTGATAGGGATCCTGGGGGTCTTGATGGATCGTGTCGTGTACCTCGTCCAACAGCGGCTGACGTCCTGGCAGGACAGGCGGTGACTGCTGTGGCAGAACGGATAGTCCGTCTTTGCAAGAGACGGTCGTACGGCGAGATCAGGAAGGCCGTCACCGATCGGTCCTCGTCGGGCCCGACGTCGCTTGACATGTGCTTCGAGAACGTGAGCAAGGTCTATCTGGCAAGGGGTAGGAAAGTCGTTGCGGTGAACGGGGTGTCGTTCACGTGCGCTCAGGGCCGCTTCACGACGGTCCTGGGGGCGAGCGGATGCGGCAAGTCGACCCTTCTCAGCATCGCGGCGGGTCTGGTGTCAGCCGATGGCGGGGCTGTGACGCTCGGGGGGAGACCCGTGAAGGAGCCCAGCCCGGAGAGAGGCATGGTCTTCCAGCACTATGC
>JAJYWG010000380.1:9774-12229 GCA_021791615.1 Actinomycetes bacterium
CCAACTCCACGCCCTCTTCCCGTGGCTGAGCGTGAAGGACAACGTCGGATTCAGCCTCCGGTACAAGTCATTGAAGGGGACCAAGCGGGAAGCCGCCGTTCGCCACGCGCTGGAGCTCGTCGGGCTAGAGCGGTTTGCAGATGCGCTGCCAAAAGAGCTGTCCGGCGGGATGAAGCAGCGTTGTGCGCTGGCTCGGGCATTGGCTGCGGAGCCTGCGGTTCTCCTGATGGACGAACCGTTCGGCGCGCTCGACGCGATGACGCGTGAGCGGCTGCAGCAAGAGCTGCTGCGGGTGGTTGGCCAAGAGGGACTGACCGTGTGCTTCGTGACGCACGACGTGGACGAGGCGATCTACCTGTCGACGGACATCGTCGTGATGGACGAGATAAGGAAATGCGTGAAAGCGAAGGTGGAGGTTGCGCTTCCGTGGCCTAGAGAGCCGGCGATGCGCGTGTCAGGTGAGTTCGTCGAGATGAAGCGGATTGTGTGGTCAGAGCTGCATGCTCGTGAGCAAGCGACGAGTTGAAGGAACCGAATAGAGACGTAGTACGTCCGAGCGATGCCCGAGAGCAAAGGGGAGGAAATGATGGTTTGGAGCACGCGAAGGTTTGGAGCACGTTCGAGTAGGAGAGGAGCCCGTTCGAAGAGGGTGTATCTTCGGAAGATACTGGCGGGTGTTGCGGCGCTCGCGACGCCCATGGGACTGTCGATCGGCTCATTGGCTACGGCCGCGGGCGGCGCCACCCGGGCTACAGGCGGATCGGTCTTGCGAGTGGGCTACTTCGCGTCGCTTGCGGGCGGAGCGGCTCCGGCTCTTGGCACCCACTTCGGATGGTTCCGCAAAGCGGGGCTGCGGGTCAGCTTTGTCCCGTTCACGGCGGCACCAGCAGCCGCAGCGGCCCTCGTGGGCGGTAGCATCGACATGTACGCCGGCGGGATGAACGGTGCGATCAACGGGCTTGCCGGTTACGCGAGGATCGTGGCACTGGACGATTACGACAATGATGCCTACCTGCTCTCGTCGCCCGGTTCGGGAATCACGAGTATCGCGGGGCTCCGTGGGAAGAGCGTCGGGTACACGGAGGGGACGAACAGCCAGATCGTGCTCCAGCTCGCGCTCGACAGCGCCCACATGACGTTGCACGATGTCAACGCGATCAATTTGGAGCCAACAGCGATTGTCTCCGCGTTCGACTCCGGAAAGATCGACGCGGCGTCGATCTATCTACCCTTCGAGGCCGCGATCACCTCGGCAATCGCGGGGACGCACGTGTTGGGCAGGGCATCGAGATTCCTTGGACAATCCGCGATCCCTCTGGTGTGGGTAGCGTCGGACCGGGCAATCAGCTCGGAGAAGCCGGAGATCCTGAAGTTCCTCGGCGTGCTCGCGAAAGCGAGGACATACCGGGCTTCGCATCTACGGCAGACGGCAGGGATTGTAGATGCATTCGCGAAAGCTCCGTCGATCAAGCCATTTCTGGACCAGATGACGGCCGAGGGCTGGCCTACGTCGCGCGCGGTGCTGAGCTTCTACAAGGACGGCGGCATGCAGCTGGCGTGGCAGCGGATCGACAAAGTTCTGGTGCAGGCTGGGATCGCGAAGAGCCTGCTTCCCGCCTCGAAGGTGATGGACCTGTCGCTGGACGAGTCCGTGCTTGGGAGCTTCGTGAGCCAGTAGCACGGTGCACCGCCCGGGGAACAGACGTGAGAGGCCCGGCGTACCCGGCACTTGTACTCACGCCGTGGGTGCTGTGCCGACGAAGGGAGGCCGGGCTTCTCACGTCAAGAGTGTGGGAAAAGTGGTCGTCGTGTTTCGAGGTGTGCTCGGGACGAGCAGGTGACACGTGCTCCGGACGAGGGCGAACGACGGCGAGTTCCACCGGTCGCTGCAACGGTCCGGCCATGATGGCCGGGCAAACCCGAGCAGACGACCGGTGGAGGGCCCAGCATGCCAGGCAGCGCACTCAGCGCGCAGGAACGTGAGGAGATCCGCGTAGGGATCGAAGCAGATGAGCCGCTGCGAGCAGTGGCCCGTCGCCTCGGTCGTTCACCGTCGACCATCACGAGGGAGGTCGCTCGCAACGGGGGCCAAGGCCGGTACCGGGCGACGACCGCAGATCGTCGGGCTCAGCTCGAACGTCGCCGGCCGAAGCGGCCGAAGGTCGAGGGCAACCGAGCACTTCGTGATCATGTCGAACAACGCCTGGTGGCCAAGGACTCGCCGACGACGATCGCTCGGGAGCTCGCTGCTGCCGGCGGGATCACAGGCGAGACGATCTCGGCCGAGACGATCTATCGCGGCGTGTACGCCCACGGCAAGCGTGGCCTCGCCGCCGGGCTCCACCACTACCTCTGGAGTTGGCACGCTTCGACGGACAACTTGGTTGTGTTGATCATGCCGCCTGACGGACGGCGTTGTGGTGGATGTGTGCTTCGTACTCAGCGGGGCTCATGT
>JAJYWG010000390.1 GCA_021791615.1 Actinomycetes bacterium
GTAAGACCTCTGCAATCCCAGGAGGCCGTCCCCGGTGAGGCCAGAACCGACCCTGGCAACAGGCGAGGAACCCCGAGAAGGGGTGCAGCGTGAGTGATCACTATCGCTCACTCGGCTGCAACGGTAGGTGCGGCCACCCGACGCCACGAGACCTCCAGTAGTGCTCCACCCAGGTTGGATTCCCCCACTCGCCACCGCCCTCCAGTGCTTCTTGCGATCGAATCGGCGATCGCAAGGCCCAACCCCGACCCTTCGGGGTGAGAGCTGGCCCGATGGAAGCGATCGAAGAGCCTGACCCGCTCGGCCGGGGGTATTCCCGGACCACTGTCTTGTACGGCCAATGCGGCTCGGTTGCCGTCGGACCGGACTGAGACCGAGATCGTGCCACCGACGGGGGTGTATCGGCAGGCGTTGTCGACGAGCGTGCCGACGAGCCGGTCCACCCACGCAATGGTCGCTTCTACCCACACGTGGTCAATGGCGTCCGTCTGGATGTGCAACTGCTGGTCCCGCGTGGCCGCAACCGCGGTAAAACGCCGCGCCGATTGGTCGACCGTCGCATTGAGGTCGACTGGCTCGAGCTGGTGTGCTTCGGGTGTCGCGTCGAATCGAGCGAGCCAGAGCAGGTCCTCGACGATCTGTTTCAAACGAGTGCTTTCGTGGGAAATGTGCTCGAGGGCTTCCCTCTCGCTCCCGTCATTGCCATGACCCGCACGCGCCAGCTCGATCTCCGCCTCGATGACCGTGAGAGGGGTACGGAGCTCGTGGGAGGCATCGGCCGTGAACTCGAGGACCTTCCGGCGGGCTTGCTCCACCGGTGCCGATGCCCGGAGGCCAATTGCCAGAGAGCCTGCGAAGACTGCGAGGAGGAACACAGGTCCGAGAATCCACTCGCCGTCGAAGAGCACTTGGTCGATGTGCTCGGCACCGGTCTGGTTCTGACCGACGACCAGCCAGCCAGTTGAGGTGCGTGCTGCTTCCAACCGGTACGGCACTCCTCCGATCGCAACAGTCTGAAACGAGGACGACATGTTGCGCCGGGTGAGGGGGAGCGAGGGACTCCCGTCGGTAAGGGCTCGCGTCGGCCCCCTGTACGGCACCATCCAAGCGAAGATGGGAACTCCGTCGCTTCCTTGATCATCAGGGTTCGGAAGCGGGCTGTTGAGCTCAGCCGTTCGCATCACGTCACCGAGCCGGTCGGCGAGGCTCTGGTCGACTTCCCAGGTCACGCGTCGAGACACGAAGTAGTCGAGAGCACCCACGACCGCGACGTAGAAGAGCGCGATCACCACGCTCGCGATCCCGGCGACCCGAGCAGCATGGGCGAGGTGCGATCGGCCGGTACGCAACCTTGACATCAGCCGTCAACCAGCTTGTAGCCGATCCCCCGAACGGTGGCGATCTGCACCGACCCGCCTGCGATCTTGGCCCGGAGACGTCCGAGGTGCACGTCGATCGTGTTGGAGCCCACGGCATCGGCTTCGTCGTCCCAGACCTGGAGGGCAATCGAGCGGCGGTCCACGACTGCCGGGTACCGGCGCATGAGAAGTTCCAGGATCGCCATCTCCCTGCCGGTGAGAGGGAGATCGGTGCCACCACGCGTCACCCTGAGCTCGGCAGGGTCGAATCGAAGATCACCGACGACGAGATGGGGGCTCAAGGTAAGGGGGGGACGTCGCTGAAGTGCGCGGACCCTGGCAAGGAGCTCGGAGAACTGGAACGGCTTCACGAGATAGTCGTCGGCGCCGGCATCGAGTCCTTCTACACGATCGGCCGTCGTGTCCTTCGCCGTCAGCATCAACACCGGAGTCCTCATCCCTTGACGGCGAGCCTCTCGAAGCACTTCCAGCCCGGACATCCCCGGCATCCGCCAGTCCAGCACGACGGCTTCATAGTCGTAGGACGTCAGGAAACGGAGAGCCCGCTCGCCATCTTCGACGACGTCCACGACATAGCCAGCCCTTTGGAGCCCACGTTGCAGGACGGACTGGAGGCCGGGGTCGTCTTCTACGACGAGGAGTCGCATCTCATGACTCAGAAGCTGGCCCAGCCCGCGAGGCGCGACGGACAACGACTGCCCCACCCGGCACAGGTCCGGTCCGAGGCGGTGGGAACTGCGGCGATGGGAACGGTGCCGGTGCAGGCTGCTCTCGACCGACCAGCTCGGAGGGCCCTGGACGACCCGTGACCGCCCAGTGAAGCAAGCGCGCTTGGCTGTCGATCAATGCCCCAGTCCGGATCCCCCAGAACTCAAAGCCGTACCGGTGGGCCGCCACACTTGCATACATGGCCACCAAGGTGCCGGCGACAGCCATTGGATCCGTTCCCGCGGGTGAGCTCCTCGTGGCACCGAGCAACCCACTCCCGCCGGGGGCATGTTGGGAGATGGCCTGTGCGAGCGCGACGGTGACTGCATTGAGCGCACGCACGCGGACGCCGCGCAAGCGTACGTCACCTTCTTCGGTCGCCAGGTCCACCACTCTGAAGACGGCTCGGTTGGCCTCCCAGAATGCAAGGAAGGCTTCCGTCACGGTCAGGGCCGTCTCCCAACTCGAGGCCTCAGACCAGTCCCCTGCGACCAACTCGCCCACCTCGGCAGCTTCGTCCACCATTCTCTCGGCAAGGACGCCGATGGCATGTTCGACGTTCTCGAAGTACTGGTAGAAGGTCGCTGGCGACGTCCCAGCTTGACGCGCGATGTCGATCACCTTCACCGAACGCCACGGGGTACTGGCAACGAGATCCACGACGGCGGCCAAGAGCCGCTCTCGGGTCGCGCGACCTCGAAGCCCAGCCACCCGCCCGTCGGTCGTGGCGACCGGTCCGCTCTCAGATGATCTGGGGGTGGGAGCCTTGGGGGTGGGAGCCTTGGGGGTGGGAGCCTTGGGGGTGGGAGCCTTGGAGGCGGCGCGAGCTCGGTGATCGCTCCCGGGAGCAGACGGACCGGGTCTCGACCGTGCCACGAGGAGCAGCGTACTTTGACGTCGCAGTTCGGGCAGCGTCGAAGCCGAGACGCGACACGAAAGGCCCGGGTCCGGACGCACCGGAGGCAGGCGCAGTGCTCCAATGATCGCAGGCCGTGCCGTGCGTCACGCTCACCGTCGATCGGCGTTGGCACCGCTTCAGGGGTGATCGACCCGGCGAACTCGACTCGTGGAGCGAGTGGAACACGTTCTAGAGGTTATCGTGGTTCGATGCAGACGACCTTCCGACCACTGACCCGAGCGCAGCAAGCGCGGCGCCAGAGGGTGATCGATGCGGCAATGGATCTCGGGCTCGAAGGCGGCTACGAAGCCGTCCAGATGCGCGACGTCGCAGCCCGGGCCGGCGTGGCCATGGGAACGGTGTACCGGTACTTCACCTCAAAAGATCACCTGCTGGCTGCCACCCTCGTCCGCTGGGTCGAGCTGCTCGATGCCCGGCTGGCCCAGCAACCGGCCCGTGGGAATTCACCGGATCAGCGAGTGCTCGACGTGCTGGACCGTGCACTACGGGCAATGGGACGCCAGCCGAAGCTGGTCGCGGCCGTTTTCACCTCGCTCTCATCTCCGGATCCAGGTGCCGTCGAGTGCCAGCAGCAGGTCACGGTGCTCATGGAAGGCATCGTGACGAGGGCGATCGGCGAGCCGCAACCTCCTGACCTCGGCGACCGTGCTCGCATGATCGGCCATGTCTGGTACTCCGCCCTCGTCGGCTGGATCAATGGGTGGTCCACCCTCGCCAGGGTCTACGGCGAGCTCGAGGTGGCGGTCGGGTTGCTCCTCCCACGAGAGCTGTCCAGTTGAGCAGCCGCCGAGCGAGGCGCGAGGAGCTGGCCGGGGAGCGGCGAGTCCCCTGCCGTGGCTTCCCGGGTACTTCCAAGTGTTGCACGTCTCACCCTGGGCGTGCTCGAATGCGGTCAGATGGCGGCTTGGGTCGCCACCGCTGAGATCTCGCCGACGTCCATGCTGCCCGCCGGCGACAAGAGCTGTTCCGCGATTGACCAAGAGCGGACGGAGGAGATGGAGGAGCGATGCGTGGTGCAGTCTGCAGGATGACCGGGAACGAGGTGGTCGAAGTTGTCGACGACCTGACCGTCAACGATCCTGGACCCGGTGAGGTGAAGGTCCGGATCCGTGCGGCTGGTATTTGCCATTCGGACCTTTCGGGCATGAACGGCACCCTCCCTCAGGGTGCGCCGTTTGTCCCCGGGCACGAAGGAGCGGGGGAGATCGTTGCCGTCGGCGACGGTGTGACCGATGTGAAGGTTGGAGACCATGTCATCGTCGCATGGACGCCGCCGTGCGGGAAATGCAAGGCATGCCTGCGCGGGCAACCAAACCTGTGTGTCGACATTTTCTTCTCCATCGCCGGCACGACGCACTTCCACGAGAGCGGGTCGGACATATTCGGGTTTGCCGGCACCGGCACGTGGGCGGAGGAAGTGCTCCTCCCTCAACAGGGCGTCGTGGTGATACCTGATGATGTGCCTTTCGAAGTTGGAGCGCTCATCGGATGTGGGGTCACCACCGGAGTCGGGGCCGCGGTCAACACGGCGAAAGTCGCCGTCGGATCGTCCGTCGTAGTCTTCGGATGCGGCGGCGTGGGTATTTCGGCCATCCAAGGAGCACGAATCTGTGGTGCCGCGGAGATCGTCGCCGTCGACATGGTCCCCGAGAAGCTCGAGGACGCCAAGCGATTCGGGGCTACCCACGGCGTCCATCCTGACGACCTGATGGCGATCAGTGCCGAAGTCACCGGCGGGGAGGGGTTCGACTACGCGATCGAGTGCATTGGCATCGCCCCGACGTTCCGAGCAGCATGGGACGCGACCCGTCGAGGCGGAACCACGGTCATCGTGGGAGCTGGTCGAAGCGACGCCATACTCGAGCTCAACGGATTCGAGCTGTTCTTCAGCGAGAAAAAGCTCCTGGGCAGTTACTACGGGGGTGCCGACGTTCGCACGGAGTTCCACCGTCTCATCCGCCTGTGGAAGGCCGGCCGCCTCGACCTGGAAGGCATGGTCACCAGCCGCTTCGGATTGGAGGGGATCAACGCCGGGATCGAGGCTCTGAAGAAGGGGGAGGTCATCCGCCAGATCGTCACCCTTTGAGTGCCCCCGCCGCTCCACCGGGTGTGAGGGCGATAGGTTACTGCGCGTGACGACCGGTGCCACCATTGAAGTGCGCGGCCTTACGAAGCATTTCGGCAGCATCCAGGCTGTGCGCGGTCTCGACTTCACGGCACATCCAGGGAGGGTGACCGGTTTCCTCGGGCCAAATGGTGCCGGAAAGACGACGGCCCTACGTATGTTGCTCGGATTGGTCTATCCAACCGCCGGCACGGCCACCATCGACGGTCGGCGCTACCAGGATCTCCATGAGCCCACTCGCCAGGTTGGCGCTGTCCTGGAGGCGACCAGCTTCCACCCGTCGCGTCGAGCCCGCGCTCACCTGAAGATGCTGACCCTTGCCAGCGGGATCTCGGAACGGCGAATCGACGAGGTGCTCGACCTCGTCGGGCTCAGGGCAGACGCCAATCGAAAGGTCGGGGGATATTCGCTCGGAATGCGCCAGCGACTCGAATTGGCGGGGGCACTGCTCGGTGACCCCGGGGCGCTCATCCTCGACGAGCCGTCAAACGGTCTGGATCCGCAGGGCATTGCGTGGCTTCGGGCATTCCTGCGCCACCTAGCGGGCGAGGGCCGCACCGTGCTGGTGTCGTCACATCTCTTGGCCGAGATGGCTCAGACCGTCGATGACGTGGTCATCGTGTCCCAAGGCGTACTGAGAGAACAAGGCCCGCTTGCAACACTCACCGCCCGAGCACGCCCAACCATGCGTGTTCGTACGCCAGAGGCCAACCGGTTGGTGTCCGTTGCCGCGGCGGCGGGCTTCTCTCCTCGGCAGGTGGCTGCCGATGTCGTGATGGTGGACAATGCAAGCCCCGAGCAACTCGGACCCCTCTTGGCGTCTCACCAAATAGTCCTGTACGAGCTGACCCAAGAAGGGATGAACCTCGAAGCGCTGTTCCTCCAACTGACCCAGTCGCTCGGAAGCAGCATGGGGCCATCGGCGCCTCAGGCCGTCGTCCCTCCGGTGCCAGCATGACCAGGCTCGTACGCTCAGAGCTGTTCAAGCTCCGCACGACTCCGGGCCCATGGATCCTCTTGGTGATCGACATGGTCGCGTGCGGGCTCTTCCTGCTCATCCCATTCCATCAAGCCGGAAGCTTGACTGGGGGGGGCTATGCCGCACCCTCGACGGTCCAAGACCTTCGCGACATGCTCGGTGTGGGCTATGAAGCCGCGCTGTTCCTCGCCCCGATCATCGGCGTCTTGTCCGTCACGGGTGAGTACCGGCACAAGGTCTTGACCACCACCCTCCTCTTCTCGCCCCGCCGGGCGGACGTGCTCACTGCCAAGGCAATCGCCTCGATTCTCTGGGGACTGCTGCTCGGGCTGGGAAGCTTCGTGGTGGTGGGCGCCGAAGGGCTCAGCTGGTTTGCCGCCGACGGGGGGTCGTTCTCGTCTCTCGCACATCAAATTGTGCCGGTCGTGCCCGGAGTCTTGGGGGCTTTCGCATTGCTCGCCCTGTTTGGAGTAGGCATCGGCGTGCTGGTGAAGAACCAAGTGGCCGGGGTGCTGGTCACCATCGGCGGAACCATCATCGTCGAGCAGCTCCTCGTCGCGCTGTTCCAGAATGTGTTCCACATGGACTTGAACTGGCTTCCATCCGAAGCGTCGGCGGCACTCGTCGGAGGGGTGTTCAACGGACGCGCCACAGGAGCTGGACGACTGCTCTCTTGGTGGGCGGGAGGTCTTGCGCTCCTCGCCTGGGGAGTGGTGCCTGGAGTGCTCGGCTATTTTACGACGTTCCGACGCGACGTCACCTGACCGACGCCAATTGCAACCTGCCGAAGGGCACCGTGTCGACGACGGTGGATGGCAGCTCACCGACGTCGCGGATCGTCGTCTCTACCTCTTTGCCGTCTACCAGAGCTCGGGAAGCTCGCACGCCGTGGAACACCACTCGCACCCGATCGGGCAACCGGTACCCTCCATCGTGCTCCCACTCGAGAACCGGGGGTGCACCCGAAAGAGTCATCCGGTCGGTCCGTGACGCCTCCGTGCCATCGCCGGGGTCGTCGAACCCGACCCCAACTGCACTTCCGTCGGACTTCGGGAAGCAGTGCCATGACAACAGTCGGGGCTCATGTGACAGCGCCAGGGACCCGGAAGCGGGCTCAGGGACCGCACTCCCCCACCCGTCATCAAGACCCAACACCGTTCCTTCCCTCACGAGAACGCCGGGCTGCCCAGGAGGTACTGCAATAGTCGTCACCCTCCCGCCCTCCACCGTGCTCACCACATCGCACTCCTGGTCGGTCGCTTCGCCGTTGATGATGGCAGGCAGCGCGCGCCACGAGTACCAACGACCGGTAGGAACCTCTACCGAGCGGGAGGACGCGCCGGGGGAGGTCACCGGCGCCACCAGCAACGCGTTGCCGAGGAAGAAGGCATCGTCGACCGGCCGGGCGAGGGACGAGCCGCCATTCTCGTCCGGCCAGCACAACGGCCGCACGAAGGGGTGGCCGTGGAGGTTCGCAGCACGAGCCAGAGTGTAGAGATACGGGAGCAACCGGTAGCGGAAACGAATGAGCCGGTCGATTGCCGAACGGTAGGGTTCTTGGAATCGCCACGGCTCGCGGTTGGGCGATCCCATCACCGAGTGGGTCCGGCAGAACGGCATGAACACTGACAGCTCGAGCCAGCGAAGGTAGAGCTCGCTGTCTGGAATGCCGCTGAAACCACCGATGTCCGAACCGGTAAAAGGCACCCCGGACAGCCCGAGGCCAATCGCCGTGGCGATCTGCTGGTGCAAGCCGTCCCAGCTCGATTCGATATCTCCCGTCCAATTCCATGCCCATCGCTGCATTCCTGCCCAACCGGATCGAGAGAGAAGGAAGGGTCGGCGCTCGCCGTCGAAGTCCTTCATCGCTTCCCACCCGGCACGGTCCATGAGCAAGCCGTACGCGTTGTGGCACTCCCGATGGTCTCCTCCTCGCCCCTCGACCGAGTGACGGATCCCCGATGGAAGCGTCCGGTCTCCCCATAGCGTGATGGACGTCGGTTCGTTCATGTCGTGCCAGATACCCGAAATTCCTTGGTCCAGCAGGCGCCGGTACCATGAAGCCCACCAGTCCCGGGTCGCCTGATCGGTGAAATCAGGGAACGCTGATCGCCCCGGCCAGACAACCCCGAGGAAGGGGTGGCCGTCCTCGCCGACCACGAAGTGGCCACCCTCCACTCCGTCCCGATACACGTCGTATGAAGGATCGGCCTTCACGGCCGGATCGACGATCGCGACGAGGCGCGTACCGCGCTCTCGCAAGCTGCCGGCCAGCGACGGCATGTCGGGGAAGCGCTCACGGTCGATGGAGAACACCCGGTAGCCGTCCATGTAGTCGATATCCAGGTGCACAGCGCTTAGAGGCACCGATTCGTCCGCGAACCCCTCCGCGATCTCACGGATGTCGGATTCGGATCGATATCCCCACTTGCATTGGTGGTAGCCAAGTGCCCATCGTGGTGGCATGGCCGGACGGCCGGTGAGCACGGTGTACTGGTCAAGGAGCATCGGCAGTCCGCCGATGGCCACGTAGTGACGGAGAGCTCCACCGGCGAACGCCAACTCCACCTGGGCAGGTGCCGCCGCGGCCGAACCGCGCCCTCCTCCGACGCGTACCTCGGCGTCATAGGTGTTCTCGTGGAACACCAGCACGTCGCCATCAGGGTGCATGCCAACCAGAACCGGGATTCCGCAGTACAAGGGATCCTGTCCCGGTCCCCAAGCCCCACCAGGGTCCCGATTCCACAAGCGATGAGCAGATCCCCGAAGATCAACGCCCCACGCCTGTTCACCGAGGCCGGACACGTGCTCACCGGGACGCAGGACACTTCGGGAAGTGACGATCGCCCCGCGTCGCAGGGGAGGGAGCTCGCGGCGCAGGAGATGCCCCTGCGGACTGCGCATGGTGACGTCCCCGCCTCGACCGACCTCGATCGCCATCGAGGGACTGTGGAGCCTGCAACCCACGGCGGATCCGCCGTCGTCCCACACGATATTTCCCCTGGGTCGCAGCTCTCCGGGGTCCACAGCAAGTGCCCACGGCACCGGAAGCTCGCCTGGACCCCACGTAATGCGGACGAGGCCATCGTCGAGGAAGCGCAGTTCGAGCTCCCCTTCGGTGAACAGGCAATGTGCCCCGAGAAGCGCCCCATCCCGATCCCGATCTTCGATGGGCAACGCCGACACAAGACGGCCGGGAGACCGGGTCGTGGCCGGACCTCGGGCCGTCCGGCGCTCGCGCCAGGCGTCCAGCGCCATCTCGATGGAATGGCCCACGATCGCGTTGGACGTTCCAAGTCCGAGACCATGCACTTCTCGAACGGCGAGCACCGCTTTCAACGCGGCACGGCGTAGGGGGTTGCTGGATCCAGACATGTGATCCGGACACTACCGTCCCCCCAACAGACTGTCAGTCTGCTGTAGCGTTTCCACTCACGATGCAGTCTGTTCCTGAACCAGTTGCCTCCTCGGGGCTCGGCTCTTCAAAGCCGGCCAGGATCAGGACTTCAGGAGGCACCGCGGCCGAAACTCGGGGCACCGGGCCCGAAGGCAGCGTAGAACCACGCGGGAAGGAACGTGATGGAGTGAGCGGGCGCCGAGGCGCGGAGCTTGGTCGCCGCACTGAGGTACGAATGGTCCCCGGTGTCGTTCGTTCTGGGGACCGTAGGCTGAGGTTCGCGGTGTCCGACAACGAAGGAGCTCACGGTCCCGATGGTCCCGGCACGCCGCCAATCTGGGCGGTGAACATTCACGGTTACTTTGCCGGTGGCGGTATGTACTGGAGGGAGAGTGCACGGCTGGCCCAGGCTCTTGGGTGGCGCATCGTGAACCCATCGCTCCCTGGCTTCGGCGGGAGCGACCCGCTCGAGTGGGATGACGTGAACATGTCGATGCTGGCCGAGCAGGTCTCGACCATCCTCGGTCATGTGGACGCGGGCCCCGTCGTGGTGCTGGGCCACTCGATGGGCGGAGCTGTCGCAGTCCAGTATGCCCATGGACATCCGACAATGACTCTTGGGATCGTCTATCGGGACGGCATCGCGACTCCGGCATGGAAGCAGCGTCGTGGGATCTTGCCGGCAATGCTCTCGCCGTTCTTTCCAGATGCCGCGCCCTTTGCCGACATGATCGCCGCCGTCATTCTCGATACTCCCGATCTGCTCGTCGGACGCATGCTCTCGACGTTTCGCTCATTGTTGCCCGATGTCCGCCGGAACATACGGACCATGGGACGGACTCTGCCAGTGGGCAGCATGCTGATGACGGTTGACCTCCGGCCGGAAGTTCGGGACTTGGTCGCCTGGGAGATCCCGATGCTCACCGAGTGGGGATGTTTCGACCGCGTGGCCACTGCCGCTACCGCACTCGAGTTTGCAGAATGCGCGCGCGGGCAGGTGCAGTGGGTGCCGGGTGGGCACTCGTGGATGTTGGCCAGACCCCAAGGGCAGTCTGACGTGCTGACCCGGCTGGCAACGGGGCAGAATTTCGTGGATGACGTCGTACGGCGGTGGCGACTGTGGGCGACTCGAGAACGATCGCGTCAAGCCGTTCGCCTTCCTCCTTCCTCTTGAGAGAAGGCATCGGCGCCTGGTCGGCTCGGGTACGTGTCGCTCAATGGGCACGGGCGTCGAGAATGACTGGATGCCCTGTCGTCTGGGTGCCGAGAGACCAGCATGCCGACCTCGTCGAGCAGAAAACGGCATCGAGGGTGAGCGCGGACCTCGGGGGGGACTGCGGAAGTCCCTGCGTCTCCCATTTCGCACCTCCCGACTCGGCGATGACGGTAGCTGTCGAGCTACCCCCTACTGCCCAACACGTCGCATGGCCGACACAAGAGACCGAGTCGAGCGGTCCTGAGCCGGCAGGGAATGTGTCGAGCTTCCAGGATTTTGCTCCATCAGTGGTGCCCATCCCCAGCACCCCAGATCCTGTCGACGCACTCGCGGCCAGCCCGACAATCTGGCATGTGCTCTGTGTCGAGCAATCGATCGAGCTCAGCACCTTGCCAAAGACCTTTCTCGGCAAGGAGTAGGGGCGGACAGACCATGTTGCTCCTCCATCTGTGGTGCCGAGGATCACGAGACCGGTTGTCGACCCGCCGACGATCCAGCACCGCTGTGCCGTGGGGCATGAGATGGAGTACAAGCCATCTTTCGAAATCCCAGCAGTTGCCGGATACGGCTGTTCTGCCCAGGTTGATCCGCCTGTCTTCGTGGCAACGATGATGGCTGTCCCCTTGGACGACGCTCCGAGGGCCCAGCAGGCTGTCGCCGAAGCACACGAGAGCGACAGGAGGTGTGCGCTCTTCAGGCTGGGCGGGTACGAGTCAACTGTCCACGTCGAGCCGCCATCCTTGGTCGAAATAATGGCAAGCGATGTGCGGGTCGCACCAATAGCCCAGCAGTCTGTCGGTGACACACAGGCATCCGAGAACAGATGGCCGTCCGAAGCCAACGCGGTCCCGACGGATGTCCCCGGAAGGTTCTGAGTCACCCACGTCTTCCCAGCGTCGGTCGTCGCCAAGATGACTGCGCTCTGTGAGCCGGCAGATGTCCCACGATTGCCAACGATCCAGCAGTCTGTCGTCCCCGCGCAGGAGATCGCGAAGAGGTGGCCCGATGTCAAACCCTGTCCAGAGGGATAGGACTCGATCTTCCATGCAGCAGTGGTGGTTCCCGCAAGCGGAGCTTCGCTCGTCGGGTGCTTGGTCGTCCCCAGGATCGGAATGGCGATCGCCGCTGCCACGAGAACGACGATGACGATAGCGATGGTCGTCGTCAGCCCTCGAGGCTTGCGTGATCTCTGAACGGCATGGGCGAGGGGAGATGAGGAACCTATTGGAGCTCCGGGAATTGCCGACGGGCGGTAGGCGCCCGGTACTGGAGCGACCTGAGCCGGGTGAGGAGATGCCGGGGATGGGGCGTGCTGTGGGGACGAGCCGTATGCCGGAGCGGGAGGCGGTGGAACGACGCCAGGTGCCGGGACGGGAGGCGGTGGAGCAGGAGCGGCCGGCGGTACGCCAGGTGCCGGGACGGGAGGCGGTGGAGCAGGAGCGGCCGGCGGTACGC
>JAJYWG010000005.1 GCA_021791615.1 Actinomycetes bacterium
TTCTACCGCGACTTCGCTTCTGGAGCGATGATCGAAAACATCGTCCGTCGGGCCAAGAAGCTCGCCATCAAGCGGGAGATCGCCGGCGAGGGAAGAGGGATCCGCACCCAGGACCTCCTCGAGTCGATCCGCCAGGAGTACAAGGAGAACGAGGACCTGCCCAACACCACCAACCCCGACGACTGGGCCAGGATCTCAGGCAAGAAGGGCGAGCGCATCGTCTACGTGCGGACCCTCCTGAGCGAGGACCGCGACGTGACCGGGGGTCGGGCAATCGAACGAGTCGGCACCGGTCAGTACCTCTGAGCCGCGGCGGAGCCGACCAGTGGCCGTCGGGTCCCTGGCAATGCCGAGGTCCGCCCGGGGACCAGCAGGTAGGGTCGGTGCGTGGCGACCCAGCGGGTGTACGGGATCGAGACCGAGTACGGGATCCACCGTGCCGGACCTGACTCGAACCCCATCGCGGCGTCTTCGATGCTCGTGAACGCCTACACTGCGCACGTCGATCGACGGATCGACTGGGACTTCGAGGACGAGACCCCCGGTAACGACGCTCGCGGTGTCGCCCGGGAAGGGGCGATGCCGCCGATGGTCGAGACCCACCTGGCCAACACGGTCCTCACCAACGGCGCCCGCTTCTACGTGGACCATGCGCACCCGGAGTACTCCTCGCCCGAGTGCTCCGACCCGCTACAGCTCCTCTTGTACGACAAGGCGGGCGAAGAGGTGCTGCGGCGATCCATGCGGGCCGTGGCGAACCTGTTCCCCGATGGTCCCGCGGTCGTCGTGTACAAGAACAACTCCGACGGCAAGGGGAACTCCTACGGCTGCCACGAGAACTACCTCATGGACCGCAGCATCCCGTTCGCCACAGTCATCGACGGCGTCGTGCCCCACTTCGTCTCGCGCCAGATCTTCTGCGGCGCCGGCAAAGTCGGCGTCGAGACCGATGCACTCGACCCCGACGAGGTCGTGTTCCAGATCAGCCAGCGTGCGGAGTTCATCGAGGAGATCGTCGGGCTGGAGACGACCCTCAAACGGCCGATCGTGAACACCCGGGACGAGCCGCACGCGGACCCGGCGCGGTATCGCCGACTCCACGTCATCATCGGCGATGCCAATCTCTCGGACGTGGCCACCTACTTGAAGGTAGGGACGACCGCGATCGTCCTGTCGATGATCGAAGATGGCGTCCGGCCCCCTCGAGAGCTCACGCTGGCCGATCCGGTGCGCGCTGTGCACCTCGTCTCGGCCGATCTCGCCCTCTCCTGCCCCTTGACCCTGGCCGACGGGAGCACGGCGACGGCCCTCGAGATCCAGTGGGAGCTGCTCACCGCGGCCCGCAAGCACGCAGAAGAGCATGGGCTCGCGTCCGTCGGTCCCGAGCCGGTCGGCACCGACGTCCTGGACCGCTGGGAGTCCGTGCTCCACGGCCTCGAGACCGACCCCGCATCCCTCTCGCGGGAGCTCGACTGGGTGGCCAAGCACCAGCTCATCGACGCCTATCGCGCGCGCCACGGCTGCGGCTGGGACGACCACCGCCTGGCGGCGATGGACCTCCAGTACCACGACCTGCGCCCCGAACGCTCGCTGTTCTCGCGCCTGGGCATGGTCCGCCTCGTCGACGACGACGCGGTGGCCAGAGCGGTCACCGAGCCCCCCAGGACCACCAGGGCGTGGTTCCGGGGGCAGTGCCTGGCCCGATGGCCCGACTCGGTCGTGGCTGCCAACTGGGACTCCCTCGTCTTCGACCTGGGGACCGATCCCCTACGGCGGGTCCCTATGATGGACCCTCTGAAGGGAACGGCCGGCCATACCGAGGTACTCCTGGAGGAGAGCGTCGGACCTGCCGATCTCCTCCAACGCTTGAGCGGGTGAGCGAGTGCACGACCTGAACAAGGCGCCGGCGAAGGTCGGCCGAGGGGCACGACAAGGGGACTGAGAATGCCGGAGCGAGAGCAGAAGCGCAAGAGTGGTCAGGGGCGGACCGAGGACGAGATCGTCGAGACGCCGCCTGCCCAAGACAAAGGGGAGCGCTTGAAGGCCGACCTCCAGGACCTCCTCGACGAGATCGACGAGGTCCTGGAGGACAACGCCGAGGAGTTCGTGCGCAACTATGTCCAGAAGGGCGGCCAGTAGCCGCCTGTGGCACTTCCGATCTTCCCCCCGACCGAGGATCCCGGACCCGACTTCGCCAGCTTGCTGCGGCGCGCGGGTGTGCCGGCGGTGCCGGCCGAAGCACCCGCATCGGTGCGGCACGCGACGACGGTCCTGGCGCTGCGTTTCACCGATGGAGTCGTCATGGCCGGCGACCGCAGGGCCACCGAGGGGCACTCCATCGCACACCGAGAGATGGAAAAGGTCTTCCCGGCTGATCGGTACTCTGCTGTGGCGATTGCCGGAGCGGCCGGATTTGCGGTCGAGATGGTCCGCTTGTTCCAAGTGCAGCTCGAGCACTACGAGAAAGTGGAAGGGGTCGCGCTCAGTTTGGAGGGCAAGGCGAACCAGCTCGCCCAGATGGTCCGCCAGCACCTGCCGCTGGCCATGCAGGGGATGGCCGTCGTGCCGCTCTTCGCCGGGTACGACCTTCGGCGCCGCATCGGCCGGATCTTCACCTACGACGTGACCGGCGGGCACTTCGAAGAGGCGGACTTCCAGGCCACCGGGTCGGGCGGCCGCGACGCTCGTACCACGGTGAAACTGGGCTACCGCGACGGCCTCAGCCGTGACGAGGCAGTGGAACTGGCAGTCCAAGCTCTCTACGAGGCAGCCGACGAGGACGCCGGGACCGGAGGTCCCGACGTGGTGCGAGGGATCTACCCGATCGTGGCCGTCGTGACCGAGGACGGGTACGCAGCACTCCCTGAGGCGGAAGTCGCCCAACGCTTCGCCTCGCTCATCGAGCGGCGCCGGGCTGCCCGCCAGACCGCCGCGGCGGGCTCGGGTGGCACTGGGACGGGCACTGGGACTGGGACGGGAGGTCACGCGCCGTGACGATGCCCTACTACGTCGCGCCCGAGCAGGTCATGAAGGACCGGGCCGAGTACGCCCAGAAGGGCATTGCGCGCGGCCGATCCCTGGTGGCGACCTTGTACGTGGACGGCATCCTGATCGTGGCCGACAACCCGTCTCACTCGCTCCACAAGATCAGCGAGATCTACGACCGGATCGCCTTCGCCGGGGTGGGGAAGTACAACGAGTACGACCAGCTCCGGGTGGCCGGTGTCCGCCACGCGGACACCAAGGGCTTCACGTTCAGCCGGGAGGACGTCGACGCCCGCTCTTTGGCGAACCTCTATGCCCAGTTCCTCGGCAACGTGTTCACCCACGAGATGAAGCCGCTCGAGGTGGAGATCCTCGTGGCCGAGCTGGGGGACGACGGCCGGCCCGATCAGCTGTACCACATCGCCTACGAGGGCACGATCACCGACGAGGAGGACTTCGCGGTGCTCGGCGGAGACGCCGAGACCATCGCCGAGCGAATGCGCGACGACTGGAGCGGTGGGCGCGAGCTCTCCGACGCGCTCCGGACCGCGGTGCGCGCGCTCGGTGGTCCCGAGCGGTCTTTCGACCCCGGCGACCTCGAGGTGGCGGTGCTGAGTCGAACGAATGGCCGCCGGGCGTTCCGTCGCATCAACGGTGCCGACATCGCCGGCCTCCTGGCCCCCGACGGAGCGACGACGGACTCAGTTGGGAGTGCGGGCGCCGTGCCCAGCACGCCCGCCGAGCCGAAGGAGGGCGAGGCACCCGGCGACTGAACGCTTCGCCCTCCCGGGACGGCGCTACCGTGACAGACGTGCAGCGTCGCATATTCGGCCTCGAGAACGAGTACGGGGTGACCTTCACCCTGCGAGGCCAGCGTCGGCTCAGCCCGGACGAAGTGGCGCGCTACCTCTTCCGCAGGGTGGTGAGCTGGGGTCGCTCGTCGAACGTCTTCTTGGAGAACGGCGCGAGGCTGTACCTCGACGTCGGGAGCCATCCCGAGTACGCCACGCCCGAGTGCGACAGGGTGGGCGACCTGGTGACCCACGACAAAGCCGGCGAGTGGATCCTCACCCAGCTCGTCGCCGGCGCGCAATCCCGGCTGCGCGACGAAGGGATCAGAGGCGATGTCTACCTCTTCAAGAACAACACCGATTCTGCCGGCAACTCCTACGGCTGCCACGAGAACTACCTCACCGAGCGCAGCGACGACTTCAACCGCTACGCGGAAGTCCTCATCCCGTTCCTCGTGAGCCGCCAGATCTACGCCGGCGCAGGCAAGGTCCTCCACACTGCGAGGGGAACGATCTTCTCTTTGAGCCAGCGAGCCGAGCACATATGGGAAGGAATCTCCTCGGCGACCACTCGCAGCCGCCCGATCATCAACACGAGAGACGAGCCGCACGCCGATGCCGAGAAGTACCGCCGCCTGCACGTGATCGTCGGAGACTCCAACATGAGCGAGTACGCCACCTTCCTCAAGGTAGGTGCCACGAGCCTCCTGTTGTCGATGCTCGAAGACCCCTCGACGGTGCTGCGGGATCTCACCTTGGAGAACCCGATCCGGGCGATCCGCGAGATCAGCCACGACATCACCGGGCAGCGTCGTGTCCGCTTGGCCAACGGCCGCGAAGTACGTGCCCTCGACATCCAGAGCGAGTACCTCGAACGCGCGTTGCGCTTCCGCGATCGCCAGGGGATCGGCCCCGACGAGGACCGGGCCCTCGACATGTGGGAGCACTGCTTGAAGGGCCTCGAGTCCGATCCGATGTCCCTGTGGCGCGAGTGCGACTGGGTGGCGAAGTACCGGCTGGTAGAGGCCACGGCCAACAGGCACGACATCCCTATGACCCACCCCAAGATCGCGATGATCGACCTCGCGTACCACGACGTGGATCGCTCCCGTGGCCTCTACTACCGCCTCCAGCGACGCGACCAGGTGGAGCGCACCACGACCGACGCGGCGATTGCGTCGGCCATGACCCAGCCACCCCAGACCACCCGGGCCAGGCTTCGCGGAGGGTTCGTGAGCCGCGCCAAGGAGCGCCGGCGGGACTTCACGGTGGACTGGGTCCATTTGAAGCTGAACGACCAGGCCCAGCGCACCGTCCTCCTGAAGGATCCCTTCAAGTCCCACGACGAGCGGGTCGAGCGGCTGATCGCTTCTCTTTGAGAACCTCGGCTAGGGTTTGGCCCTCGTGCCCCCCGACAGCCCCGAGAACGGCCCGGGCCCCGTGGAGTCCCACGACCCGACGGCGGCCGACCCGCAAGATGAGACGCCTGTGACCAGCGAGCGAGGCGGTAGCGGGCAAAGCCCGTCGCGACCATCGGGACCAGGATCATCGGCCCGCGCCGATCGAGCGGCGCCGGCCACCAAGCGCCGCCGCTCTCGCCGGTGGATGGTCGAGTGGGCCGTGGTGGTCCTCTTGGCCCTGGTCGTGGCGGTGGTGGTCCGGACGTACGTCTTCCAGACCTTCTACATCCCGTCAGGATCCATGGAGCCCACGCTGATGATCGGCGACCGGATCATCGTCGACAAGCTCGCTTTCGATTTCCACCCGGTTGAGCGAGGGGACATCGTCGTGTTCCGGCGCCCTCCCGGTGAGCGCCGCGAATGCGCAGGGCCCGAAGTGACAGACCTGGTGAAAAGGGTGATCGGCCTGCCCACAGAGACCATCTCGGCCCGTGGCGGCAAGGTGTACATCACAGGCAAGCCGCTCGCAGAGCCGTGGTTGCCTGCCCAGTACGCCTACACGGCTCCCTTCGGCCCGGTCAAGATCCCCAAGGGCGACTACTTCATGATGGGGGACCACCGCACAAACTCCTGCGACAGCCGCTACTGGGGCCCGCTACCCAGCTCCTATATCGTCGGGGAGGTCGTCATGCGAATCTGGCCACCCAGCCGCATCCATATCTTCTGAAGCCGGGAGAGCCGCGCCCTTCGGTAGGATCGCGAACATGCTGGACCTCACACCGGTCAAGCTCCTCATCCTCTTCATCGTGGTCATGGTCCTGGTCGGGCCGGACAAGCTCCCTCAGGTCGCCAGACAGCTCGGCAGCGGCTGGCGCAAGCTCCAGGAGTACCGCGACCGGGTCGACCAGGAGGTGCGCCAGAACATCCCCGACCTCCCCTCCTCCCAGGAGATCGTCCGCTTTGCCCGTTCGCCGATCGCACTGCTCAACCAGCTCGCCAGCACGGCAGCCACTCCCGAGCTGGTGCCCGACCCCGGTGATCTGGAACCTCGGGCCGACGCCGGATCCTGGCCTGCCGATCCAGCGGATCCCGCCGTCCGTGGCAACCCCGCGGACCCCCCGGACCCCTCAGTCTCCACGGACCCCCCGGACCTTACGGGCCGTGGTCGACGCACTGCCACTGCAGTCACCTCCGAGCCGCTCTCCGCGCCCCTTCGCAACAACACCGGTGCGGCCGGCCGGAAGGCCGGTACGGGCGGCCGCGCAACGCCTTCGGCAGCGCGGGACTCCGCTTCGGCCGGGTCGTGGCCCCCTGACGACCCGAGCATGAACTGAGTGCCGATCCCAGTGGTGGGGCGCAAGCGCGGGCCAAGTCCCGACGCCATGACGCTGGCCGAGCATCTGGCCGAGCTTCGGCACCGGCTGATCGTCTCGGTCGTCGCGTTCGTGATCGCAGGGACGGTGGCCGCCGTCTTCTACAACTGGTTCCTCGGAGTGCTCCAGCACCCCTACTGCCATGTCCGCCCGCACAACTGCCGCTTCTATGTGACCGGACCGCTCGACCCGCTCAGCCTGCGCGTCGAAATGGCGGCGTTCGGGGGGCTCGTCCTCGCCTCGCCCGTGATCCTCTGGCAGATGTGGCGGTTCATCACCCCGGGCTTGCGTGACAAGGAGCGCCGGTATGTCATCCCCTTCGTCCTGGCCTCGCTCGTGCTGTTCTTGGCCGGCTGTGCCACCGCGTACTTCATCTTTCCCCACGCACTGCAATTCCTCATCGACGTGGGAGGTCCGCGGCTGTTCGAGATCCTGAGCCCCAACAGCTACCTCAGCCTGATCCTGCTGATGATGGCCCTCTTCGGCCTGTCGTTCGAATTCCCGGTGGTGCTCGTCGCCTTGGAGCTGGTCCGCGTTGTCACGCCGGCCCAGCTCCTGCACTGGTGGCGGTGGTCGGTGATCGCGATCACGGCGGGAGCGGCCATCTTCACGCCCAGCTCCGACCCGTTCTCAATGCTGGCGCTCGCCGTCCCGCTCGTCGTGTTCTACTTCGCCGCCATCGGCATCGGGAAGCTCCTCGGTCGGTGACCACCCCGTCGCGGAGCCTGGTCCGCACGAAGTTCGAGTCCGGCCTTTCCTTCGCACCGGACCGCTTTCAGACCGAGGCGATGGACGCGTTGGACGGCGGCGGATCGGTGCTCGTGTCAGCCCCGACGGGCGCGGGAAAGACGCTGGTAGCCGGCTACGCCGTCCAGCGTGCCCTTTCGGCTGGAGGCAAGGCGTTCTATACGACTCCGCTCAAGGCGCTCTCCAACCAGAAGTTCGCCGAGCTCGTCGGGGATCACGGCTCGCGCCTCGTGGGGCTCTTGACCGGCGACTCCTCGATCAGGGCGGACGCGCCGATTGTGGTCATGACGACCGAGGTCCTCCGCAACATGCTGCTCGCCGGCTCGGACCTCCTCACCACACTCCATACCGTTGTCTTGGACGAGGTTCACTACCTCCAGGATCCCTACCGAGGCGGTGTGTGGGAGGAGGTGCTCGTGCTCAGCCCGCCGGGCGTGGTCTTCGCCTGCCTCTCGGCGACGGTGGGGAACGCCGCCGAGCTGGGTGGGTGGCTGGCGTCGGTGCGCGGACCGACCCATGTCGTCGTCGAGCGCAGGAGGCCCGTCACCCTCCGGCACCACATGGCGATTGCCGACGTCCGCTCGACACGCGATGCCGACATCACGTTCTTGCCGCTGCTCGACGGGATGCGGCCGTCAGCCAGCGGTCTGCGCGTCGACCAGATCGCGCGCCGGGCTCTCCGCCGGGGACCCGGGTCCCGGAGCTGGCGCAATGGTCACAAAGAGGCGCCGAGCCTCCCGTTCCGCACGCCACGCCGCAGCGAACTGCTCGTCGCCCTCCACGATGCCGATCGGCTCCCGGCGATCGTCTTCATCTTCAGCCGGGCTGCCTGCGACGATGCCGTCCGGCAATGCCGGCGTGACGGGCTGCGTTTCAACGACCGCGCCCAGCGGACCGTGATCCGCCGTATCGCCGAAGAGCACGTCTCGGCCCTCGACGACGACGATCTCGTCGTCCTCGGCTATCCCGAATGGCTCGAAGGGCTCGAAGCGGGCATCGCCTCACACCATGCCGGGCTGGTCCCGGCTTTCCGCGAGACGGTGGAAGCGTGCTTCGCCGCGGGCTTGCTCCAAGTTGTCTTCGCCACCGAGACCCTGTCGCTGGGCATCAACATGCCTGCCCGCTCAGTCGTGATCGAACGCTTCTCCAAGTACGGATCGGCGGGGCGTGCCATGCTGAGCTCGGGCGAGTACACCCAGCTCACCGGTCGCGCCGGGCGGCGTGGACTGGACCCCGAAGGTCACGCGGTGGTCCTGTGGACGCCCGAGATGAGCGTGGCTGACGTCGCTCGGGTCGCGACTGCGCCGCCACCTGAGCTGAGATCGGCATTCCGGCCTACCTACAACCTCGCAGTGAACCTCATCCACCGGTTCGACCGCGCGACGGCCATCGCCTTGCTGCGGCGCTCGTTCGCACAGTGGCAGTACGCTGCTCGCGACGGTGTCCGGCAACAAGGCGCGACGAGCGCCGAGCCCAGCGATGTCGCGCTCCTCGGACCACCCCCTGCGAGCGGAGCGAGACCCAGCCACGACTTCTTGGTCGACCAGCTCGCCCGCCGGCTGGCGGTCCTCGAGGAGCTGCACTACGTCCGCGGGTGGGCGCTCACCGACGCCGGCGTGCGGCTGTCGCGGGTGTACCACGACGCCGACCTGCTCGTGGCCGAGATCCTCGACGGCGACCTGCTCGCCGGTGCCGAGCCCTCGGTCATCGCCGGCGTCCTCTCGGCGCTGGTGTTCGAGCCCCGCCGGGCGCGCAAGCGCTTCGGGCACGCTCGCCGAACCTCGCCTGGCGCCACCCCCGGTGCGCGAAGGAAAACCAATGCGTCCGCAAGCTCCCGATTGGGAGCGGCTCGCCGAGCCGACCTCGACGAACGGATTGCCGCGATCGAAAAGCGCTCTGCCGTCCTGCGCGAGCTGGAGACGGTTCATCGGGTCCCGCCGCTGCGCCGTCCGGAGGGGGGCCTCGCGGGTGCCGTCACGTCGTGGGCGCGC
This sequence comes from Actinomycetes bacterium, assembly GCA_021791615.1. Next base: position 9,288 of record JAJYWG010000005.1, read on the forward strand.
GGTGCGCCTCTCCGGGTGGTACTCGACGTCGCCGCACTCGACGTCGGCGAAGTAGCCCCCGGAGACTTCGTCCGCATCGCCAAGCAGGTCGCGGACCTGGCCGACCAAGTCGCCCAGGCGAGCACGGACACCGCGATCGCCGCGGCGGCTGCCCAGTCGGCGAGGATGGTGCTGCGAGACGTCGTTGCCGCCGGAGCGCCTGGTGCCGGAGCCCTCGGCAGTTGACGGAGCTGGGAGCATCGGCGCGGCCTTCCCCACCCTTCGGGAGCGGAGCATCCGCCACCGGGTCGTCCGCCCCGTTCTAATCTTGCTCGGGCATGCCTCCCTACGTCCCAGAGATCTTCACCCGGGAAGAAGCCGCTGTGCTCCGCCGGTACGTGACCAACCTCGACCAGCCGGTGTTCGCGCTGGTCAACCTGCCAGAAGTGGTCAAAGGAGCGCTGTTCGCCCGCTACTCTCGCTCGCCCAAGAGCCTCCGCCGCCTCTTCCTCGACGAGTTCGTCGGCGACTTGGACGTGACCGGTGATGCCACCGTCGACGCCACGGTCGGTCTCCATCGGGCCGAGGAGCTCTACGAGCGAGTGTTCTTCGAGTACGGAGACGACTCGGTCGCGCAGCTCGGTGGCGTGCACCTGGCGTGCGAGCAGTCATCCAACCTGCTCACCAAAGTGCTCGAACGCAGCCGTCTCATGTCCTACCTCGAGCAGTCGACCCGCTACATCGCCTACGACGCACGCCTGGCGAACGGGCACTACCGCTACTTCCGCCCGCCCGAGATCCTCGACTCACCCCTGGGGGCTCGGTACGTCGGTGAGATGGACCGCATGTTCGACACCTACGCCACACTCCTTCGCCGCACCCAAGCGTGGGTGGCCGACCATCACCCGCGTGCAGAAGGTGACTCGGACATTGTGCATCGTCAGGCCGTGCGTGCCAAAGCCCTCGACGCCGTTCGCGGCCTTCTTCCGGCCGCCGCCACCTCCAATGTGGGCGTCTACGGGACGGGCCAGTCCTACGAGCTCCTCCTCTTGCACATGCTGCGCCACCCCCTCCCCGAAGCGCGCCACTACGGCGGGCTGATGCTCGCCGAGCTTCGCAAGGTGATCCCGTCGTTCCTCGAACGGGTCGACCGACCCGATAGGGGAGGGGAGTGGTCGCACTATCTCGCCTCGACCCGCCAGGCGACCGCTCAGGTGGTCGGGGACCTCTGGCCCGACGCCGTCACGGGAGCTGCGAGCACAGCACCGGCCGACCCGGCCACCCGGGTGCGGCTGCTCGACTTCGATCCCGAGGGGGAGGACAAGGTCCTCGCCGCCGCTTGTTTTCCCGCGAGCACCCTCTCCGAGGCGGAGCTCCTCCGTCGGGTGCGCACCCTCGGGGCCGAAGACCGCGCCCGGATCCTGCGCGCCTGCACCGGAGAGCGCCGGAACCGCCGGCACCGGCCGGGACGGGCTTTCGAGAGGACTGACTACCGCTTCGAGATCGTCTCGGACTACGGCGCGTTCCGAGACCTCCAGCGTCATCGGATGCTCACCGTCGAGTGGCAGCGCCTCTCTCCGGCGCTCGGTTGGGAGACCTCGGAGGTGATCGAAGCAGCAGGACTGGCGACTCCCTTCGACGAGTCGCTGGCCCGCTCCGGCGAGCTTCACGACGCGTTGGCCGGGCCCTTTCCCGAGCAGGCCGCCTATGCCGTCGCCCTGGCTTTCCGTATCCGGTTCGTCCTGCAAATGAACGCCCGCGAGGCGATGCACCTCGTCGAGCTCCGTTCGAGCACCCAAGGCCATCCGAGCTACCGCCGCATCGCTCAGGAGGTCCACCGGGCCATCGACAGCACAGCCGGTCACCACGCCATCGCCGCCGCGATGGTGCACGTGGACCACGGCGAGGTACAGCTCGAGCGGCTCGATGCCGAGCGCCGGGCGGCCAGCCGGGCTCGGAGCCGGGATCCTCAGGCACCCGCCGGCACTGCGTGACGGCGACTCTTCGCCACCGCTGCGGTGCAAGCACGGCGCCGTGCCCGCACCCGGCACGCGACGGCATGGCAGTCCACGACTCAATTCTGCCGACAGGAAATCTGCAACGCCGTGACCAGGCATGACACGCGTCCTCCCTGGCACACGGGGCGGCAAGGACCTTGACGAGCAGGGGAGCAGTGCGCGTAGGGTACGGCAGTCCCAATCGCCCCGCCGCCTTGGAAGGACCCGAGGGTTCGCCTCCGGGCACGGGGGGGATGCTTGAGAGGCGGAGGCAGGCCCAGGGGGTTCGAGTAGAGAACGTCCCGCCGCAGTGCGCCAGCACGGCGGCGGGATGGCCCCAAAGACCCCTGGGCCCGACCGCCTGCCGGGCGACTGCGCCCCCTCACCCGGGAAATGAGGTGCTCGATCACCGCCGCCGAGCGTCTATGCTCCCGCTGCACTTGATAGCGGGAAGGACGGCATGGCTGACGATCTGGACGACATGGTGACGCCCGAGGACGTCGACGACGACGAGGTGATCGTTCTTGACGCTGACGACGACCTGGACGAGCCCCTTGACGAAGCAGAGATCGAGGACGACGACGACGATCTCGTGCTCGACGACATCGAGACCCCGGTCCGGCCAAGCGCGCTGCGCGCGGAGGAAGCCGATGACGAGGAGGAAGACGACGAGGACGAGGACGAGGATGTCGAGGCAAGTCTCGACGTCATCCTCAAAGAGCGCTTGGTGGTCGACGACGACGAAGTCGACGACGAAGACGAGGACGTCGCCGATGCCGATGACCGCTCCGAGGGCACCGAGCAGGTCCTCCCGAAGCAGCCTGGCGAGTTCGTCTGTCGCTCTTGCTTCCTGGTAAAGCACCCCAGCCAGCTCGCAGACAAGAAAAGGCTCCTGTGCCGAGATTGCGTCTGAGCCCCGGAAGTCTCGAGGGCCATCGTGGCTGAGGAGGAGGCACAGCGCTCCTTGCTCGACCGGGCGCTCGACCTCGTGGTGTTCGCACCGGTTGGTCTGGTCCTCACCGTTCGTGAGCAGTTGCCGGCATTCGCCGGCAGAGGGCGCGAGCGCATCGAACACGATCTCCACAACGCCAAGGCAGTGGGGGAGCTCACCGTCCTCTTCGGTCGCCAGGAAGTCCAGCGCCGCAGGAATGCCGGGCGCGGGACCATCAGCATTGCCGGCACCGCTGCCGAGGCCGAGGCCGAGACCACGACGGCCAGGGCCACGGCCCGTCCTGGGCGCCAAGAACCCTCGGGCGCACCTGCTTTCGTGGCCGCACCCGACGACGTGACCGAAGTACTCAGGACAGACGGGGTACCGGTACCCGACGCGGCCACCCTGGCCATCCCTGACTACGACACCCTGTCGGCCTCGCAAGTCGTTCGCCGGCTCACCGGGCTCTCGCGCAACGAGCTCGATACGGTCCGCAACTACGAAAGCCACGTCCGAAAACGTCGGACCGTCTTGCACCGTATCACCGAGCTCACGAACGATCCGGAAGCCTCCGAGCACATCGGCTCCGACCACATCTCCCGAGACTCCTCACCCGGCCAGGGTGCCGGGGAGTGACCCCGGCGTGGAATCGGTCCGACCGGCCGAGCCGGCCGACTTGGCTCGCTGCGCGGAGCTCATCGCCGCGGCCCGCACCCACGCTCGCAGCCGGCGCGGCGGCGACCTGGCCGAGGCGTTCGGGCTCGGTCATGCCACGTGCTCGAACAACTCTGCTGCGACAGACCGCAGTGACGTTGATCCATGGGACTCGGTGCTCGGATGGCAGGATGGCGATCCCGACCGCTCCTTGTTCGCAGGGATCTTCGACGGCGTCGTCGTCGGGTTGGCGGCCGGGCGGGTAACGACGTCACGCGCAGCTCGGCGGCTCGGCCAGATCGCCGTGTGCTATGTCGAACCGGGGGCGAGAGGGGTGGGCGTCGGCACCTTGCTCGTCGAGGAGCTGCTCGCGTGGTTCAGGTCTCGTGGATGCACCCACGTGGACGGTCTTGCACTCCCAGGAGATCGTGAGACCAAGCAGCTCTACGAGGAAGCCGGGTTCAAGGCACGCCTGGTCGTCCTCAACCGGCAGCTCGACTGAGCGGGGTCGGCCGGACGACGAGGGCACGGCGTGGCGGGGGAGGCGGCATCCGCAGTCCGAGCAGCTTGGCCAGCTCGGGCACCTGCCCCGAGGCGTTCCGCGCTGCTTCACGGACGGCTGCTGTGTCGGGAATGCCGGCCGGCTTCACGTTGCGCCGCACCGGGGAGTCGACGACCGCCTTGAGGAGGTCCAGCCATTCCTTGGCCGGACGTGACGCCGTCATCGCCGCCCCGGCATCGTGTGCCAAGCGGATCGCCTGCTCGGCGGCAAGTCGCATCGAGGGCTCCGGTGGCCTCGAAGCGACCAGGAGCGCGTCACGGACTGCGCCGGCGTCCAAGGAGCCGTTGATCTTCGCCACCCACTCGTCGTGAAGAGCCGCAACCCGCTGGGTCAGCACGTCTCGGAGTGCTCGAGCCAGCTCACGCCCCTCGTCGTCGAGGGTCACCGCCCGCGCCGCTGCGACGACTGAGCGCAGGTCGCCCAACCGCAGCTTGGTGCTCTCGCCGCGCGCGGCGACCGCTCGGTCCTTCCAGGTCGCCAAGTTCACGCCAGGGAGGAGCTGCTCTGCCATGGCGAGGAGCGGTCCGTCGTTGGCGGGCGCGCCCGGCTGGCCGGCGCGCTGCTCGGCCAGCGCACGCCGGACCGCGGGCAATCCTCCTCGTATGAGCTGCTCGGCCACGGCAAGCTGCTCGGGCCCCAGCGTCGCCAGGAAGGCATTGCGGTGCACCGTCGACACGGCCGGCTTGGGTTCGCGGGGCCGCACGTCGTCGGTCCGCCGCACACGCTCGGGAGCGCTACCCCGCCCGCCGCTCTGGTCGTTCGACTTGGTGCACGTCTCCTCGTGACGGCCGCGGCCGTCGGTGGGTCGGCGGGGCCCCGATGGTCCACCGGGGCCCCTGCGGCTCCCGTTGCGGTCTCCGGCTGCACCAGACCGGCTGTCCCCGCGAGCACCCTCCAAAGGCGGACGCCGGCCTCGCTCGGACCCTCGATCCCCTCGGCGGCGGCTGCCGCCGGCGTACTCCACGGTCACGCCGCCGTCCCGGTGGAACCTCGGAAGGATCTCGATCCGGTCCGAGCTGCGTGCCTCTTCGGGGTCGGGAGCGGAGAGGGGAGCGAGGCCGGTGATCTCCCACCCGTCGAGCCCCGAGGCGACGTCGGCCTTCACGACGTCGCCGACGTTGATGCCCTCGGGCACGAGCTGACTCTCTACGACACCCCTCGGTTGCTTGGCCCCGGCGGCGCGCCAGGTCCACACCCCATCGGCGCGACTGGTCAGCTCGATGTCGATGCGACGAGCCATAACGCGACCACGCTACCGCTTCTCGACCTGCCACTGCGCAAGCCAGACGGACAAGCGGGCGTCAATCGTTCCCCTCTTCGAGCTCGGAAAGATCGTCGGGCACTGACGGCTCCAGTGCAATTCCCGCCGTCGACGCGCTCACGGTCACCACGTAAGAGCATTCGCTGCAGCGGATGAGGAACACGGGGCGAAACCGTCCAACGTACGGTGCAGGGCGCAGGAGCATGAACATGCGAGGCTCGGCAACCCAGTCGTCACTCTCGCACACCGGGCAATTCCGCTGCTTCCAGTACGCGTCCACCCACCTCTTGACTTCGGCTCGGTGGAGCAGAGTGTCCGGCTCCTCTGTGATCCGCAACCCCACGCCCGGCACGATACTCCGACGGTTCTGCTGAAAACTCGCCGGCGGGACAGCCCGCCCCGACGCTGGGGGTCGGAGCTCCTCGGTGACGGAGTGCCGCTCACCCGCTCCCGACCGCCGATAATGTATATTATGTCAACTTGAGGCAATCGGAGCTGTGGTCACACCTTCCATCGGCAACCCGGACCGGACCCGGCAGGTCAGGCGCAGCACATCAAACCCAGCAGGTCAGATGAAGCGCACGAGCTCCACGGCGACCACGAGCCACATGAGGGCGCACACGCCACCGGGGAGCCACAGCTTCCTCGTCGTCCCGAGCAGCACCAGCCAGCCGAACAGGAACATTGTGTCGAGGCTGCGGAACCCGACGTCACCCAACCAGATCCCCACCGCCACGCTCACCGCGAGCGCCACGGCGACAACCCAGGCGAGCCGCTCGTGCAGCGGTGCACCGCTCGCCCGCCACGACCACGCGACGGCGACCGTGATCGCCGCCAGGATGGCCAGCTCGGACCACCACAGCAGGCTCGCGGTGGAAGGCAGCAGGTGCGCGTAGTGGTCGAGCGCCCGAGCCAGGCCGGCGAAGGGGATGCCGAGGTTCTGGTTGCCGCTGCGCAGCAGCGGCAGCGCGCCGGTCTCGGCCAGGACGACCACCTGCCAAGCACAGAACCCGATGGCCGGGACCACCCAGGCGGGGTCGAGCAGGCGGCGGACCCCGGTCCGCCCCGAGGGGCGCACCATGCTCACGATGCCGAGCACGGCCACGGGCAGCACCGCAGTCTCCTTGGACAGCACCGCGCCGAGCAGCAGCAGGCCGGCGGCCAGGTGGCGCTTGCGGCGGTACGCCCAGAGCCCGAGCAGCAAGAACGCGGCGGCGGTGATCTCGGTCAGGTCCCGGCCGAGCGACCAGAGGAACCCCCAGTACCCGGGGAACACCAGCCCCCACCAGGCGTGCCGGCCGCTGTCGGTGGCAAGGAGCCCGCCCGCCAGCCCGACCCCGCCCAGCGCGACGAGGTTCACCGCGACCATCGCGTCGGGCACCGCGGACGCGTGCCCGCCGGCTGCCAGCCACGACAAGAACGGGTACCCGATCCGCTCGAAGCGCGATCGCGAGTCCATCCGGATCCCGAACGCCCTGCGGGCGAAGTCGAACGGGTCGAGCGCCATGCGGTAGTAGAACTCCCCGTCGTACCCGGTCCCCGCCCGCACCGGGAGCCCGGACGGCACCCGGGCGGGATCGGCGTACATCCGGCCCGCGATGACGAACGCGGCGATGTTCCCGTGGGCGGCGACCACCAGCCGGCCGAGCACGTAGGCGGTCCCGACTGCCATGGCCACGACCGCCACCAGCCACGGGCGGTTGGCCGCGGCCCAGGCCCGGCGCCACCGATCGGCGCCCCCCGCTCCCCCGCGCTCTCCCACATCCCCGACGAGCTCCCCCGCACCTCCGACGAGCTCCGTCGTGCTCAACGTTCCCGCCTCTCCCCGGCTGGCTCCCGGCTCGCGCTCGCTCCTGTGGTCGAGCACGAGCCTCGACCACCGATCTGGAAGTTCCCTGGGCCAGGCTGGGAACTTTCTGAGCGTAGCCTGGGATCTCCCGACCCCAGCGGTATTTGCGGGCCCAGGTGCGCCGCACCGGCAACGCCGCACCGGCAACGCTGCATCAGCAGCGCCGCACCTGCAACGCGGAGCTCCCGGCCCCGCCGGCTCAGGGCAGCGGGCGGGCGTCGAACGTCGGGACGAGCGAACGGGCGGCCCGGGCCTCGTCGACCCGCCCGACCGGGGTCGACTCGGGCCGCACTCGCAGGTCCTGCCCCTCGCCGGCGGCGGCAACGATGCGCTCGAATGCCTGGGCCAGGGCCTCGAGGGTCTGGAGGCTCTCGGTCTCGGTCGGCTCGACCATGAGCGCCTCGTCGACCACCAGGGGAAAGTACACCGTCGGGGAGTGGAACCCTTCGTCCAAGAGCGCCTTGGCGACGTCGAGGGCGCTCGCCCCGGTGCGTTTCTTGAGACCGGCGGCGGAGAGCACCACCTCGTGCATGCAGGGACGGTCGTACGCCACGTCGAGCACACCGGCCAGCCGGACCCGGAGCCAGTTGGCGTTCAGCACCGCTCGCTCGGCCACCCGGCGCAGGCCGTCACCCCCGTGCACCTCGAGGTAGGCGAGCGCCCGGGCCAGGACGAGCGCGTTGCCGTGCCAGGAGTGGACCCGCCCGATGGAGCGGGCCGGCAGGTGCCACTCGTAGGACGCCGCCGGCGCATCGCCGCCGCGCCGATCCCGGCGCACAGGACGCGGTCCCGGCAGGAACTCGGCCACACGCGCCGAGACGGCAACCGGTCCGGCACCCGGCCCTCCCCCGCCGTGGGGAGTGGCGAAGGTCTTGTGCAGGTTCATGTGGACGATGTCGAATCCCATGTCGCCCGGGCGCACCACGCCCAGGATCGCGTTGAGGTTCGCTCCGTCGTAGTAGAGCAGCCCCCCCACCTCGTGGACCGCGGCGGCGATCTCTTCGATCTGCTCTTCGAACAGACCGAGGGTGTTGGGGTTGGTGAGCATGATCCCGGCCACGTCGGGGCCGAGGACGCCGCGCAGCGCCGCCATGTCCACACAGCCCCGTTCGTCGGAGGGCACGGTCGTGACCTCGTAGCCCCCGAGGGCGACCGAGGCCGGGTTCGTGCCATGGGCCGAGTCGGGGATCACGACCCGGGAGCGGTGCTCTCCGTTCGCCTCGTGGAAGGCCCGCATGAGCAGCAGCCCGGTGAGCTCGCCCGCGGCGCCCGCTGCCGGCTGCAGCGTGCACGCCGCCATGCCGGTGATGGCGCACAGCGCGGCGTCGAGATCGGCCAGGAGAGCCAGCCACCCCTGGCACAGGCTCGCCGGGGCCGCCGGGTGGACGAGGGCGAGGCCCGGCAGGGCTGCCACCGCGTCGAAGGCCTTCGGGTTGTACTTCATCGTGCACGACCCGAGCGGGTACGCCCCGAGGTCGACCGAGAACTGCCGGTGGCTGAGCCGGGTGAAATGGCCCACCAGGTCGCGTTCGGAGACCTCGGGCAGCGGCACCGGCGACACCCGGCGGTGCTCGGCCGGCACGAGCTCTTCGACCCCCCACTCGGGGATCGCGGTGGTCCGGAGCTGCCAGGAGCGGCGCCCTGGCCGGGAGAGCTCGAAGAGGGTGGGCTCCGTTGCGCGCCCCATGAGGGGGGCGCCGGAGGCTTGCCCTCCCGCCGCCGGGCCCCGAGTCACGAGCGCGCCGCCCGGTCCAGCGCCGCCACGTAGCGGTCGATCTCGTCTCGGGTGCGCCGTTCGGTCACGGCCACGAGGAGCCCGTGGGCGGCATCGCCGGCGCCGACCGAACCGTCCCCTTCCGGGCCCACCAGCGCGTCCAGCGCGACCCCGGCCAAGAAGCCCTCTTCGGCCATGCGCTCGACGACCGTGGCGGCCGGCACCCGCGTGCGCACGGCCAGCTCGCGCAGGATCGGAGTATCGCCGGTGAGGGGCAAGATCCCCTCGAGCGCCGACAGGGAGTCGCGCAGGTACCGGGTGCCCCGAGCGCAACGCAGCGCGACCTCGGCCAGGCCCTTCGTCCCGAGCCAGCCGAGCTGGACGGCTGCGGTCACCGCCATGAGGGTCTGGTTGGTGCAGACGTTCGACGTCGCCTTCTCGCGGCGGATGTCCTGCTCGCGGGCCCGGAGCGTGGTCACGTAGGCCGTGCGGCCGCCGCGGTCCACCGTCTCTCCGACCAGGCGCCCGGGGAGCCGGCGCACGTGGGCGGCCGCGCAGGCGAACAGCCCGAGGTACGGTCCGCCGAAGCCGAGCGGGGTCCCGAAGGCCTGCCCCTCGCCCACCACGACCCCGGCCCCCCACTCCCCGGGCGAGCGCAGGATCCCGGTCGCCACCGGGTCCGCCGCCGCGACCAGGACGGCTCCGTACGACGATGCCAGCCGCCCGAGACCCTCGACGTCCTCCAGGCACCCGAGGTAGTTGGGGTAGGCCACCACGATCACCCCAGGCGCCGGCGGAGCGGCGCTCCCCGGACCACCCGGACCACCCGGACCACCCGGCTCGGGCCAGCGGGTCCGCCCGTCGCAGAGCGCCACCTCGGCGACCTCGTGGCCGGCGCCGGCCGCCAGCGTCGCCAGCACCGCCCGCCAATGGGGATGGACCCCCGAGGACACCCAGACCACCGGCCGGCCGCTCGCCGCCACCCCCAGGTGGACGGCTTCGGCCAGGGCGCTCGCACCGTCGTAGAGCGAGGCGTTGGCAATCGGGAGCCCGGCCAGGCGAGCCACCATGGTCTGGTACTCAAAGACGGCTTGGAGCACCCCTTGGGCGACTTCGGGCTGGTAAGGGGTGTAGGAGGTGACGAACTCGGAGCGCCCCGCGAGCGAGCGGACCACGGCCGGCACCTCGTGGTCGTAGGCGCCGGCGCCTGCGAAGCACACCAGGCGGTCGGCACGGGCGGCGTTGGCGTCGGCTCGCTGCTCGAAGCGCGCGAGCACGTCGGGCTCGGGGAGGCCGTCGGCCAGGTCGAGGCCCCCGGCCAAGCGGACGGCAGCCGGCACGGCGTCGAAGAGCTCGCCGATCGAGCCCAGCCCGAGAAAGCCGAGCATGCCGGCCACTTCGTCTTCGGTGTGCGGCAGGTAGTCGGACATCAAGATCCGCCGTCTTGCGAGGACCTGCCCCCGGCGCCGGTCGTGTCCTCGGCGCCGGTCGTGTCCTCGGCGCCGGACCTCGGTGGCCAGAACGGCGTCGGGACGACCGTGGCTGGGATCTCGCGCCCGCGCACCACCGCGCCCACCCGGTCGCCGTCGGTGAGCATCGCCGAGCGGTCGACCAGCGCCAGGGCGATCGCGCACCCGAGCATCGGCGAGTAGTTCCCGCTCGTGACCTGCCCGACCCGGCGCTCCCCTGCCCGGAGCTCGTCACCCGAGCGGGCCGGCTGGCGACCGTCGAAGCGTAGGCCGACCAGGTGCCGGCGGGGACCGTCCTCGCGCTCGGTCACGAGCGCCCGTCGGCCGGTGAAAGCCGGCTTGTCCCAGCCGACCACCCACCCGAGGCCGGCTTGGAGTGGGGTGATCCCCTCCCCCAGCTCGTGGCCGTGCAGCGGCAGAGCAGCTTCGAGGCGAAGGGTGTCGCGCGCCCCCAGCCCCGCCGGGACCGCGCCGGCTGCGAGCACGGCTGCCCAGAATGCCGGCGCGGCCGCCGCCGGCACCGCGCACTCGACGCCGTCCTCCCCGGTGTACCCGGTCCCCGCAGCCACGCAGTGCTCGCCTTGCCACTCGAACGCGGTCACCCCGAAATGGACCACCCCGGCCGCCTCGGGGCTCACCTGGGAGAGCACCCGACGGGCCTTGGGGCCTTGGACGGCCACCACGGCCCGGGACCCGGTCACGTCGGTCCCCCCGAGCGCGGCGAGCACCCGCTCGGTGTTGGAAGCGTTGGGCATGACGTGGAACAGCTCGGCCGACAGCCACCACACGATGAGATCGTCGGCCACCCAGCCCTCCTCGGTGAGCAGGTGGGTGTACTGGGCACGGCCCGGGGCGATCCGGGCGAGGTCGTTGGTGAGGGTGCGCTGGATGCGATCGGAGGCCTCGGGGCCGGCCAGCTCCACCGTGCCCAGGTGGCTCACGTCGAACGCGGCGGCGTGCGACCGGCACGCGCGGTGCTCGGCCACCGTGCCCTCGTAGGACAGGGGCATGGTCCAGCCCCCGAAGGACGTCATCTTCGCGCCGAGCTCCAGGTGCGATCGATGGAGCGGGGACGTGCGCAGGCCCGGTCCGGTCACGGGGCGCAGCCTACGCGGCAGCCGGAGGCGGGTAGGCCAGGCCGTGGTGCTCGACGAGGGCCAGGAAGTCGCGCTGGTAGACCACGACGATGGGGACCTCGGGGTAGAGGTGGCGCATGCGCCGCACCTTGGCGTTCTTGCGGGTGACGAGACGCTGGTCGGCGGTGGTGAGCTCGACGAACACCCCGGGGTCAGGGAGCCAGAAGTCGGGCCGGAAGGCCGTGGCCGCCGCCCCGGTCGCCTCCCAGGACAGGACGAACTCGACCGGCTCGTACTCCCAGTCGATCCGGTGGACGTCGAGCAGGGCCGCAAAGAGCCGCTCGGATGGATGGGCGAACCGCACCCGGCCCGCCCGCCGCCCCGCGGGGTGGGTGTTCGACGGCAAGGGGCGGCGCTCGGTCACGCCCCGGCAGCTCGGCCCAGCGGCTTGGCGGTCTGCCCTTCCCTCGCCGGGACGCGCCCGCCGTGCCCCGGGCCGGCCTCGCGGCCGGCCTCCTTGGCGGGAGCCCCGGCGATGTCCGCGATGTCGGCGTCCAGCTCGCCGACGACGCCCGACAGGGGCACGATGTTGAAGACGCCCTGCCCCCCGGCGAGCAGGTCCACCACTTCGCCGTTGGAACGGGCCAGGATCGAGCGGGTACCGGTCAGGACCAGGTTGGCCGAGGCCAGGTCGCTCCCGAGGTCTTCCCGCAGGCACTCGACCGCCCGGCGGGCTGACCGGAGCGAGACACCGGCGTCGAGGAGCTGCTTGATGACCTTGAGCTCGAGCAGGTCGCGGTAGGAGTAGCGCCGCTTGGTCCCGCTCCCGCGGGCCTCGGCCACCGACGGGCGCAGGAGGCCGGTACGGGCCCAGTAGTCGAGCTGGCGGTAGCTGATGCCCACCAGCGTGCACACCTGGGGACCGCTCCAGCCCCCGGCGGCTGCTCCGGCTCCCTCCGTCGATTGCTCGTGCTGCTCGCCTTGCATCCGGCCCTCCCGACGTGCTCCGGCCCATGATCCGACGAGCCCATCCTAGCGGGCGCGGGTCACAGCCGCGTAGTTACGCCGGCGTGGTCCTTTTCGGCGAGGCTGGGTCGTCTGTCGGGGACGCCTCGGGCGCCGCCCAGGCGAGCACCGGTCCGCGGACCGCCAGGCCGACCCGGGTCCCGCCGGTCCACGGCCTGCCTCCGGTGGTACGGACGACCACCTCCCGGGGCCCCGCGGGGAGGTCCGTCTCCACCCGGACCACGGCGTCGTGGCCGAAGTACTCGTAGCTGGCAACCCGGCCGCCGATGTCGCCGGGCCCCGGCTCGGCCACGAGCACGACCTGCTCGGGCCGTACCAGGACGGTGACCTCCCCCGCGCCACCGCTCGGCGCAGGCCCTGCGACGCCGCCGCCGACCTCCAGGCTCCCGAGGGCGGTGTCGACCGTCCTCGCCCCGGGGGCCAGGCGGCCGCTGATCAGGTTGGCGTCGCCGACGAACCGGGCCACGTCGGGGTCGGCGGGGCGGGCGTAGAGGTGCTCGGGGGTGCCCATCTGGGCGATCCGGCCGCTGCCGATGACGGCGACGTGGTCGGCCCAGCTCAGGGCCTCGTCCTGGTCGTGGGTGACCAGCAGGGCGGTGGTGCCGGCCCGGCGCAGGACCGAACGGACGTCGGCTCGGACCTCCGCCCGCAGGCTCGGGTCGAGCGAGGAGTACGGCTCGTCCAAGAGCACCAGCTCCGGCCGGACGGCCAGGGCCCGAGCCAGGGCCACGCGCTGCTGCTGGCCCCCCGAGAGCTCGTGGGGGTAGCGATGGCCCATGCCGCGCATCCCCACCAGCTCCAAAAGGTCGCCGATCGCGCCCGATCGCCTCTCCGCCCGGGGGACGCCAAATGCCACGTTGCGCCCCACGGTGAGGTGCGGGAACAGCGCGCCCTCTTGGGGGACGTAGCCGATCTTGCGGTGCTCGGGAGCGGTGCGGTGGCGGGGTCCGTCGAGGAGCGTGCCCCCGAGCGACACGCTCCCGCGGTCGGCCCGGTCAAAGCCGGCCACGATGCGCAGCAGCGTCGTCTTGCCGCTGCCCGAGGGCCCGAGCATCGCCGTGAGCGAGCCGGCCGGCACCTCCAGGTCCACACCTCGCAGGACGCTCTGGGTGCCGAAGGACTTCCACACGTCGGAGATCACCAGGCCGTTCATGCGCACATCACCTCTGCGCCGACGCCGCGGTCTGCGCTCCGCGGCCGAGCAGGCCGCGCACTCGTGCGCATCGCGCCGGGTGGCGGCAGGGCCGCGGCTCGTCGCAGCGAGGCTACCCGGCCGAGCTGCCCACCCGAGCCCCGGTCACGAGGTCGACCATGTCGTGAGCTTGGCATTCGACGTGATCACGGGGATGGACTTCTCGGCGACGTTGGTGACGGTACCGGGCTTGAGGGTCGAGTACACGACGCCGCCCGAGCACTGGGAGGGCGATGTGGTGCCGCCGGCAGTTGTGGTGCATGTGTTGGTCGCGAGCGTGGGCGTCCCCAACGTGACCCCGCCCGGCGCCGCGGTGGCAACCCACGACGAACCCCCGCTCCCGCCGCACTTTGTCTTTGTCGTCCCGCCAGAACCGGCGGCCCACCCGCCGCCGCCCCCGCCTGCGGCCGACCCGCTGAGCGAGCCGTTGGAGCCGTTTGCCGCGACCGGCGTTCCGGTGAGCTTGCCCTTTGTGCCCCCGGCGAGGCCGCCCGAGTCGGGGCTCCCTTTCGCGTAGTCCCCGAGTGTCACGTGTGTCCTTGTCGCAGGGCCGCTGAACACGCTCCCGGCGCTCCCGCCGACGTCACCGGCCACCGTGCAGCTTGTCGCCGACGCCCCGCCACCACCACCGCCTGCGGCCACCACCAGCACGCACGGCGCGCTGGTGGTCGAGGTGCACAGGGGGGTCGCCGCCGCCGAGCATGTCGTGGCACCCGCTGCCTTCTCGAGGCAGATGGCACTGGCGCCGCCGCCGCCGCCGCCCAGCCCCTGTGTCTTGCCTGTGGGCTTGGAGAAGCCGCCGTCGGCGAACCCCTTGCCGCCCGAGCCGTAGAAGCCCGAGCACCCCGTCAGCACCGCGATCGGCTCTGTGCTCGACCCGGTGACCGTCACCGAGACCAGTGCGCCTGGCCCTCCGACACCCCCCGATGTCCCCGAGGCACCGCCACCGCCGCCCACCTGGACGTGCCAGGAGGTCGTACCGCCCGTGCTCTCCAGTGTCGCCGCCGTGGCCGTGACGCTGCACGACCCGGCATGGCGCTGGGTGACCGTGATCTTCAATGTGGCTTGGATCGATCCCGTGCCTCCTGGCGCGGCTGCGCTCGCGCCGGCGCATACTGTGTAGAGCCCGTCGATCTCCGACGTGTTGACTGTGCATGAGTTGACGGCGCCACGGCCACCGAGGCTCCCTGCGTCCACTGTCACCTTGCCGGCTGTGGCGTGCAGCGCGACTGCACTTGTCGTGTCGACCCAGGAGGAGCCGCCCCCGCCGCCGCCGCTACCCCCGCCATTCAGCCCGCAGGACGACGCACCGCCACCGCCGCCGCCGGCGAACCCTCCACCGCCCCCGGGTCCCCCCGACTCCGAACCCAGTGTGACTCCCAGAGCACCATAGGTATCTGTGTTGTGCGTCGCACCCTGGCCGCCTGCCCCGCCGGGGCTTCCTCCACCAGAGCTCCCGCCATTGCCGGCGTTGCCGCCGCCGCCGCCGCCGGCCGACCCGCTCGCACCTCCGCCACCGTACGCGCCGTCGCGGGCGTTGCCCCCGGTGCTGCCGTCGAAACCCTTGCCGGCGTGCGAACCGGCGCTCGCCGTGAAGCTACTGCCCGCTGAAATCGCGCTGGCTCCGCCCGTCCCCGACCCTGCTGTCCCAGAGCATGCCGGCATACCCCCGCCACCGCCACCGCCCGCCACCACCAGCAGCGTTGTCGCCGAGCAGCTCGAGCTTGTCCCGGTGCAGACGGCAGTGGCCCCTCCGCCACCGCCGGCCGCGGACATTGTCCCGTTGTATGTGCACGAGCCCAAGTCAAGGAAGCCGCACCCGACCGGGGTCGTCACTTTGTAGTGCCCTTTCTCTCCGCTCCCCCCCGAGGCATACCCGGCGCCTCCCGAGCCCGGAAGGATGGTCGATCCTGTCCTCTTGACGCCACCCCCGCCGCAGCCCACCTCGTAGGTAAAGGTCTGCCCGGCCGTGACGGCAAGTGTCTTTACCACGACGCCCGAACCGTCCCCACCGCTGCCGCCCGCGGGTGTCGCGCCACCGGCCGCGCCGCCGCCGCCACCGGCGCCGCCGTCAACGGTCAGCTTCAGCTTGCCGGACTTGGGCACGGTGAAGTGCTCGACGCTCCCGCACGTCTCGGTCAGCGCGAGCGTGTCTCCCGAGGTCGCCGTGTAGTGCGCGAACACCTGGCCGGTCCCGAACGGCGCCGTGTAGGCCTGATAGACGAGACCGGGAAACGAGGCGTCGACGTACGACGACCCGCCGCCGCCACCGCCGCCACCGCCGCAGGCGACCCCGGTCCCTCCGCTGCCGCCGCCCCAGTAGCCGCCGCCGCCGCCGCCGCTGTCCCCGCCGGTTGTCTGGGTGACCCCCGCGCCCCCGTTGTGCCCTGTGCCGCGATTGCCTGTCTGAGAGGAGAAGAGACCGAAGATGATCGAGTACCCAGTCCCCTTGGCACCCGGTCCGGTCTGGGTCCCGCCGCCGGCTGGACCGGTTGTGTCACCCGACGTGAAACCGAAGAATGTGTAGGTGGTCCCCTTCCCCCCCGACCCGCCTGTCATGCTGCCGCCGGCGCCGCCGGCGCCGCCGCCGCTCCCCGAGCACACGGTCTCCCCGCCGCCGCCGCCTCCTCCCGCGACGGCGAGGACGCACGGAGCGTTCGGGGTCGCGCCTGTGCACACCGGAGTGGTCGGCCCGCACGCCGTGGCGTGTGTCGGGCCCGTGGTGCTCTCCAGGCACAGCGCCGACGCTCCGCCGCCACCGCCGCCGTCATAGCCCCCCGATCCACCCTTGCCGTAGCCTGTGCCCCCCTGGTTGTGGCCCGGCCCGCCTCCTGTGACCGGGCTCACTCCGGCCTTGCCCGGGTCACCGGCGAAGATGTCCTCGTCGGCCGGTGTCGAGGACAGGCCCGTGATGGTGATGGAGAGAGCCGCTCCCGGCCCCGGCGCGCCGCCCGGCGAGATGATGTCGGATGTCCCGGTCCCTCCGGTCCCCCCCGACCCGCCGTACATCGTGGCACTGAACGTCACCTTGGGATGTGTCACGGCGGGAGGCGGGAGGGGCACCGATGTCCACGACGAGGTCGCGGCGACGCTCACGGCCGAGGTTTCTGACGGCGGGTAGACGGCGATCGACACGGCCTTGGACGCGCAGGTGTAGCGGCCGCTCAGGCCCGCCCGCCCGGTCACGTAGACGTACACGGTGCCCCCGGCCGATGCAGTGGCTTTCGCAGAGTTCACCAGGTACTGGTAGCCCGAGGTGATCCCTGTGGTGGGGCTCGTCACCTCGGTCCACCCCGGTGTTGTGGCTTTCGATGTCGCGCATGGGGTGGTCGGGGGTTTGGCAAGGAACGCGGGGTTGTGCGGGTCGGCCGGAGTCGTGCATGTCGCGAATTCTGTCTTGCTGCAGTACAGGGACGGGTATGTCGGGTTGGCCCGTACGTGGGCCTCGTAGTCGGCTACGCCTGCGTCTGCCGCCGCCTGGGCCGACTTTGTGACGTTCCCCGAATGCGTGAGGGGCGCCTGGTTGACCGCCTGGAGCACGAGGATGGTCGGGATCGCCACGATGGCCACGGTCACGGCGATGACGATCCCCATGAACGCCTGGCCTGCCTCGCGGATCGGGTGCGTGTGCAACTCAGCCTCCCTGGGTCGGCGCCGGTGGCGCATCTCTTCGGTGCTGCGGACGCTACGGGTGCTCCGCCTGGTGCTCCGCCTGGTGCTGCGTCGGGTGCTCATGCCTGCGTCGTCGCCTGCTCGTAGCTGCCCACGATCTCGCTCCCGGTCAGCCCCACCGGCAGGATGGCCACGTCGGCGATCAATCCATGGGCAAAGTCACTGCCATAGCGCGGGTTGTACCCGATTGATATCGGCTTTGTCGACGCGCCGACGGCGCCGCCGGCGAACGGCGTTGTCGTCTTGCCGCAGTCCGGCTTCTCACCGACGCTCGTGGACGCCATGAGCTGGCCGTCCACGTACACCTGGACCGTGCTGCCGTTGTACGTCCCCACGTAGTCGTACCACGTTGTCTTCTTGAGCCCTGTGGGGAACGCGGGATCCACTGTGCTGCTCCACATCGCACAGCCGTCGCTCGATCCGTTGCCCACGATAAAGAACCCGCTCTTACCCCCTGTGTTCACCTCGAGCTCGAACCCTTTCAGTGTTGTGGTCGCATCCGTGTGGTCGTTGGCCACGACCCGCGGATTGCTCCCGCTGAGCGTGGAGAACTTCACCCAGGCCTGGACCGAGAGCTGGGACGGCTTGAAGTGTGTGGCGCCGAACGGTGTCGACGGAAGTGTGAGATGCGTGCCCGTGAACTTCATCGAGTGCCCCTGGTGGGAGTTGCACGCTGTGGGGCCTGTCGCTGTGTACGTTGTGCTGGTGTTCTTGGACGCGGTGGCGATCGCAGGGTACGTGTATGTGCCTCCAGAGAGCGGCTTGATCCGAGCTCCGACGTCGGCGACTGTCTTGGATGCCGCGTCTGTGCTGAGCGGGTAGAGGGCGGCGTCCTTGGCTGTCGGCGAGGCCTCTGTCTCCCCTGTCGCCGCTGGCGGTGTCGACGATGCCCGGGGCACGGTCCCGAATTCCGCGAGCATCGGCGAGAGCAGGCACCCCTGGTGGGATGTCGAATTCCCGGTGCTCTCGTAGATCCCCTCGATCTGTGTGGCCGAGAGTGCTGTGGTGTAGAGGCCCACGTCGGCCACGTAGCCGCTCAGCGCGTCCCCTGTGTAGCAAGGGTCCCAGCCCACGGCGACAGGTGTGCCGCCGGCATGGCAGGACGATGCCGTCCACCGTCCGCCGCGCCAGGGCATGGTCGCCACCAGCGAGCCGTCGATGTAGGCGTTCACCGTTGTCCCGGTGTAGGTCCCGACGTAGAAGTACCAGGTGTCCTTCTTGAGGGACATCTTCCAGTCCGCGCTCCCGTACGTGGTGCCGTTGCCGACGGCGAAGAACCCCCCCCCGCTTGTCCCTGTCACCTCGAGCTCGAAGCCGTTGTGTGTTGCGTCGGTGTGACCAGAGGCGACGATCCGCGGCCGGTATGTGAGACCGATTGTCACCGAGGACTGGAACCAGGCGGCCACCGTGAGCGTGCTCGTCCCCGTGGTCCATCCGTCGAGCGGGGTGGTCACGTGGCTCTTCTTGGTCTTTGTGAACTCCAGGCCCTTCGCGTACGGCGTCGTCGCACTCGGTCCACGCCCAGTTGTCGCGGTGGCGCCTGTCCCCGACGTGTTCCATCCGGTGGCTGTGTGGGCAGTGGCTGTGTGGGCATGATTGCTCGTATCGCGCACGGTGTGCGCAGGCGTTGTGCTTGTGCTCATCGGGTAAAAGGCGTCGGGCTTCAAAGCCAGCATGGCCGCGGTCAGCGGATCGGGGCTGAACCCGGAGTTGATCTGGTTGACGAGGCGCACCTGGGTGTTCAGCGCCGACTCGGAGGCGCCGACCTCGGCCGCCTGGACGGCGATCTCTTGGATCTTGAGGAGGTCTCCGCCCGCCGTCTTCTCCGCTGCCGTGGGTGTCGTGGTATGCGTCTGGGGGGACAGGTCCAAGGTCACCCCGTCGGTCTTCTGGAGCGTCGCGTCGTTGAGCGGTGTGTTGGTGCCGGCCGCCCCGCTCGCCGCGTACTGGCCCGGCGACGTGTCAGGCGCAAAGTAGCCGAAGATCCGAGGGGTCGCCGCCGAAGTGCACGTGGCCCCGACTGCATCCGCGCACGCCATCGCCACCTTGCCCGACCCGTTTGTCAGGGCACCTGTCTTGCCCTGGCAGTACTTGTCGCAGCCGATGTTCTTCAGCCGGAAGACCACCGTGGCACGGATCGTCCCCGCAGATGTTGTGCAACCTGTCAGCTTGCCGGGCCTGCACGTCGACGCCGACGTCAGTGGGCCACCGTGGCTGAGCGAGCACCCTGCGAGCGTTCCGGGGTTGCATTTTGTCCCCCAGTCGATCACCGCCAGCGTGCATGCTGTGCCGAATCCGTTGTTCGCACTACCCCCGCACGTCGCCGGCTCGATGCCGACCTCGTAGACGGCCGGGGTGCCAGAGGACGTGTTCGGCCGGTACGCGCAGAGCACGACGTCGAAGTCGTGTGCGCTCACCACCGCGAGGGAGTCCGCCTGTGTCGCCGGAACTGGCAGCGCTGTGGGAAGCGACGGCGACGCGCTCCCCCAGCAACCGGCTGTTGCGAGCGACTCGCCGTGGGAGCTGGCTGCGTTGGCCGGCGACACCGCGCCTTTGAGGAGGTCGGTGACGTAGGTGAGGTTCACCGTGTTGGACGCGGAGTCCTTGCCCTCGCGCACGGTCGTCGACACCTGGGTGAAGACGGTGGCGACGATCACCGCGATCACGGTGAGCATGAGGGAGAAGATCCCGATGGCCACGATGAGCTCGACCAGCGACTGCCCTCGGTCCCCGGCTGCCCTCCATCCCGCGACTCGGCGAGACGAGCGCACCGGGGACCGCCGGCGGGTCCGGCTCGTCTTGCTCACAGCACGCCTGTCGCGTGGTCGACCGGGCACCAGTTGGTGCTGCCGTCGGCGACGAGCTGGGATGCGGTCGGCACCGACCACGCCGGCTGGGACACGAGCGGGGCGTACTCGGTGACGCTCTCGGGCCCCGCTGCGTTGGGTGTCGCGGACTGGGCTCCCCAGGCCACTTTCACGGCCACGAAGTACTCTGCGGGGTTGAGTGTCCCTGTGGTGGCGTGCGAGGCGTCCCCCCACGAGGCCGGCTTGCTGGCCGGCACGCTCAGCACGCACCACCCCCCGACGCCGTAGATCCGGTAGGTGACGTCACCGACTTTCTGGGTCTGGAGAGCTGGCGATACCCACTTCTTCGCTGTCTTCTCCTTGTAGAAGGGCGCGGGCGGTGTCGTCGTGTCGAGCGGCGGTCCCAGCGAGCTCTTCTCGGCTGCCGTCTGCTCCTGGGTGAGGACGCCGGCCGCGATGTTCGACGCGGCGTTCACGTGGATGTCCCCCCCGACCGCCTTCACTCCGCTCTGGAGCAGGAGGGAGACCGGGATGAACACGGTGATGAGCACCGAGGTGGCGATGATGACCTCGATGAGGGACAGCCCGTCGTCCCCGCGGCGCCCTGCGGCGCGGCGCCCTGCGGCTCGCACGGTGCCGAGGCGCGCCGCTGGCGCTCGGTGGGTCACCGCCTTCCGCCCCCTGTGCACGTAAGACACTATAATCCCTGCTGGAAGTGCCGCCCAGCGCTATCACACCCGCGCGTTCTCACCCGGGTGAAAGTACGTACTTGAGCGCGGGCCGGGAACGGCGCACACCACGGGCGGTGGGCGATCGGTGCTCAGCGGCCCACCTCGAGCTTGTCTTGAGGGGGCGACGACGCCAGCGCGTGAGAGCGGCGGGGTGCCCGTCCGGCCGCCCGAGCGCTCCGCCCCGCTTCGACCGCCAAGCGCAGAGCGGTGGCCATCGTCGCGGGCGCGTGGGCCCGGTGCACCGCGGTCGCCGTCAGGACGCCGTCGCACCCGAGCTCCATGGCGAACGCCGCATCCGACGCCGTCCCGATCCCCGCATCGAGGATCACGGGCACCTCGACAGCGTCGACCAGCAGCTCGATGCGCTGGGGGTTCCCGATCCCCTGCCCGCTCCCGATCGGCGACCCGAGCGGCATCACCGCTGCGCAGCCGACCTGCTCCAGTCTGCGGGCGAGGACCGGATCGTCGCTGGTGTACGCGAGGACAGCGAACCCGTCGTCCGCGAGCTGCTCGGCCGCGGCCAGCAGCTCGACTGGATCGGGCAGCAGCGTGCGGTCGTCGCCGATCACCTCGAGCTTCACCCAGTCGGTGGCGAACGCCTCGCGAGCCAGCTTGGCGGTCAGCACCGCTTCGGCCGCAGTGAAGCACCCGGCCGTGTTGGGGAGGACGCGCACGCCGTGCCGTTCGAGGACCTCGACCACCGATCCCTGCGACGAGCGGGCGATCCGGCGCACGGCGACCGTCGCCACCGCGGTGCCCGATGCGCAGAGGACCTCTTCCAGCGACGACAGGCTGACCATGCCCCCCGTGCCCAGCAGCAGCCGGGAGGCCAGGGGAACGCCTGCGATCTCGAGCTGGTCGGACCCTGTCGGCGGACCTGATGCCATGGTGAGCATCGTAGCGCAGCACCCGGCCGCGACGTACTATTGACCTATAGTTGAGCTTTATCTCAACCTCTAGATGAGCTTTGACCTTTCGCTCTCGAGGAGCGGGTTCTGTCGGCTAGCCTCGCCTCCGTGAGCGACGGCCGAGCGCAAGTCCCGGGCTTCCGCTCTGGGGAGGGCGTGGGCCCCCGCGTGGCGCTCACCATCGCCGGGTCGGACTCGGGAGGGGGGGCCGGGATCCAGGCCGACCTGCGTACCTTCGCCGCGTTTGGGGTGTTCGCCACGACTGCCGTCACCGCGGTCACCGCCCAGAACACCCTCGGCGTCTCCGGGTTGGTTGCCATCGAGCCCGCCCTCGTGGTGGCCCAAGTCGATGCCGTCGTCGGGGACCTCGCCCCCGCGGCCACCAAGACCGGGATGCTTGCAGAGCCGGCGACCGTTGCCGCCGTCGCCGAGCTGGTGGCCGGCGGGACGCTCGGCCCGGTCGTGGTCGACCCCGTCCTCGTCTCGACGAGCGGGTCGGCGCTCATGGGCCCAGGGGGCGTCGAGGCCTACCGGGAGCTCCTCGTACCGCACGCCAGCGTGCTGACCCCGAACCTGCGCGAGGCGGCTGCGCTCACGGGGCGCACGGCGGAGGAGGCAGCCTCGCTCGCCGCCATGACCGAGATGGCCGAAGAGCTGCGGTCACTCGGCGCCCGGATAGTGGTCGTGAAAGGGGGCCACCTCCACAGCTCGGCCGAGTCGCCCGACGTGGTCGCTGGACCCCAGGGCATCACCGTCCTCGACGCCAATCGAGTCCCCACCGCGAACGACCACGGCACCGGCTGCACGCTGTCGGCGGCGATCGCTGCGGCGCTGGCGCTCGGCACAACACCGCTGGCGGCGGTGTCCCGCGCCAAGGACTACGTGCACCGCGCCCTGCGCGGAGCTCGGCACTGGCGCCTCGGTGCGGGCCATGGCGCCATCGACCATTTCGGATGGTCCTGTGGTCCCGAGAGCGGTCGCTGAGCTGCACTGTGGCGCGCTCGGGCGTCGAGCGTGGCCGTATGCTCGCACACGGTGGACCCCGAACCCGAGCGAGATGACCCTGCTTCGCGAGGAGCAGGGGCCGGCGATGCCGAGCCCGTCGCGCCAGCCGGCCCAGATGCCCAACGTGACGCCGGAGCTCGAGCCAGCGTTGACTACTCCGCAGCCCAACGCGGACCGCGCCTCGGACCGGCGCTCGTCGTCGGGGGCATCGCGGTGGGGCTCGTGGTGATCTTCGGCGTCCTCTCCGCATTGACGTCCTCCCAGCCACAGGCCCCGCACACGGCGTCGAGGGAGGCGTCGTCGGCCGTCGCCGGGACCACGCTTCGGGCGGTGCCGGCGAGCGGAGGGCTGAAGCCGATCGAGGAGCCCGACACACCCCCCGCCGACGTCTTGGACACGTTGGCGCTGCCCGAGGGCGCCGCCCAGGTCGCGCACTCCCGCACGCTGTCGAGCACCGGTCAGTACAGCGCGGAGATCTCGTTCACGGTGGGGGCGACCGAAGCCACAGTGGTCGCCTTCTACAAGGCGGTGCTCGACCGGCAGGGATGGAAGATCTCGGCAGTGGCCCCTGCCGGCGGGATCGCCGGGGGCATCGAAGTCATCTCGGAGAAGGCGGCTGACGACGGGTGGTACTGGGAGACCGGCGCCGTCGTCTCCCCGACCAAGTTCAGTGGACCTCACGCCTCCCGCCAGTCCACCGAGTTCCAGATCCAGCTCTTCGAGGTCCCCGACGCCGAGTAGCTCCCGACCGAGGAGGACGAGGATGGGGAGGATGGGGAAGCGGCGCAGGCGCGGGCGTCGAGACCGCGACGAGGCGGCGGCACCGCCACCCGCGGACGTCAGTCAGCCCCGCCCGCTGCGGCCGATCCGCCGGCTGCACTTGCTCGGCCGGTCACGCCCCGCCTGCCCGCTGCGGCCGATCCGCCCGTCGCGAGGACAGCAGCAGGAGCGGCGGCTGTACGGGAGGCGGCCATGTGCAGCGGCTCGAGCTGCGCGGCGTCCTGGGACCGGAGCATGGAGGCGACGACGAAGAAGTCGGCCGGGTACAAGAGGTAGCCGACCCGGGTGGCCGGCGCAAACAGGATGGCCGCCAGCATGACCCAGCCGGCGAGCGACGTCGCCTGGGCCGGCGTCGCCGGTGGATGGCGCACCAGGACGCGCACGAGCACCGCTGCTCCCAGCACGACGAGCACGACCGGCAGGACCCGGTGCAAAGCGGGGAGGACGGTGACCAGCACGTGTCCCGGCAGCGCGCTGGCCGCCGGCGAAGGCACACCGGCGAGCCCCAGAGGAAACAGCACCACGTTGTAGACGAACGCGCGGACGTCGGGGACCATGAACGGCACGACGACCGGTACCGCGATCACGAGGATGCCCGCGAGCATGCGCCACGGCGCCCGCCGGCCTTCACGGTCGCGCGCCGCAAACAGCGCGAGGGCCGCCAGGGGCCAGGCCGTGAACTTCATCGACGCGACGACGCCAAGCACGATGCCGCTCCAACCAGGGCGGCGGCGCTGGGCCAGCACCACGGCGAGGAGGAGGAACGCCACGATCGGAAGGTCGTCGCCCCCGGTTGCCAGCGGCAGGGCGGCCGTGGGGAGGACGGTCAGGAACTGCAGGACTCGCACCTTGGGAGCGGTCGGGCCGCGGGCGAGCGCGAGCGCCAGCAGGACGACGAGCAGGGTCACCACGGTGAAGTAGAACCGTGCGTCGGTCAGTCCGACCGGCGCACCGGAGCTGGCCGGCAGGCCGAAGACCGCCATGAGCGGGAAGTACGGGAAGAACGCCTCGTAGCCTGGCTCTCCTGGAACGGCCGAGATCACATGACCGTGGTTGGCCGTGGCGTGGTAGGGGTCGCGGCCGTCGGCCACGCGCTGACCGGCCTGCTCGATGACCACGACCTCGGGCTGGACGTGCGATGGGTCGTTGGTCTGGCCCCGCAGGGCTACCTCGATGGAGAGGGGGAGGACCGTCGCTCCGGCCAGTACCACCACGAGCACCCAGATCCGCGCTGCCGGCCAGCGGGTCGATCGCCCCCCAACCGGCTCCGCTCCCCGCCCGCCGTCCGCCGCGCCCTGCCCGTCCGCCGCGCCCTGCCCGTCGGCCGCGCCCTGCCCGTCCTGCCCCGCCGCGCCCTGCCCAACGGCCCGTCGGCGGCGCCAGAGCAGCACCGAGAGCACGGTCGCGAGCAGGTAGGGCCCTACGGCAATCTCACCCCATGCCCTGTAGAGGGCCAGCGTCGAGAACCCTGCGGTGACCCCGGCGAACGCCGCCGAGGCGCCGTAGAGGACGGCATCGACCGCCTCTGGAGGCCATGCGGCCATCCGCCGGCCCCAGCTCGCACGCACGTCGCGCACGGCCCGCCTCCTCGCAGCGTTCACCCCGCTCCTAGGGCGCTCACCTCGTCCCAGCGCCATCGGATGCGCCCTCCCACGGCTCGGGCCGATGGTACCTCCCGGCGCGTGGCACCGGCGGTCATGGTCGTCGATCCCCCGCCAGCTCTCGCCGGTAGAACGCCAGCTCGGCATCGAACGCTGCCGTGAGGGTCTCGGCTCGCCCGAACCCGTGACCTTCGCCCGGGAACGTGAGGAGCTCGCAGCGCCGCCCGAGGCGCCGCAACTCTCCCGCCAGCACCTCGGCCTGCTCCGCCGGGACCACCGGGTCGTCGGTCCCCTGGAAGAGGAGGACCGCGGCTGCGATGTCACCGACGCGGTGCGCCGGTGAGCGATGGCGGTACTCATCCTCGGCGTCCGGCGGCAGACCGACGAGACGCTCGGTGTAGCGGGACTCGAAGTCGTGGGTGGACCGGGCCAACGCCGCGAGGTCGGTCACCCCGTACCAGGACACCGCGGCCCCGAACACGTCCGCTCGCACGAGCGCGCCCAACGCGGTGAACCCTCCTGCACTGCTCCCGCGCACCGCCATCTTGGAGGAGTCGGCCCAGCCCAGCTCCACCGCGTGCACTGCGGCGTCGACGCAGTCGTCCACGTCGTCTATTCCCCAGCGGCCCAGCAGCTTCTGCCGATAGGCGCGCCCGTAGCCGCTGCTGCCGGCGTAGTCCACCGAGACGACGGCGTACCCGCGGGTGGTCAGCATCTGGACCACGGGGTCGAAGCCGGGCTCGGCGCTCCCCGTCGGCCCGCCGTGGCACATCACGACCAGGGGCGGGGGCCGTGCTGGTGGACCCGCCCATCCTTCCAGCCTCGGGAGGAAGCGAAGCCCGTGCACCTGCTCCCCACGCCTGCCGGTGAACGTGAACGGCTGGGCCACCGACACGCTCTCGGGGGCGAGCGACAACGGCGTCGCGCACCCGAGAGAGCGGGGCCCACCTCGGGTCCCCGGCTCCCCCTCCTGCTCTGCTCCACCCGCCCCGAGGCGAGAGCGGTGACCTGTGGACCGCCCCGAGTCCGAGGCGGCTCGGCCGGAAAAAGGCATCCACCAGGGAGCCGCCGGGGCAAAAGGCGTGGAGCCCAGCCAGGCCACGCCGCCGCGGTGGGCGCAGAGTGCGGTCACCGACACGCACGGCTGGTCCACAACGGCAAAGCTCCGGGCCGAGGTGTCGAGCACGCCGAGGTGGTCGCGGCCCGCGGCGCGCCGTCGGCAGGCGATCAGGCCTGTGCCCAAGTCGGCCATCGTGGCTTGGCCCAGTTGCCAGTCGGGCGCGTGCACTTCCGCCTCGTCGTCCGAGAGGCACTCGGGGCGACCACCGGGCCGCCAACGCCACGGTTGCCACCAGCCGCCGGCGTCGCACGCGAAGACGAGGCTCCCGTCCGCACACCACAGGGGTTGGCCGACCGAGACCCCGTCGGCCCCTTCGTGCCGACCCCCGGCAACCCTTTCGGCCCCGGTCACCACGAGTCGTTCGCCGGTGCCGGAGAGCCGGCCCACCCACAGTTCCGAGGCGTCCCAGGACATGTCCGGATGGTCCCAGCAGACCCACGCGAGCATCCGGCCGGACGGATCCGGGCGCGGCGCGGCGAAGAAGTCCCTCCCGCCGCAGAGCACGATCGGTTGGCCGGCAGCCGCCTCGGGAGCGCTCGCCGGACCCGGGCAGCGGTACGCCACGATGTCACGGGTCGCCCCACCCCCGGCAACCCTCTCGCGCACCGCCAGCACCCAGCGGCCGTCCGGGGTCGCCCGCAGGTCGCCGTGGGCGAACGTCCCGCCCGCTGCCGCGCCGCCTGCTGCCCCGCCGACAACTGCCGCGCCGCCCGGGACCGCCGGCCCGAGGAGGCGGGGTCCGCCGGGCCCCAGCCACCAGACCCGTTGGTCGTCGTTGTCGACGTAGGCCAGCGCCGGACCACGGTGCTCGACACCCCTGTGTCCCCCGGGAGCTTCGGATGGATCGGCCGCCGGCAGGAGGCACCAGGCGCCTCCGCCGTAGCCGTAGACCTGCGAGCGGACGCTGACCCCAAGGGGGGTGACGTCCTCGGGACGGCCGCCCCGCTGGTCGCCGGCCCCCGTGTCCGCGACCCCGCTGCCCGGCCCGTCGGCCCGGCAGCGCACGACGACGTGGCGGCCGCCTTGGCTCGGTCGGCTCTCCGCCCAGTACAAGAAGCCACCGCCGGAGACCAGCCCTGACGGCGACCTGCGCGATGCCGTGACGTCGGCCGGGCCGAGCGGCGAGGGCCACTGCCCCCATGCAGCGGTGCGCAACGGGTCGCCTCCGGCGCTCAAGACGCGGCCCCGGGCAGCCCGGTCTCGGGCGGCTCGCCGTCGCGGGTCTCGGCACCTTGGCCGCCAGGATGGGAGCGCCCGTCGCTCACAGGCGCGCTCCCGTCGTCGAGCTGGGCGCGCCGATCCCCGAGGTGCGCGGCGAACTTGCGCAGGTGCTCGCCGAAGCGCTCCCCGATCCGCCGCTCCATCGCGAGCGCCAGCTCGGTCTCGACCACCCGGATGGCCAGCGGCCGGAGGCGTTCGACCAGCGCGGACAGTGCGGGGAGGTCCTCGGCCGCCGGCGGGTCCCCTCGGGGGGCGAGGACGTGGGTGTCGACCAGGTCGACGAACCGCCGGGCGATGCGGTCCGCGTCCTCCCGGAGGCCGGCGCCGGCCGCCAGGATTGGGTCGAACGGGACGCCGGAGCGAACGAGGAGGGCACCCACTTCGAGTGCCGCCGGGTTCGCCACCTTGTAGCGGTCGCCGTCGCGCTCGAGCAGGCCCGCCGCGACGGCTCGCTCGACCAGCGAGGACAGTGCGTGCCCGGTGTCCACGTCCGCCGGCCCCGCGACGGCCAGCCCCGCCTCCCCCGGCCCCGCGCCGGCCAGCCCCGGCTCCCCCGGCCCCGCGCCGGCCAGCCCCAGGTCCGCCAGGAGCTCCCCAGCCGTCTTGGCGACCGTGGGCTCGGGAGCCCAGCGCGCGGCCAGCGCGGTCTCGAACCCGAGGAGTGACCCGACGTCTTGGCCCCGCTCCCACGCCGAGAGCAGCTCGGCGATGTTGGCCAGGGTGTAGCCCCGCTCGAGCAGCGAACCGATGAGACGCAGGCGAGCCAGGTGCCCGTCGCCGTAGACGCCGGCCCTCCCCTCGCGGCGGGGGGGAGGGATCAGCCCGCGATCCTGGTACGCCCGTACGTTGCGAACGGTGGTACCCGCAGCCCGGGCCAGCTCGTCGATCCGGTACGTTCGCCGGCCCGAGCCAGAGGAGCCTGAGGGGCCAGAGGAGCCAGAAGCAGCCGCGAGGTCGGGATCGTCCTCCCCGCCGCTCGAGCCCGACTGAGGGATGTCGTTTTCGGGCACGAGGTGATTATCCATCTTGACTGTGTCAGTTTGCACTGGTACACTACCAAGTGGAAACGGAGGGCACCAGCAAGCTGCCGGGTCCGGGTCACCCCGCACCCGCAGACCGCCTCTCTCGAAGGAGACACGATGCCCCACCTGGCCCTCGATGATGCCCCCGCGTTCGAGACCCTGGCCGGACGCCTGAGTCGCCAGTCGGTCGAGCGCCACTTCGACGCCTACGCCGACATCGACTGGGAGTCGCCCGAGCTGGCCGTGCGCCCCGACGACCCCCGCTGGGAGCTGTGGGAGGACGACCCGCTGGCCGCCACCGACTGGTACCGCGGCCTTGCGGCCGGGCGCCGGGCCGAGGTCGGCCTGCACCGTGTGGCCGTGATGATGCGGACCGGCTGGGAGTTCGAGAACCTGCTCCAGCGCGGACTGCTCGCGTACGTGTTCCGGCTCCCCGACGGCCGGCCCGAGTTCCGCTACGTGCACCACGAGGTCATCGAGGAGTCCCAGCACACCATGATGTTCCACGAGCTGGTGGCCCGCAGCGGCCTGCGGGTGCGGGGGATGTCGGCTCCGCTGCGCCTGGCCGCCGAGCTGCTCGTCCTGCCCCTGGCCCGGATCTTCCCCGAGCTGTTCTTCCTCTTCGTGCTGGGCGGCGAGGACCCCATCGATGCGGTCCAGCGGCAGCGCCTGCGCCAGGGCGGGACCCACCCGCTGGCCGAACGGATCATGCGCATCCACGTGACCGAGGAAGCCCGCCACCTCTCCTTCGCCCGGCATGCGCTGAAGGCATCCGTCCCCCGCCTCGGTCCGGTCCGCCGGGCCATCCTCGCCGTGGCCGCTCCCCTCCTGCTGTCGATCATGGCCCGCACGATGCTCGCCCCCTCCCCCTCGTTCGCCCGCGATGCAGGTGTCCCGAGACGGGTCGCCCGCGACGCCGCCCGCAGCGCGCTCGCCCGCGCCCGCGCCCGCGACTCGGTCGGCAAAGTGCGGCGCCTGTGGCGCGAGCTCGGCCTCCTCACTCCGCGCACGGCGCTGCTGTGGCGCGCCGCGGGCCTGTGGGATGACGATCAGGCCACGGATGCCGGACGCGCCGGGCCGGTGGCCCCGGCCGGCTCCCGGCCCGCTCCCGCCTGGACCGACGCGTGACTGCCGACGTCCGGGTCGCCGTCGTCGGCGCCGGGTTCAGCGGGATCGGCATCGCGGCGGCGCTCCGGCAAGCCGGCATCGAGGACGTGGTCGTCCTGGAGCAGGCGGACCGGGTCGGCGGCACGTGGCGTGACAACACCTACCCCGGCGCCGCGTGCGACGTGCCGTCTCACCTCTACTCCTACTCGTTCGCGCCCAACCCCGGGTGGACCCGCTCGTTCTCTCCCCAGGCGGAGATCCAGGCTTACCTCGAGCAGTGCGCGCGCCGTTTCGGCGTGCTGCCCCACGTCCGCTTGCGCCACCGGGTCGAGGCCGCCCGCTGGGACGAGGGGGTCTCCCGCTGGCTGCTTGCGACCAGCGGCGGGGAGTACCGGGCCCAGTTCCTAGTGTCGGCCCGGGGGCCGCTCAGCGAGCCGCGCCTGCCGGCCATCGAGGGCATCGAGGAATTCCGCGGCACGGTGTTCCACTCGGCCCGCTGGGACCACGGCCACGATCTCACCGGCGAGCGTGTGGCCGTCGTCGGGACCGGCGCATCGGCCATCCAGTTCGTACCGGCCATCCAGCCGCGCGTCGGCTCGCTCACCGTGTTCCAGCGCAGCGCGCCCTGGATCCTCCCCCGCCGCGACCGCCGCATCACCGCTGCCGAGCACCTCGTGTTCCGCGCCCTGCCCGCAGCGCAGCTCGCCGTCCGGTCCGCGGTGTACTGGGGACGCGAGACCTACGCGCTCGGTTTTGTCGGCCCGGCCCGCCGCAGGCGGCGGTTCATGGCCCCGGCCGAGCGTGTCGCGCTCCGCCATCTCGCGGCCCAAGTGCCCGACCCCGGGCTCCGGGAGCAGCTCACCCCCCACTACGAGATGGGCTGCAAGCGGATCCTGCTCTCCAACGACTACTACCCGGCGCTCACCCGCCCCAACGTGCGCCTCGTCACCGACCCGATCGCCCGCATCGGCCCGCGCTCGATCCGCACTGCCGATGGGGAGGAGCACCCGGTCGACACCTTGATCTTCGGCACCGGCTTCGACGTCACCGGACAGACGGCCGCCGCCGGCACCGTCGGGGTGGGCGGCCGGTCGTTGGCAGAGGCCTGGCACGCCGGCCTCACGGCCTACCGGGGGACGACCGTGGCGGGTTTCCCCAACCTGTTCCTCATGGTCGGGCCCAACACCGGCCTCGGCCATACGTCTATCGTCTTCGTCATCGAGTCGCAGATCGCCTACGTGCTTGACGCCATCGCCACCCTGGACCGCATGGGCGCGGCCGCGTTCGACGTCCGCCCCGATGCCCAGCAGCGCTGGGCCGCTACCATGGCCGAGCGCAGCACCGAAACGGTCTGGACCTCGGGTGGATGCGATAGCTACTACCTCGACGGCGCCGGGCGCAACGTGGCCGTCTGGCCCGGGGCGAGCTGGGGGCTCCGGCGGGCCTTGCGTCGCTTCGACCCGTCCGACCACCGGCTCATCGGGCACCGGACCGCTCTTTCGCCGGCGGCCGAAGCGGCATCGGTGTGAGCAGTCCCCGGCGCAGGCCAGCCGTGGAGGTCGCCGGGTCGCTCGCCGTGGTCACCGGTGCGGGGAGCGGCATCGGCCGGGCCACGGCCCTCCTTTTGGCCGAGCGCGGCGCCCGGGTGGTGGCGGTGGACCTCGACGAGCCGGCAGCCGCCGAGACCGCCCGGGAGTGCGGCGGGCACGCAGAGCAGGCCGACGTCGCCGACCGTCTCGCCATGGAGGAGCTCGGCCGGCGGGTCCTCGACGCGCACGGGGCACCGGACATCCTCGTGAACAACGCGGGTGTCGGCATGTCCGGGCGGTTCCTCGACACCTCGCCCGACGACTGGGACTGGATCCTCGGCGTGAACCTCATGGGGGTCATCCACGGCTGCCAGGTGTTCGGGCCCGCGATGCTGGCGCGCCGCAGCGGTCACGTCGTCAACTTGTCCTCGGGTCTCGGGTACTCCCCGCGGGCTACCGAGCCGGCATACGTGACCACCAAAGCCGCCGTCCTCGCCCTCTCTCAGTGCCTGCGGGCCGACTGGGGGCCGTCGGGCGTCGGCGTCTCGGCGATCTGCCCGGGTGTCATCGACACCCCGATCGTGCAGTCCACCCGCTACCTCGGAGAGCGCTCCAACCCTCGGGACGTAGCGCGCATCGCCGCCGTGTTCTCCCGGGGGCACGCGCCCGGTCTCGTCGCCAGAGCCGTCCTGGGTGCGGTCGAGCACGACCGGCCGGTCGTGCCGGTCGGCGTCGAGTCCCACCTCGGGTGGGTGCTCCACCGGCTGTTGCCGACCCGGGCAGTGGACCGCCTGGCCCGGGCCAAGCTGGGCGGGGTCTGAGCGCTCGGCGTGCGCACGCCGGTCAGCGCCGGCGCGGCTCGTAGACCCGGGCCTGCCAGGAGCCGGTGAGCGGAGCGGCAGCGAGGAGCTCCCCGGCCCGCAGCGCCCAGTCGAGCACCTCTCCGGCCGGCACCGCGGCCGGCACGTGCACGATGAGCCCCCGACGGGCATGGTCCTGGCGGACCTGCCAGCCCACCGGCACCGGCGCGCCCATCTCGGCGAGCCGCTGGGCGGCCTTGCGCCCCCGCGGGTGCATGATGCCGACGTTCGCCATCTCGGTGCCGCGCCGGCCGGTGGTCGCCGGCACCCAGGTGACCATGGTCACCGCGGACTGTGCCGGACCGAACAGCCCGGCGAACGGCGACGGCCGTCCGGGCTCGTCACCGGCCGACGGGTCGTCGGCCTGGACGCCCGGGAGCAGGTTGATCCACCCGGCGCCGGCTCGGGTGAGCCGGTCCATCTGGGCCTCGACCGCCGAGGTGTCCGACGGGGTGAGCTCGATCTCCAACTCGGGGCGGGCCACGACCGATGTCTAGTCGCTCGGCCAGGCCCCCGCCGCCTCAGGAGGTCTGGGCCACCAGGACGTGGCACGGCGCCCGCCGGACGACGCTCTGGGGCACCGAGCCACCCTCGCCCGAGGTCCCGTACATGCCGCGGTTGCCCACGACGATCAGCTCCGCGCCCACGCTCGTGGCCACCGAGACGATGGCATCGGCCGCCGCGCCGTCGACGGTGTGGCCGACCGGGTGCAGTCCCGAGAGGGTCGGGTCGGCCAGGACGCTGTCGAGCACGGCCTTCCCGGCCTCGTGCCAGCGGCTGGGAGCTGCGCCCAGCGAGCCGCCGTCTGCGCCCGACGGGTCGTGGAACGCGTGGACCACGTGCAGGCGGGCACCGCACTGGCGCGCGAGGTCGGCCGCCACTGATACTGCACGCCGCGCCGTCTGGGACCCGTCGGTCCCTACCACGATGGTGGCGAACATCGCCCTCCCCCAGCCCCGATCCGATCACGTACGTGCGCAGCGACCCGAAGAGCGCTCCTCTCGGCCAAATCTAGCCGCGGGCGCCTGCGCTCGCCGCAGCGAACGGATGCGTGCCCGCGCTCCTTATGCTGCCGGTCACTGTGCCCGCTGCGTCCCGTGACCCCCGCGGACCCGCCGGTGACCCGGTGGCAATCGACGAGCTGAGCCGGGCGCGACGGATCGGGATCCTCCTCATCTGCTCGATGAGCCTCCTCATCGTCGGGCTCGACATCACCATCGTCAACGTCGCCCTGCCGTCGATCGGCCGGAGCCTGCACTCGAGCGTGTCCGGCCTGCAGTGGGTGATCGACGTCTACACCCTGGTGCTGGCGAGCTTCCTCATGCTGTCGGGCTCGACGGCCGACCGCCTGGGCCGCCGCCGGACCTTCGTCGTCGGCCTGCTGCTGTTCGTCTCCGGGTCGTTCCTCTGCAGCCTCGCGCCCAGTCTCGAGCTGCTCGTGACCTTCCGGATCGTCCAGGCGCTCGGCGGTTCCATGCTCAACCCGGTGGCCATGTCGATCATCACCAACACGTTCACCAAGCCTCGGGAACGGGCCCAGGCCATCGGCGTGTGGGGAGCCGTCATCGGGATCAGCATGGCGCTCGGCCCGGTGGTGGGCGGTCTCCTCGTGACCACGGTCGGCTGGCGCTCCATCTTCTGGATCAACATCCCGGTCGGCCTGGCTGCGGTGGTCCTCACCTTGCGCTACGTGCCCGAGTCCCGCGCGTCTCGGGTCCGCGCCCTGGATCCCCCCGGGCAGGCAATGGTCGTCGTGCTGCTCGCCTGCCTCACCTACGTCATCATCGAGTTCCCCGCTGCCGGCTGGACCGCGGCTCGGATCCTCGTGCCCCTGGCGGCGGCGGTGATCTCCCTGGTCGGCCTGCTCGTCATCGAGCCCCGGCGCAAAGAACCCCTCCTCGACTTGCGGTTCTTCCGGTCCATCCCGTTCTCGGGCGCCACCGTCGTCGCCGTGACGGCGTTCGCGTCGTTGGGCGGGTTCTTGTTCCTCAACACCTTGTACCTGCAGGAGACCCGCGGCCTGTCGGCGCTCGACGCCGGGCTCGACACCTTGCCCATGGCCGCCATGGCAATGCTGTGGCCACCGATCTCCGGGCGCATCGTCGGCCGCCACGGGGCGCGCTTGCCGCTGGTGGTCGCCGGGGTCTTCCTCACCGCCGGCACCGTGATGCTGGCCGGCATCACGGCGACGACCGCGTTCTCCTGGCTGTTCGCCGCCTACACCATCTTCGGGATCGGCTACGGGATGGTCAACGCCCCCATCACCAACACCGCGGTGACCGGGATGCCCCGCGACCAGGCCGGGGTCGCCGCGGGCGTCGCGTCGACGTCACGCCAGATCGGCCAGACGCTCGGGGTCGCGGTGGTCGGAGCGCTCGTCACCGCCCACCTGCACGGATCGCTGGCCACCGAGCTGCCCGCCGCCAGCCGGGCCGGCTGGTGGGTGCTGTCGGGCTGCGGTCTGTCGGTGCTCGCGATGGGCATCACCGGCACGACCGCTCGCGCCCGGGAGAGCGCCCGGCGCACCGCCACACTCCTCAACCCCGAAGCGCTGGCCCACCAGCAGTCGCTCTGAGCACGCGCGCACGCGTGGCTCCCGAGCGCCGGCGCGTCAGGCCGTGGCCCGCCAGGCGCGGCTCACCAGCACGCCCGGGTTGCAGATCCCGGCCGGGTCCCAGGAGGCCTTCACCGCTTCGAGCGCAGTCCCGAACAGCGCGGGCCGCTGCTGCTCGTACCAGCGCCGGTGGACACGGCCGACAGCGTGGTGGTGGGTGATCGTCCCGCCGTTGGCCAGGATCGCCTCGGACGCGACGGCCTTCACCTGGTCCCACTGCGCGAGCTCGGCGCCGGCCCGCGCCTGTCCGATCACCGTGAAGTACGGTGCTGCGCCGTCTGGGTAGGCGTGGGTGATGCGGCACGTCACCCGGGCCGCCTCCACACCGGTCCGGGCAAGCTCGGCCGTCACTCCGGAGGTCACGGCGTCGTGGAGCTGGTCGATCCGGTCCCAGGTGACCGCGGTCTCCACGGTCTCGGTCACCATCCCGAGCCGCGCCAGCGCGTCGCGCAGGTACGGGGCCCGCAGGAAGCTGCGCCGCCACGCCCCGGCCCCGCCTGCTCCACCCCCCGGCGGATCGGACGACCCGGTGTCCCGGGCGCTCCAGTCGGGCCCGAGGACGCCGCCGCGGGCTGCGACGATCTCTGCCGCGCGGTCGAGATCGCCGGTGAGCGGGTGGTCGGCGGACTCGAACCCGACCAGAAGAACGGCGTGACCACCGTCTCCTGCGCCGGTGATCTCGGCTTCGGCCGCGTCTACCAGGCGGCAGTTGGCGGGGCCCAGCCCCGACTGGGCCAGGTCCCGCACCGCCAGGAGGCCGTCGGACCACCGGTCGAACACCGCAGTGCCTCCCGCCCGCCAGCGCGGTCGCCGCACGACCCGCACCCACGCCTCGGTCACCACGCCAAGCGCACCCTCGGAGCCGATCAGGAGCCGGTCCGGCGACGGGCCGGCACCCGATCCGGGAAGCCGGCGCGAGGCGAAGGTCCCGGCCGGCGTCACGGCGCGCACCGACTCGACGAGATCGTCGATGTGGGTGCGCCCGGTGGCGTAGTGGCCACCCGCCCGGGTGGCGACCCACCCGCCGAGCGTCGAGCACTCGAAGCTCTGGGGGAAGTGGCGCAAGGTGAGGCCCAGCGGCCGCAGGTCGTCTTCGATCCGGGGCCCAAGCGTGCCGGCGCCGATCCGGGCGGCCAGCGAGACCTGGTCCACCTCGTGCACGCCCGAGAGCCGCTCCAGGTCGAGGCTCACGACCGCGCCGAACCCGTCGCCCACGTCGGGCTCGACACCGCCGACCACGCTGGTACCGCCACCGAAGGGGACCACCGCCACCTCGTTCGACGCGCACCACTCGAGGACGGCCGCAACCTCCCCCTCGTCACCGGGACGGACCACCAGGTCCGGTGGATGCTCCACGCGGCCGGCCAGGGCCCGCACCACGTCGGCGTAGCTGCAGCCCATCGCGTGCCGGGCCCGGTCTTCGGGAGCGGACGAGCCCAGAGCGGCGAGCGCAGGCGGGAGGCCGATCCTCGGCGCGGGCAGGTCGAGAGCACCGGGGTCGGGCGGATCGATCCTCGCTCTCGGGCGCACCCCCATCCGCTCGGCCAGCACACTACCGATGGCGTCGATCTCTGCGGGAGCGAAACCGTCCCCCTCGTAGCCCCAACCCCACCACGAGCGCCGCCGCGCAGCCACCTCAGCTCCTCCCGCCGGCCGCCGAGCTCGTGAGCCGCCGGTCTGCCTCGAGGCCGAGCAGCGACGACTTGAGGTCGCGCCCCCCGGCGTAGCCAC
This sequence comes from Actinomycetes bacterium, assembly GCA_021791615.1. Next base: position 45,706 of record JAJYWG010000005.1, read on the forward strand.
CGAGCTTCCCGTCGGACCCCACCACCCGGTGGCACGGCACGAGCACCGGCAGTGGGTTCGCGCCGACCGCTTGGCCGACCGCGCGGGCGGCCGCCGGGTGGCCCACTGCGGCCGCCAGCTCCGCATAGGTGATCGTCTCCCCGTAGCCGATCGAGGCGAGACGGGCCCAGACCAGCTCCTGGAACGCCGTGCCGCACGATCGCACGAAGACGTCGAAGTCGGCACGCTCTCCTGCGAGGAACTCGGTGAGCTGGCGCGCCGCGTCCTGGAGGCACGCCGGAACCTCGCCGGCGGGAAGGAGGGCGGCCGATCCCCTCTGCCCCGGGAGCACGACCCGGGTGACCGCCTGCTGGTCCCCTTCGACGAGGAAGCCGCCGAGAGCGCTCGGGACGGCGACACCCACCGCCGGGCGAACGGCTCGACCTCGCAACGGCCCCATCGCCTGCACCTCCAAGCCCCGAGCGCCGCGCCCGGGGCTTGCCCACACTACGCCGGTCCGCCGCCGGGCCAGCGGACTGCCGCTCGGGCTCGCGGGAGACGACGGTAGTAAAACGTCGTCGTGCCATTGCCCGATGCCACGTACGCCCGTCTCCTCACGCTACGCACCGGACTGCGCCGCTTCGAGCACTGGAGCGCCCAGCAGGCCCGCGCGGCCGGGCTCACCCCGATGCAGCACCAGCTCCTCTTGGCGGTGCGAGGGCACCGAGACGCCGCCGGGCCCACCATCGGCGACGTCGCCGACGCGCTCCTCGTACGCCATCACAGCGCGGTCGGGCTGGTCGACCGTGCCGTGTCGGCCGGCTTGGTGACGCGTGCCCGGGACAGCCGCGACCAGCGCGTGGTCCGGCTCCGTCTCACTGCCAAAGGGGCCCTGCGCCTGGAGCGGCTCTCCACGCTCCACCTCGAAGAGCTCTCCCGCCTGGCCGGAGAATTCTCGGCGGCTTGGGCCGATCTCGCCCCCCCGGCGCCCCGGCTCCGGCATGGTCCGAGGCACCTCGCGGTGGAGGTCGCCCGCGCCTACGAGCTGGGGCCGACCTCGGACGCGGGCGAGGTCCGGGTCCTGGTCGACCGGCTCTGGCCGCGCGGGCTGTCGAAGGATCGTGCGCAGTTCTCTACATGGACACCGGACGTCGCACCTTCGACCGCGCTGCGCAAGTGGTACGGCCACGCGCCCGAGCGCTTCGAGGAGTTCGCCGCTCGCTACCGGCGCGAGCTCGCGTCTGGCCGCGCCGGCGCGGCACTCGGGGAGCTGGCCCGGAGGGCCGGCACGGTGCACCTGGTGCTCGTGACCGCCACCCGGGACGTCGAGCACTCAGGAGCCGCTGTGTTGCGCGATCTGCTCGTCGGGGGCGCGTGAGCGCAGAGAGCGGCCGGGTTGGCGCGTGTCGACGTTGCGCGTGTCGGGGTTGCGCGTGTCGGCGCGGCGCGTGTCGGCGCGGCGCGTGTCGGCGCGGCGACGGGCGTCGGGGCGGCGACGGGCGTCGAGCATCGCCGGGCTGGGCCAACGCACCTCGGTCGCCGCACCCATCCACTCCAGGATCCTGATGAGCCGGGCGCTCGAGTCAAGCTGCCCGGGGTCCACGCCGTGCCGGGCCAGCACCGGGAGCGAGTGGTGGAGGTTGTGCCAGTTGTCGCCCATCGACAGGATCGCCAGAGGCGCCAAGTTGGTGGAGCGGTCAGAGCTGCGCGTGACGAACGGGCGGTCGCCCCAGATGTGGCACGCCGAATTGACGGCGAACGTGGTCTGGTGGAGAAAGAAGATCCGGACGAGCCCTCCCCACACGAACCCACCAATCGCGCCGGCCAACGTCCCGGTCATCGCCCAGCCGATGAGTGCCGGCACGGCGAGTGAGAGCACGCACCACAGCGGGAACAGGTTGCTCACGAGGACCAAGTCCGGATCGGCGAGGAGGTCGGGCGCCCAACGGGCCTCCTCCGTGCGCTGCCCCTGGAAGAGCCAGCCGACGTGCGCGTGGACGAGCCCTCGCACGAGCGCTCGGCCCGATGTCCCGTACGCGTAAGGCGAGTGGGGATCGCCCTCCCGATCGGTGTAGGCGTGGTGCCGCCGATGGTTCGCCACCCACCCGATGAGGCTCCCCTCGAACGCCATGGACCCGGCGACGGCCAGTGCGATCTTGGCCCACCGAGCCGGGACGAACGACCGGTGGCTGAACAGCCGGTGGAACCCGGTGCTGAGACCGTGGCCGGTCACGACGAACCCGGTGAGCGCCAGGACGAGGTCGGTGATGCTCACGCCGTGGCCGAACAACGCCACCATGGCGACGACCACGCCGAGGAGCGGTCCGAAGACGACCATAGCGGTGAAGATCCGTGCCGGGGTGGTCTGGTGGAGGGGACCTTTGGCACCGGCACCGTCGCGTGCGCCGTCGCGTGCGCCGTCGCGTGCGTTCGGCGTTTCGTGGCCATGCAACTCCACGGGCGGCTCCAGGACTTGGGGCACCGACCACCTTCTTCGCTTGCTGCCGGGCAGGCGGGCCGAGCACCGAGAACCTCCACGCTGGAGGTGGGACCAGGCTACACGCCCGCGACCTGTGGCGTCGGGCAGGTGATCTCGAGGTGTGCAGGAGTGGAGCTGGACGCCGCCGGGGCAGGGGAGCCAAGGTAGCGCAGATACGACGCCTCGGGTCCGACCGAAGGGAGGTCTGATGAGCACTGCCGATACAGCCGCCGGCACGGCCGCAGGTGGAGCCGCCGGCCCTGCGGGCGAGCGCGTGGTGGAACTGCTCGCACGAGAGTGGGAGGTGTTTGGCGAGCTGATGGGCCACCTTTCCGAACCCACATGGGCTCGCCCTGCTCTCCCCGGCTGGGACGTCCACGACGTCCTGGCGCACGTGGTCGGGACCGAGCGCATGCTGCTCGGCACAGCGGTCCCCGAGGTTCGCCAGGAAGTGCTCGACGCCGGACACGTGAAGAACGCCATCGCCCGCACGAACGAGGCCTGGATCGTGACGCTGCGCGAGCGGAGCCACGCCGAGCTGCTCGAGGACTACGTCGCCGTCACGTCCGAGCGGCTGGCGGCCCTGCGGGCGATGACCGCGGACGACTTCGCCGCGCCGTCGTGGACGCCCGTCGGCAACGCTACGTACGAACGCTTCATGGAAGTGAGGGTGTTCGACACCTGGATGCACGAGCAGGACGTGCGAACGGCCGTCGGCGTCCCGGGCCACGAGTCCGGTCCCGTGCCCGAACAGGCGATCGCCGAAGTGGTGTCGGCCCTTGGCTACATCGTGGGCAAGAAGATCGGTTTGCCTCCTGGGACGTCGGTCAGCTTCCGCCTCGAAGGACCGGTCGAACGCCAAGTCCACGTCGAGGTCGGTGATCGAGCGCGCGTGGTGCCGCAGCTCACGGCATCGCCGGACGTGGTGATCGCCCTGTCGTCGAGCGTCTTTGCCCGCCTGGCCGGAGGACGTGCCGTTCTCCCCGAAGAGCTCGCTGCCGTCTCCTTCGACGGAGACGAGCAGCTCGGGCACACGATCGCCACGCAGCTCGCCTTCACGATCTGAAGTAGGCGGCCTGCCGTCAGTCGGGGCTGGCTTCAGCGATGAGCGACACGGCTTCTCGTCTCCGATCGGCACTGCGCCCAGCGCGTCCGTGAAGAGTGCTCGATGGCTCCCCGGCCGGAGCTGAGTCCAGCGCCGGGTCCCCGTTCGAGTCCCGCTCCGAATCCCGCTCCGAGTCCCGCTCCGGCTCGTGGCGCCATCGCTCTCGCAGCTCGGCAACGAGCGCGGAGAGCGGTCCGGCAGCCAGCAGGATCAGCAGCACCAGCGCCACCAGCCCGTAGTCGTCGATCACCACCGCGGCCAGCACGCTCGGTATGTGCACCGAGGCTGGATTGGAGTCGAGGTTCGGCACTTGGAGCACGAGGGAAGCAGCCCCGATCACAGCGACGGCCACTCGCCACCACGACCGGCCATCGGCCACCACCAGCCCGAGAGCCGGGAGGATCCACACCATGCCGTGGATCCAGGTGACCGGTGAGACCAAGCACCACACCAGCCCGACCATCACCACCGCCCGGAGGAGGTCGCTGCGATCGCACCGGACCGCAGCCGCCAACCCGCCGACGCCGACCAATGCCACCCCGACGAGGAGGAGCACTCCATGCCACGGTCCCAATGTGGCCCGAGCCATCATCCCCCACAGCGACTGGTTCGAGAAGTACTTGACTGTCCCGACTCGGTTCGGCTGGAAGAGCAACTTGGTGAAGTACTCCACCGAGGGACCGGGCATCACGACCGCTCCGAGCAGGGTGGCCGCGGCCGCCGTGATCACCGCCGTCCAGAACGCGCGCCATCGTTTGCTGAAGAGCAGGTACACGGCGAAAATGGCGGGGGCGACCTGGATCGCGGCCACGATGCCGATCAGCATGCCCCGGGGCCATCGGGGGCGCTTCACGAGCACGTCGGCCATGCAGATCGCCATGAGCAAGATGTCCACTTGCCCGCCACCGATGTTGTCCTGGACCGGCCTGGACCAGATCGAAAAGGCCAAGACCACCGCGAACGCAAATGGCGCCCACCGACCGGCCCGGCTCACCAGGGGCCGGAAGAACGGCAGCAGCGCAGCGGCCAGCACGACCAGGACGCCCGTGTCCCAGAGCCAGGCCAACGGGAGCTTCGGCACTACGGCCAGCGGCACGAATGCCAGCGCGCCAAACGGCGTGTAGGTGAACGGCAGCGGGTACGACAGGTGCCTGCCGAAGTGCACCGAGTACGGGTTGAAGCCGTCGAGGACCCACTGCCCCGCAGTGCGGAAGACCGCCAGGTCCAACGTGTGCTCGGCCCCCGGACCGATCCTCCAGGACATCACGTGGTAGGCGGCGGCGACGACGAGCACGAACCCGGCGCCGAGCGCAAGGGCCGTTGGCAGAGGCTCGGCGGACCAGCGAGCGTGCAGGCGAGCGGCCAGAGAGGCTGAGGGGGCGCCGTCCGAATTCGGCAGGGACGTCCGCGCCATCGGACAATGCTACCAACAGGCTCTCGAGCCAGTGCTAGAACGTCCCGGATGGCGGCCGACCCCGAGCGCACCCGCCCGCCCACGAAGAGACGTCGGGCACTGCATCCGGCGGTCGTCATACCGGCTGTGTTCCTGGTATTGGGGTTGGGAATGTGGGGCCTGCCCGCGGCCCTGGGCACCCCGATCCTGCGGAACTCGAACCTCATCCAGAATTTCCCGTTGAGGGTTCTGGTCGGTGTCGACTTGGCGCACGGGCATCTCCCGCTTTGGGATCCGTACATCTGGGTCGGCACCACGCTCCTGGCCGGCTTCAACGCCGGGGCTGCCTACCCGCTGACCTGGCTCTTTGCCGTGCTGCCACGTGACCTGGCGTGGGTGGTCAACCAGGCATCGGGGCAGGTGATCGGTGCATGCGGAATCCTCGCCCTGTCCCGATGCCGCGGCCGATCCTGGACTGCCGGGTCGCTGGCCGCGCTCGCTTACGGGTTCGGCGGTTTTGTGGTGGCACAGAACGTCCACATCGACCTCGTGCTGGCAGCCGGTTGGCTGCCGTGGTGCCTGGTCGGGCTGGAGCGCCTGGCCAACCGGCCGGCCGATCGATCCTGGCTGCCGTGGGTGGCTGTCCTGGCGGGCGCGGGGTCGCTGCTCGTCCTCACCGGCTCACCCGAGCCGATCATCGACGGAGCGCTCGTCGTCGTCGCCTACGCCGTCTTTCTGTGGTGGCGTACCCCGGCCCGCCGTGCGCAGCTCGTCGGCACCGTCATCCTCGCGGCCGGGATCGCCGCTTTGGGCTCGGCTGCACAGCTCCTCCCCGGCGTGCTCTTCCAGTTGCACTCCCAACGGGCCGGCGCCTCCTACGCGTTCTTCTCGACCGGGTCGCTCGGCTGGGGCTCCACCCTCACGGGTATCGACCCGGCACTGTTCGGGACCACCCACCCCTCGCTCGGGGGTTACGTCGGCCCGAACGCGCTGGCGACCAATCCCGAGATCGCGTGGTACATCGGTGCCGGGGCGCTCGTCGCGGCCTGTGCCCTCCTTGCGCGAGCCCACCGCAAGAGCCCCGCTGGGCGCGAACGGTGGTTCTGGTACGGCGTCGTCGTCGTCGGCCTCCTCCTCGCGCTCGGGGGCTCCACCCCTCTCGGACACCTGGAAGTGCTCGTTCCCGTCTACAACGGGCAACGGATGCTGGTCCGCAACCTCTTGGAAGTGGACGTCGCCCTTGCAGTGATCTTCGCCGACTGGATCGACGTGCTCCTCACTCGCCGTCGTGAATTGGAGAAGAGCGAACGGCTGCTCGTCACGATCCCGGCGCTGGCTTCGCTCTTCATCCTCTTCGCGCTCGCCGTCGATGGCCCCGGGCTCCTGAACGCCCTCGGCCATTCCGGGACGATCCCGCGGTCGACGACCTGGCCCATCCTCGGGCTCTCGGCCATACCGGCCCTCATGGCTGTGGTGTGGGCACTGATCGCACGCCACCCACGCGCTTGGTCCCGAAGGCGCTTCAGCGTCGTCTTGGCGTGCCTGTGCGTCGTCGACCTCGGGTTCTACGACGTGGTGACCACGCCGGCACCTCTCCCCAACGCGACCGTCGCTCACCAGGGAGCACTGGCCGACGCGTTGGCGTCACGGGTCAACGGTACCGCCGGGAGGTCGCCTACCGCGAGCCCCTCCCGCGTGGCCTTTTTCGATCCGGGCCTCACAGACGTGGACACAATGGACCTGCTGGGCCAGCCCGACCTCACGATCTTGAGGAACGTCACTTCGGTCAACGGCAACGGTGCGTTGGTTTCGGCGACATACGACGACCTCACCGCCGCCCAAGAGCAGCTCCACCTCTATCCGCAGTCCCTCTCTGGTGAGCTCGCCGACCACCTCGACATCGGCTTGCTCGTGAGCCCGGCGAGCGGCTTCATCGAAAGCGTGCACTACGAAAACGGGGTGGCCCTGCCGACCCCGACACTGACATACTCGGCGACAGCCCCACCCCCGCCAACTTCGGTGCTCGTCGCGACACAGCCGCACACCTGGTACCTGGGGAGATCGCTCGATGTGAAGAGCATCGACCTGCCGGTGACCGGCGTGCGCGACCGCCCTCGAGTGCGTATCGGCCTGCTCCTGGCTGTGCCACATGGCTCCAGCGCGGGCGCGGGGGCGGGCGCTGGCGCGGGCGCGAACGCTGCCGGGAGCGCGAACGCTGCCGGGGGCACAAGGTTGCAGACGAGGACCGTGTGGCTGACCTCTCGATATGTGTCCCCAATCCGCCATGGGCCAAATCGGGGATCTGTCGCGATCGTGCTGCCATCTGCCGTCGACGCGATTGGCGTGACCGTCGAGGCAAGTCCGGGGCATGCCTCGAGCGTCGGTCAGGCCGTCATCGACAGCTCTCGAACAGGAGCATTCCGACTCGACGGGCCGCTTGTCGACACCGTGACCGCTCCTCAGTGGCACCCCGCCGCAGCACTCGGTCCGTTCGCCGTCTTCGACAACACGTCGCCGTCAGGAGCAGCGTTCCTCGTGAGAGGCACTTCTGGCCGCACGTCGCCGGGATCGGTCCGCGTCCTCACCACCACATCGAACGGAACTTCCACTTTCATGGTGCGCAGCTCGCGCAATGCCGTGCTCGTGCGTTCCGAGGTCGCTGCATCAGGATGGAGCGCCACGATCCGCCCAGGGCCACACGCACCACTTGGCAGCGCCAAGCGCTTGGGGCCCGTTGGTCGACCGCGCGCAGTCGGCACGTGGGGTGTGCTCCAATCCATCAACGTGCCCGCAGGTACATGGGTGGTGACCTTCACGTACTCGCCGAAGGTCGATCTAGCCGCGATCGCGGCATCGGCTGTCGGGTGGCTCGTCGTCGTCTTGTTCGCGCTCTACGAGACCGTCCGCCGCCTCCGCAGGCGCTCGACGTCAACCTGAGCACTTGAGGCCGCAGGTTCGTACGACGAGAAGCCGGAGCCTCCTCCCAACGTGTTGAGCCGGTTTGGACAGACGGGGCGGCCGGTGAAATCGGGGCGGCCGGCGAAGACGGGGCGGCCGGTGAAAGAGCAGCGCCCACCCGGAATTTTCATCCAGGTGCCGAGTTATCGAACAGCATCAGCCCTCATCGACGGCGAGCCCGCAGTGGTGACTGAGAGTGTCGAAGTCGTTGTCAGCGTGGAGGAGCGAAAGCTGGGCTCGTAGGGCGTGTGCAGCGATGAGGCAATCAGTGAGCTTGCGGATGGTCGCGCCTTGCTGTCGCTCCGTTCTCCTTCGTAGAACCGCACGTCAGATCCGGTCGCCCCGATCAAGAAGATCGGCGCTGGTCATTCCCGGCGGAAGCCTCAGACGCTTGACGACCTTCCGAGACGGTGCCCGCGGTGGGCACACGTTCCCCATGGAAACCAGCACACCAAGTTCGCCGCCGGCACTTTCACCCGACACGAGGCCGAGATGGCGGCCAATGGCCTCGCGAATCACTTCTTGCTGCGAGCGACCGGTCCGTTCCGCCTCGCGTCGAACGGCTTCCTCCACTTCGGGACTCAGTCGAAGGGTGAACCTCCCCGCCCTTACGTACGGGGCTTCCGACCCATCCGCTCGGTTGGAATTGCTTGGCACCACCGTCTTCACGCCACCGCGACCAACTGGTCTGTCCCCGAGGGACCGGCGGATGATTGAGT
>JAJYWG010000518.1 GCA_021791615.1 Actinomycetes bacterium
AGGCGGCATCTACGCCTTCGGTGATGCGGGGTACATGGGATCGCTTCCGGGTCTCGGCGTGAGCGTCGACGACGTCGTGGGGATGGCATCGACGCCCGACGGGGGCGGCTACTGGCTGGTGAGCCGCACAGGCGGCATCTACGCCTTCAGTGATGCGGGGTACATGGGATCGCTTCCGGGTCTCGGCGTGAGCGTCGACGACGTCGTGGGGATGGCCGGCATTCCGGAGCGATCCGTGTCGTGATCGCCATCCCCGTCGCCTCTGGCAAGGCACCTCGCCGGTGCTGGGCCGCGGCCGTCCTCGTAGGCGTTGTCGCGACGAGCTGGGTTGGTGTGACGGTGGGGTGGGCGGCCGAGGCTTCTGCCGGCTCGCCGCGTGGCGCAACCGCGATTCAGGTGTCGGCCAGCAGTTCGTCGCTCGGAAGCTGTACGACGACCCGAGGAGTGGTGGTCGCAGTGGATTTCGCGAACTGGGGAGGGACAATCGAGCGAGGGTGCGGGGGTACAGCGAGCAGCGCTCTGGACGCCCTGCACGTCGCCGGATTTACGACGACGGGCACGGCGCAGTACGGGACAGCGTTTATCTGCCGGATCGACAACGAGCCGACATCGACACCCTGCACTTCGACCCCGTCGGGCAACGCCTACTGGGCGTTCTGGTTCGCCGAATCGGGATCGACATCGTGGACGTACAGCCAGACAGGCGCAGCGACCTTTTGCCCCGCTCCAGGGAGCGTGGAGGCATGGACCTTCGGGGCGAACAGGACTGCGCCGTCATTCGCCCCCTCACAGGTGCGGTCGACGGTGGCATCGAGCACAACCAGCCCACCTTCGCCCTCCTGCGCGACGTCGTCGGGCTCGTCCTCCACTCCCGGTTCGACAAGTGGGACTGGGGTCTCGACCGGCAGCGGGACGGGCTCGGGCTCGACCACGGGCTCAGGCTCGACCACCAGTTCGGGCTCGACCACGGGCTCGGGCTCGACCACCAGCTCGAGTTCGACCACGGGCTCAGGCTCGACCACTGGCACCGGTGCGACCAACACCCCAGCTTCTGGCGCGGGATCGAGCAACCCGACAGGAGCCACGGCGTCGACCTCGCCAACCGGGCCCTCGTCGTCGGCAACGAGCGCACCGGGAGGGAGTGGAGGGTCAGGGTCGAGTGGAAATTCGACCGGTGGGAGCGAAGGGAGCTCTTCACCCTCGTCGAGCGGGGCGTCACGTCCTTCGTCCAAGTCGACCATGACGACATCGAAGGGCACTCAAGCACCCAATCGCCATCCCAAGATCGTGTCGGCATCGGCTCCGGCGGTGGGGGAGCGCCGACCGGGAGGGAATGGGGGACCGTCCATCTCGTTCCTCGTAGGTGCCGTTCTCCTCTTCGTCCTTGGCGCGACCGGGGGTGCACTCGCTTGGCGCCGCCGGCGCCGCGTGGAGGAGTGAGAAGTGCCGACTCGTCGCCGGCGATGGGCCATTGCCGGCGCTCGTCGCGTGCCTCGGACATTGCACCCGATGGCGTGGTGGATCTGGGCTATTGGTCTCGCAGCGGCTGCCAGTCGGACGACGAACCCGCTTCTGCTGGCCCTGATGCTCGGCGTCCTCGGCATCGTGGTGGTGAACCGGCGGAGTGAAGCACCGTGGGCCCGTGCGTTCAAGTACTACCTCGTGATGGCACTCGTCGTCGTGGGCATACGAGTGGCGTTTCGCTCGATCTTCGGAGGTGACATCGACCCTCGGGACATGCACGTCATCTTCACGCTTCCTCGGGTTCCGCTCCCCTCGTGGGCGGCCGGGGTCCAGCTCGGGGGTGCGGTGACGGTCGAGGGCACCCTGTCCGCGCTCTACAGCGGGCTCCAGCTCGCGGTCTTGCTGTGCTGTCTGGGCGCGGCCAACGTGCTGGCCAACCCCAAACGAGCGCTTCGCGTACTGCCCGGGGCCCTCTACGAGCTCGGTGTCGCCGTGGTGGTGGCTCTCAGCGTCGCCCCTCAGCTCGTCGAGAGCTTTCAGCGCGTCCGCCGCGCTCGCAAGCTCCGGGGCGCCGGCGGCCGGGGGATCCGCTCGCTGCGCGGCATCGCCATGCCCGTGCTGGAAGGCGCACTCGAACGCGCCCTCCAGCTGGCGGCCGCCATGGACTCTCGTGGGTACGGACGCACCGGAGGTGCGTCACCCGGCGCGCGTCGGTTGACCGGATTGTGCATGGTAGGAGGGATGTGTGGGTTGTGTGTCGGGGCGTACGGGCTGCTCGACGGGTCGGCACCGGAGCCGCTTGGCATCCCTGCGCTTGCCGTCGGGGGTCTGCTCTGCGTTGCAGGCTTGGCGGTTGGAGGCCGTCGAGTGCAGCGCACCCACTACCGTCCCGATCCATGGCATCTCCCTGAATGGGTCGTCGCGACCTCGGGCCTCGTGACGGCGGTCGTGCTGTGGTCCGGTGCAGGGAGCGGGTTGGCAGGGCTCAACCCGACGACCGACCCGCTGTCGTGGCCGCGTCTGCCGTTGGTCCCCGCGCTCGGCATCCTCGTCGCGGTGATCGCTGCGATCGCGGCACCCCCGCCACGACACCCTCTCAAGGACGCACGCGACACCGCAAGCGCACATCCACGCGACATCGCAAGCGCACACGCACGCAGTTCCGCAACCGCAGACCCACGTGAGACTGGCGACATCTCAGCCGGCCAGGTGACGACAGTCCGTGCGCCGCGAGAGAGCGAGGTCCCGGCATGATCGCGTTCGAGCGGGTGAGCGTGATCTACGACTCTGCCCCAGCTCCGGTGCTGCGCCATGTCACACTCCACGTCGAAGAGGGAGAGCTGGCTCTCGTCGTCGGGCGGACCGGCGTCGGCAAGTCGACCTTGCTCGGTGCGGTGAACGGTCTGGTCCCCCACTTCACGGGTGGGACGTTGGCCGGCCGGGTAATTGTCGACGGGCACGACACCCGGAACTACAAGCCGCGAGAGCTCGCGGGGGTGGTAGGCGTGGTCGGGCAGGACCCGCACGCCGGTTTCGTCACCGATGTCGTGGAGGACGAGCTCGCGTACGGCATGGAGCAGCTCGCTGTCGCCCCCGACGTCATGCGGACCCGGGTGGAAGAGGTGCTGGACCTTCTCGGCATCGCTGGCTTGCGAGACCGACCGCTCGTCTCCCTCTCGGGGGGTGAGGCGCAGCGGGTGGCGATTGGATCGGTCTTCACGGTCCACCCGAAGGTGCTGGTGCTCGACGAACCGACGTCGGCTCTCGACCCGACGGCTGCCGAAGAGGTCCTGGCGGCGGTCACGCGCCTCGTCCACGACGTGGGCATCACGGCCCTCGTGGCCGAGCACCGCCTCGAGCGAGTGGTGCAGTACGCCGATCGGGTGATCGAGGTGAGACCCGACGGCTCGGTGGTCCACGGTCGGCCGGCGGAGGTGATGGCGTCCAGTGAAGTGGCACCCCCGGTGGTCGAGCTCGGCAAGCTCGCGGGATGGTCGCCGCTGCCTCTGTCGGTCAGGGACGCCCGCCGACAGGCCATCGACCTGCGTGACGAGCTGGCCGACCGGGACAGCCACCCATCGGGTGCCGTGGCCACCCCAACGTCGGCCACCCCAACGTCGGCCACCCCAAAGCGCGTCCTGTCGGCGCGCCACATCGTCGTGCGCTACGGCGCGGCCATCGCAGTCGCCGGCGTGGACCTCGACCTTCACGCTGGGGAGGTCACGGCCCTGATGGGGCGCAACGGATCGGGCAAGTCGTCCCTCCTCTGGGCGCTCCAAGGCACCGGCACTCGCCAGAGCGGTACCGTGGACGTGGACGGCAGCGACCCGGGGTCGCTCGCTCCGGCCCAGGCGCGTCGCCTCGTCGGCCTCGTTCCCCAGACACCGGCGGACTTGCTGTACTTGGACACGGTGAGAGACGAATGCGCGCAGGCAGACCGGGAGTCCGGTGCGGCGGGCGGACCGAACGGCCGCGCGCGAGAGATCCTGGAGCTCATCGCCCCGGGCTTGGACGACGGGCTCCACCCCCGGGACCTATCCGAGGGCCAGAGGCTCGCGCTCGTCCTGGCCGTGCAGCTCGCCGCGGCCCCGCGCGTCATCCTGCTCGACGAGCCGACCCGGGGTCTCGACTATGCCGGCAAACAGGCGCTGTCGGTCGTGCTGGGCAAGCTTGCCGCCGGGGATCGTGCGGTCGTGGTGTCCACCCATGACGTCGAGTTCGCCGCCGAGGCCGCCGAGCGGGTGGTGGTGATGGCGGCCGGAGACGTCGTGGCCGACGGACCCGCCCGCGGGGTCCTGTGCGCGTCTCCGGCGCTCGCCCCTCAGGTGGCCAAGATCATGTCGCCGCTCGACTACCTCACCGTCGACGAGGTGGCCCGGACTCGCACGGGAGGTGAGCGGTGAGCAGTGCCGGCAGACCGGTTGCCATCGGATGGCGATCGCGCATCGTCATCGTCATGGCGTCGGTCATAGGTTTCGTCGCGTTCTGCTGGCCATTCGTCGTGGCGCCGGGAAAGTTCGGCGACACATCCCTGGCGCCCATCATGTTCGGTGTCCTCCTCGTGCTGGTGCTGGCCGTGGTGTTCTCCGAGATTGCCGATGGTGGTATCGACGCCAAGGAAATTGCCATCCTCGGCGTCCTGTCCGCGATCGGTGCGGCTCTCCGGCCGCTCGATGCCGGTACGGCAGGCATCGAGCTCGTGTTCTTCACTCTGGTGCTGGCTGGTCGGGTGTTCGGTGCGGGGTTCGGCTTCGTTCTCGGCTGCACGACGCTGTTCACTTCAGCGCTCCTCACCGGGGGGGTCGGACCGTGGATGCCGTACCAGATGTTTGGCTGCGCGTGGGTGGGAATGTTTGCCGGATGGCTCCCCCCGGCCCGAGGCCGCAAGGAGGTGCTGATGCTCGCCGGTTATGGCGCCGTCGCCGCCTACGGCTACGGCCTCATGCTGAACCTGTCCTTCTGGCCGTTCACCCTCGGCGCGGGCAGCTCCATCTCGTACGTGCCGGGTGCAGCGTTCCTCGAGAACCTCCACCGATACCTGGTGTTCGACGGGACGACGTCGCTCGGCTGGGACACCGGGCGGGCCATCACGACCGCCGGGTGCATCCTCGTGCTCGGGCCGGCCATGCTGGCGGCCTTCCGCCGGGCAGCTCGCCGGGCGGCGTTCGAAGCACCGGTGGTCTTCGAGGCACTGCTCACAACGCCCGCCGAGAGCCGGTCGGGTGACGCGGCAGGATCGGCGAGCGCGCCGAGCCGTCTACCGTAAAGGGAGTGACGGATACGAAGAGCCTGTACGAGCGCGTCGGGGGGTCGGCGTTCTTCGTGGAGTTGGTCGACCGGTTCTACGAAGGGGTCGCGGGCGACCCGCTCCTGCGCCCGCTCTACCCTGAGGACCTGACCGAGCCCAAGCAGCACCTGCGCCTCTTCCTCATCCAGTACTGGGGAGGACCGGCTGACTACGGCGAGATGCGTGGCCACCCGAGGCTTCGGATGCGCCATGCTCCGTTCGTCATCGGCGAGCTGGAACGCGACGCCTGGCTCCGGCACATGACCGAGGCGGTGGACGCCGCCGGCATGGCGCCAAGAGATCGAGCCGAGCTGCTCGGCTACTTCGACATGGCGGCGCGCCAGCTTGTCAACACCTCCTGAGCCGGCCTCGCCGCCCCGGGTGCGAGCACGGGTCTCGGAGGTGCAGGAGCGGCAGGGCCGAGACGTCGCGAACCAAGGCCTACCGGCGGCCGACGATCAGTCCCCGAAGACCGGCGCCCGCTTCTCCCTGCGGGCCCGTACCGCCTCTTCGAAGTTCTGGGTGGTGGTCCGTACGAAGAGCTGGGCAGTGCCCTCTGCGTCCATGTGCGACTCGAGGCTGGAGGCGTCGAGGCTGTTCCACAGCATGCGCTTGGTGAGCTCGACTCCCACCCGGCTCCACCCGATGATTCGCTGGCCAAGGGCGACACAGGCATCCAAGAGCGCAGCGGGGGGCTCCACGGTCGATACCAGCCCGATCCGTTCGGCCTCCGCGGCGTCCACGTCCCGCCCGGTGAGCATGATCTCGGCCGCGCGGGACGTGCCCACCGCTCGGGGCAGGAGGTAGCTCAAGCCGAGCTCGGCCGCAGTGAGGCCGTTGTTGATCCCGGCGGCTCGGAAGTACGCGCTCTCGGAGGCGACGCGGATATCGGCCGCCAGCGCGAGGCAGAAGCCACCGCCGATCGCTGCGCCGTTCACTGCGGCGATCACCGGCTGGTGCAGCCTGCGAAGGGTTCGGATGACGTCGTCGAGCAGCTCCATCGAGCGCAAGGCGATGGTCGGCAAGGTGAGGCCGTCCACGTACGGGATGGTGCCGGGGTCCTCCAGGTCGGCTCCCGAGCAGAAGCCATGCCCAGCGCCGGTGAGGATCACGACACGGGTCGAGTTGTCGCGTCCCACTTCTGCGAGGGATTCACGCAAGGGGACCATGACGTCGAACGCCATCGCGTTCATGCGCTCAGGGCGGTCGAGCGTCACTACGGTGATACCGGGCGAGGGCTTCTCGATGTGGACGAATGGCATGGTGGGCTCCTGGGGTGGCCGTGCGGCCGAGAGGGACCGGCCGAGAGGTGAGTGGCCAGCGTAGGCGGGGAACACCGCATGCCGGTGTGCTCGGAGCCCAGTCCCAGCCCCCGCCCCAAACCTCGCCGCACCCCCAAACCTCGCCGCACCCCCAAACCTCGCCCCGGCCCCAAACCTCGCCGCACCCCCAAACCTAGCCCCGGCGGTTGCCGAGGCTAACAGTGTTAGCTAGTGTGGCAGGGAGCAGGGTGCTCGAGGTGACCGGCAGGAATTCGGGCCGTCTCCAGCGAGTGCCGGTCAACCTGCTCGCCTATGAGGGCAAGCTGTACCTCGTTTCTGCCCGCGGGACCGGCCAGTGGGTCCGCAACGTCCGGGCGGCCGGTGGGCACCTCGACCTCCTGCTCGGCCGAGCTCGCCAGCATGCGGTGGCTCACGAGCTCTCCGACGAGGACAAGCCGCCGGTCCTGCGCGCTTACCTTCTCCGCTGGAAGTTGGAGGTAGGGATGTTCTTCGCCGGGGTCGATGCGGGGTCGAGCGACGAGGAGCTGCGTGCCGTGGGGCCGGAGCACCCGGTCTTCGTGCTGGAGATGCTGCCGGAATGAGCTCGGATGCCACCGGCGCACGGCCGGCCTTCGAAGTGCGGGCCAGCCGCTCTGCACGCGCACGCGAGATCGTCGACGCAGCCCGAGCGCTGCTGGAGGCGGGTGGTCCCCGAGGCATGTCCTTGCGCCGGGTGGGGGATGCGGTCGGGATGCGGGCACCCTCTTTGTACAAGCACTTCTCCAGTCGGCGGGACCTTGAACTGGCACTGGTTGAGGATGGCCTGGTCGAGATGGGCGCGGTCCTCCACGGTGCGATCTCAGGTCCCGCAGGCGGACGGATTGCCGTCTTGCTCAGCGCCTACCGGTCGGTGGGCCGCGCAAGCCCGGAGCTCTACCGCCTGTCGACGTCCGTCTCGTTCCCCCGCTCCGAGCTCCCAGCGGGTCTCGAGGCGTGGGCCGGCGAGCCGTTCTTCACGGCAACCGGGGAGCCCGCCCTCGCCCAGGCTCTGTGGTCGTTCGCCCACGGCACGATGATCCTGGAGCTCGACCGCCGCTTCCTCGAGGGGTCCGACCTCGATGGGACGTGGGAAGCCGGCGGCCGAGCTTTCGAGTCGGTTCGCCGGGGGCTGACCGGCCACGCTGCCGGTTGACAAGCGCCGGTCAGGCGTCGGTCAGGCGCCTCGGAGCTTCTCGGCGGCGAACTGGGGAGCGGGGTCGTCGAGCGACAGGACCATGGCAGGGTTGACGCTGCGATGACGACCATCCCGCAGGTGCACCGCGGTGCCCACACTGGCGAACTGCATGACCCGGGATCCCCGGCCGAGCGGGCCTTCGCGCATCTTCACCCGGACGATGCCGTCGGCCTTCATCGCCTGGCCGGCTTCCTGCATCCGAGACATCGCGCCCTCGCGAGCGAGGTAGAGGGCCTCGGTCAAATTGGGCAGCTCGACGTTCTGTCCCTGCTGGCCGGCCCACTGCCGGGCGCTCCGGCGGGGAGCGATCACGAAGCTCGCTCCGGCGGCGAGGCCGAGGGGCCACCACCCGGCTTGGGTGAGCAGGACGAAATCGCGTGCCGATAGGTCCGAGATGAACTCGAACCCGACCTTGGTGTCCCCGATGCGGCGAACCGCGGTGCCCGACAGCGACACGTCGATGTGGTGGGCGGCCACGCGGATGTCCACTGTCACCCCGACCACACCGGTCCCGCCCGCGTGGGCACACTCGGCGCGCAGCTCGTCGGCGGCTTCGGACATGGCGCCCGCGAACGCCGTGGATGCCTCCGTGATCTCACCGGTCTGCCACTGCCAGACGCCCCAGGGGATCGACCACCATGCCACCCCGAACACCACGTCTACCGGCTCCCATCCGATCGAGTGGAGCAGCAGGGTCTCGTCGATGGTGAGGTCCGAGGTCACACCCCGTGCTGATCCGTGCGCAGCCCCCTTTGCCTGGGCGCCCCCCTTTGGCCCGGGCGCCGAGAGCGCTTTCATCGCGTCGAGGATCTCGGTCATGACAGGCGCACCACGACGTCAGGGACCAACGTGGAGTCGAAGGCTTTGAACCGGCGGACCCGGGTCCCCTTGATGAGGCATTGGATCGCCAGGTCGCCTTCGCCCACTTCATGGTCGAACTGCTCCAGGGATGCACCGTGCAACGTATCGTGGCCCAGTTGCTGGCGGACCCGCTCACGAGCGAGGTGCCGGGCGGCTCGCTGCGCCTTGCCCACCTGGGCGATGGAGTGCACGCCTCCCAGCCCGCCGGACATCGTGCCCGACCAGTTCCCGGCCGTGGTCCCCGCCATCTGGTAGTGGGTGATGCAGTAGCCGACCATCTGGACCGATGCCAGTGACGCCACGACCGAGACCGGCACGAGGCCGGCCTCGATGAGCTTGACCAGCTTCTGTCCGGCCAAGAACGTGGTGAACGGGCGCGGCGGGGGTTCGGCACCCGGCACGGTGACCGCAGTGCCCCGGATCCGGAATTCGGCAGCGCCGGTCCCGCTCAGGTGGTGCATGTCGTCGACCACCCCGATGATGCCGTGGGCGCCGATAGCCGATGCCTCGTCCACCATCCGCTGGTAGGCGAGCGTCCAACCGCGCGACCAGTTGGCCTCGATCCAGGTCTGCTCGTAGTTGAAGCCGTACATGCGATGGTCGCCGCCGACGAAGCCGTGCGGGCACTGCCATGACTCCGAGTACTGGCCCGCACCGGCCGCCGGGGGCCCGCCCATCGCTCCGCCCATCGCCCCGTAGTAGGACCCGGAGTACCAGGTCCACTGCATGACGGCGTACCCCTGGACGAATCCCAGCGGGTCCATGCCCAGCGACAGGCACGATGCAAAGTCCGCCACCGAGAGACCCGAGGTCCAAGCCCCCGAGCCCAACCGCCGCCCAGCGGCTTCGGGAAGCGCGGGATCGACCGTCATCAGCCGTCCAACGAGATGATGGCGTGCGGCGAGGGGATGGTGTGCTCACCTTCGGTCTTGGCGACCGCCGTCCCGAGCGAGAGGAACTCGATGGTGTGGTCACCCCACATGTGGCTCTTCTCCTCCAGCCTGACGCCGACGATCCCGGTGGCCCCGAGTGCGTTGGCCTCGTCCTGCATCCGGGTCATGGCGAGTTCGCGTGCTTCGTAGAGAGCCTGGGTGAAGTTGGGAAGCTCGGTGTTCTGCCCGGCGGTGCGCAGCGTCTGGCCGAGCCCTCGGTGGGCGATGTGGTACACGCACGTGCCCATCACCAATCCGAGTGGGACGTAGCCGGTCTGCATGAGGGTCCAGAAGTCCTGGCCGGAGAGATCGGAGCTGAACGGCTTGCCCTGGCTGTTGCGGTAGGACTTCCCGTCCTCGGCTTTCACCGCGGTGCCCAGCGCGATGAACTCGGCGGTGTCCGATCCCCACTCGTAGTAGTTCACGTCGAGACGGACACCGACGACGCCGTCGGCCCCGAGCTCGGTTGCCTCGGCGTCCATGCGGTTCATCGCCAGCTCCCTGGCGTTGTACATCGCTTCGGTGAGCTTGGCCAGCTCCTGGCTCTGGGACCACCGGCGCGTCTGGATCCCCAAGTGGTAGATCGAGCTGCCCATCACGAAGCCGAGCGGGTGGAACCCCGCTTCTTTGACCAGTAGGAACTCGTTCACCGACAGGTCGGAGGTGAACATCCCCTTGTGCCCCGGTCGATCCTCCAGCTCGGCCAGTCGCCGACTGGCGTCAGGCGGGAGCCCGGCTGCCACCGGCGGTTCGCCGTCCGGGGGTGGGTCGTGCTGGCGCACCGTCTCAGGTGGATCTTGGTCGGGCGTCATGGTCTGCCTCCGATCGTTGGTGTCCGAGTGGTCGCAAAGGCTGGGGCGGGAGTGACGGCGTGGCGCCGTTCACCCGCCGTCGCCGATCATGAGTGACTCGAGGGCCAGGCGGGTCGCCTGGCTGGTGGCCGCCTCGTCTCGAAGAGCGGTCAACAGTTGCCGCAGCCACTCGTCGGTGCTGACCTTTGCCGAGCGGATCCGGATCCCTCCACTGCTGCGCGCCACCGTACATTCCAGGACGCCACCGCTGAGCGCGGCATCGAGCTGGTCGTCGCCGAGGCGAACGGACACCCGGAGAATCTCGTCCGGGCGCTTGCGCAGCCGCCCGCCTCCTCGCTCGACGGTGAGCCGGTCCCCGAGTGCCTCGGAGAGCCTGTTGACCAGTGCTTTGAGGAGCAGGCGCACGTCGCCGGCGTCCGCGCTCAGCGACGAGGCCAGCAGGTCCAGGTCGAGGCTCGAATCTTCCATCTCGCTCAGGCTAGCCCTGCGTGCCGGGTTGTGCTGGCGCGCCAGGCTGTCCGGTCTGTCCCAGGCAACGGTGCACGACGGCGATGGCAGTGTCGCCAGGCCTCACCATCTGCAGGAGCCGGGAGTGCAGCAAGTCAGGCGCGGGGACCCAGTGTCTTGAACTTGGGACGCCAGTCCGGGGCAGCGCCGATCTCGCTGCCCGCCAGACGGGCGCTGCAGTTGGCAGGGTTCCTGGCTGTGACCCAGCCGAACGAGATACCCGAGGGGGCATCGGTCAGCGGTGTCACACCTGTAGACATGTTTGCGACAGCCACCCAGCAGCCGCCTCCGGGATCCAAGCCGGCCAAGAGCGCGACGTGTGCGTTGAGCGCCTCGGCGCTCAACGCGTCGGTGCCGGCAGGGGCAGGAGCGGATGCAGGTAAGAATTTCGTGGGGGGACCGAGAGCACCGAGCTGGCCCTGGAGGGTGGACCCTGTCGCAGGGTTCGAGCTTGTACCTGTGGACGTCGGGAAAGCGCTGTTCTCGGTGAAGAGGGCTTCGAGCTCGACGGCGGCATCGGTGAGGTCGGATTGGGTCGGCGTCACGTCCGCTGTGGCCTGTGGCACCTGGGTTGCACGATCGGTCCACGAGGGACGTGCCGTCAGGGTGCAGTGCAGGCTCCGGTGTGTCCTGGCCCGGGTCACGGTCATGGTGTCGCCGCTGATCTGCCCGGTGAGCGACAGGCCGGTTGACGCGACGTCGATCGTGATCGCTGTACCGTGCTGGACCCCGGTGAACGAGGCGTACGCTGTCGAGTCCAGCCAGGCTGTGCCGGTGATCCGGCCGCTCGATGCGTCCCACGAGACGAAGAGCTTGGTGTGGATCGCTCCTGTGGACGCCGTGCACAAGAAGCCGTCTCCTGCCGGCGTCCCCGAGGGGAACGGAGTGGTCGAGCGCGAGAGCAGGAGCCCCTCGGCCGTTCCCCCGGCGACCAGCAGCACTGCGATCAGTACCCAGGCGGCCCACGGCTTCTTGGTCCAGCGCATCCATGGAGGGCTCGACGGCGACGAACCGGACGGCGACGCACCAGATGACTCGTATGGGCTCTGGTAGGGGTTGCGAACAGTTGTCACACCTCCGATCCATACTGAGCGGTGATGAACTTGGCTGAGTGGGCCGAGGCCCAGAACATCCATCCCCAGACCGCCTATCGGTGGTTCCGACAAGGCCGGTTGCCG
>JAJYWG010000353.1 GCA_021791615.1 Actinomycetes bacterium
GCCGCGGTGCGCGGCCATGTACGTCCCCGTCGCCAATCCTTCGAGCGTGTAGGTCCCTGTCGAGCTCGTCTGGGCGTTGGCGGCGGGCGCCCCGGATGAAATGGGGTTCGCACTGACGCAGACTGTGGCCAGCGCCGCTCCTGCTGTGTTCTTCACCGTCCCGCTGATGGCGCCGCCGGCGACCAACGTGGCTGTGACCCCGTTCGTGAACGTACCGGCCTGGAGCTGGATCTTTGTCGCCTGTGTGATCGTCGCCTTGTCCTTGGCGAACTGTGGAACGTAGTTCTGCGACGTACTATTGCACTGGATGGTGGAGTACTCGACCACGTACTGCTTTGTGGCGATCAATCCCTTGAGCGTGAAGTTACCTGTAGCGTTCGTGGTCGCCGTCGGCCCACCGAAGAACGACGTTCCTGTCACCTCGCTGGCATATACGCACACTGTCGCGATCCCGACCCGCGACGAGTTGGTCACCTTGCCCTCGAGGCCACCGGCCAGGGTGAGCGTCGCTGTGTACGTCTGGGTGGTGCTGGCGACCACTGTGAGGGACACGGTCTTTCCCACGTACCCCGTCCCTGTCGGTGCCGACGGGCAGGTCGCCGTTGTGAACCTGACCGTGTAGGCGCCTGGTGTGAGCCCTTCGAACGAGTAGTCGCCCGTGCTCGGGGTGGCCGTCGACACGAAGGAGTGGAAACTTGTTGTATTGGCCGTGACGCACACTCCCTGGAGCGGCACTCCTGTGGTGTTCTTCGCCGTACCGCTGATGGCACCCGCCGCCGGCAGGGTGATGTGCAGACCGGTCGACTGGCCCTTCACCGACGTTGCCGACGTCAATGTCGAGGTGTCCCCGGAGAAGCGGGCAGCGAAGTACGGCGACTTCGAGCATGTGATCGACGTGCCACGTACTGTGAGCGGAGCGGTGTGGGCCAGCACCACGTAGGATGTTGTAGGCGAGAACCCTTGGACGGAGAAGGTCCCTGTGGCGCCGGTGCCAGCCACGGATGACTCAAAGCCGCCGGCGGTGAAGATGGCAATGCACACTCCGCTGGCTGTGGCTGCCGGCTTCCCCGAGAGGGTCACCGTGCCCGAGATGGTCCCATTGGTGGCAGCACCGGCGGGTGACGCGGCGACGGTCAGCGAGCCGCCGGCCATCCCGAGCACCATCGCCACCGCCATTGCCAGGGCGGCGACCTGCCGCCGCGCGCGGGCCCACACGTCTCTTGCGTCCGCCATCCCGTCCTCCGTTCCTCGCCCAGTCCCCGAGAACCAGGGTCACTGAAGGTGCACGCTAATCCATCAGCCGAAGACCTACAAGCAATCGTGCAGCTTCATGTCCCGAAGAGCGCGAGGGGTGCGGGACAGCGATGCATGGCCGGGGACCCAGAAGCGCCAAGGGAGGTTCTCCCCGGCCCGCACCCCGACCCGCCGGCCCCGGGCCGGCCGAGCAGGGGGCTCGGTGCCGTCGTCGAGCAGGCGCGGTCCTTCGTCAGGGTTGCCATGGGTCGACAGGAGGTCCAGGCCGTCGTGGCTGCGGTCGATCCCGAGGGCACGGCAGAGGTTGCCAGGTCCCCGGCACAGCTCCTCGTCGGCCGGCACCGACGCTCGCCCGACAGCTCGGGCAGCCCGCATGTCCTCCAGCCCCCCTACCGGCTCCAGAGCACGGAGCAGGACGGCACGGGCCTCTCCCTCCGGTCCGCACACCACGTTCATGCAGTAGTGCATTCCGTAGGTGAAATAGACGTAGCAGTGCCCAGGTGAGCCGAACATGGAGCCGTTGCGAGGCGTCCGACCCCGGTACGCATGGGATGCCGGGTCGCTCTCCCCCCGGTAGGCCTCCACCTCGACCACTCGGCCGACCCGCCGGCCGTGTGCCAGCAGCTTGTTGAGCAGGAGCGGCGCCACGTCGACGGGGTCGCGGGCCAGCAGCTCCCGGTCAACCGGCGCCGGGTTCCTCACCACCGCGATGAGCCGCCAGGCGGGATCGGTCGATCTCGACGCGCCGGCGGAAGTGCTTGCTCTGGCGGGCCACCGGGGCCGGGCCCGCGCCGCCCCGGGTCGAACGCCGGGCTACCGCGGCCCCGGGAACGAGCAGCGTCGCGGCGTCCTCACCCAGGTCCGGGTGGGCCTGGACCAGCTCGACCAGATCGACCCGCCGCTCCACCGACTCGCGCACCAGCGATCCCACCAGCTCGTGGGCCTGGCGGAACGGCATGCCTCTCTCCACGAGGTGCTCGGCGAGGTCCACCGCGCTGGCGGAAGGACCGTCGGCAGCCGACTGCATGCGGTCGTGATGCCACGTCGCCGTGGTATATGCCCCCGCCAGCGCGCACACGACCAGGCCCACTTGCCGGACCGAGTCGAAGAGCGGCTCCTTGTCCTCTTGGAGGTCACGGTTATAGGCCAACGGCAGGCCCTTCAAAGTCGCCAGCAGTCCGGTGAGGTGGCCGATCAGGCGACCGGCCTTCCCCCGGGCCAGCTCGGCCACGTCGGGGTTCTTCTTCTGGGGCAGCATCGAGCTCCCGGTCGCGAAGGCGTCGTCGAGGGTGCAGAACCCGAACTCCTCGCTCGACCACAGCACCAGCTCCTCGCCCATCCGGGAGAGATGGACCCCCGTGAGCGCCAGGTCGAACAGGGCCTCGGCCACGAAGTCCCGGTCGCTCACGGCATCGAGCGAGTTCTCGAACGCCGATCCGAAGCCCAGCTCTCCGGCCACGAACTCGGGCTCGAGCGGCAGCGAGGAGCCGGCCAGCGCTCCCGCCCCGAGGGGCGAAACGTCCATCCGGTCGACGGTCGTGACGAGGCGGTCCACGTCGCGCGCGAGCGCCCACCCATGAGCCAGGAGGTGGTGCGCGAGCAGGACTGGCTGGGCTCGCTGGAGGTGGGTGTAGCCGGGGAGGTACGCGTCTCCCGCTTCTTCTGCCCGGCGCCAGAGCACGTCTTGGAGATCGAGCACCTGGCCGGCCACCTCCAGGAGCGCCCGGCGGGACCAGAGGCGGAGATCCGTGGCCACCTGGTCGTTCCGACTTCGCCCGGTGTGGAGCTTGGCCCCCGCGTCGCCGGCAATCTCGGTCACCCGGCGCTCGATCGCGGTGTGCACATCCTCGTCGCCGGGGGCGAACACGAACGTGCCCTCCGACAGCTCGACCTCGACGTGATCGAGGGCCGAGAGGAGCGCGGCCAGCTCCCCATCGTCGATGATCCCGCCGTGGGCCAGTCCCCTCACGTGAGCACGAGAGCCGCACAGGTCGTCTGCGGCCAGCTCCCGGTCCACCGGAAGGCTCACGGTGAGCTTCGCCGCCTCCTCGGCCATCGCGTCACCCAGGCGGCCTTTCCACAGCGTCACGGGCGCTTGCCACCCTGCCGGGACGCCCAGGTGGAGACGCCCAGACCCCACAGCCGGACGAAGCCTTCGGCATCCTGGTGCCGGAACGCGTCGCCGGCGCCATAGGTCGCGAGCTCGTGGTCGTACAGGGAGAGCGGGCTCCGGCGTCCAGCCACCACTCCGGCGCCCGGCGCGGCGAACCGCATCCGCACCTCACCGGTCACGTGCCGCTGAGACTCCTCCATGAAGGCGTCCAGGGCCTGCTTCAGCGGGGAGAACCACATCCCGTCGTAGACCAGCTCGGCCCATCGGGGCTCGAGGCGGGCCTTCTCGTGTGCCAGGTCCCGCTCCATGGTGAGGTCCTCCAAGTCTGCGTGCGCCTGGAGGAGCGCCAGCGCGCCCGGGCACTCGTAGACCTCCCGGCTCTTGATGCCGACCCGTCGGTTCTCCACCATGTCGAGCCGCCCGTAGCCAGTCGACCCGGCAAGACGTCCGATCCGAGCGATGAGCTCGTCGGCGGGCATCGCCTGGCCATCCAAGCTGACCGGGACGCCTGATTCGAACCCGATCACCACTTCGAGCGGTTCCGCGGCAGAGATCGCGGTCAGCGTGTACGCGTCGGCCGGGGGGTCGGCCCAGGGGTCCTCGATGGCGCCGCACTCGATCGCCCTTCCCCAGAGGTTCTCGTCGATCGAATAGAGCTTCTCCACGGTGGCGGTGATGGGTATGTCCCACTTGGCCGCGTAGGAGATGCAGTCCTGGCGGGTGAGCCCCCACACCCTGGCGGGCGCCAGGACGTCGAGGTCCGGTGCCAGGGCGCGGGTCCCGACCTCGAACCTGACCTGGTCGTTGCCCTTGCCGGTGCAGCCGTGTGCGACCGAGCTCGCCTTGTACCGGCGGGCCGCGGCGACGAGGTGGCGGACGATGACCGGCCTCGAGAGGGCCGACACCAGCGGGTACTTGCCCTCGTAGAGGCCATTGGCCTTGATGCAGGGCACGCAGAACTCCTCGGCCATCTCCCTACGAGCGTCGATCACCTCGGCTTCGACTGCGCCGGCGGCCAGTGCCCGTTGCCGGATGGCCTCCCAGTCCTCGCCCGCGGTGTCAGTGCGCTGGCCCACGTCGACTGCCAGCGCGACGACCTCGACGCCATGGTGCTCGATGAGCCAGCGCACGGCGACCGACGTGTCCAGTCCCCCGCTGTAGGCCAGCACCACCCGATCGGTCATCTGCTTCGCCCTTTCCTCGTGCCCGGCGCACCGCCGGCGGTCCGTGATCCGTCCGTCAAGCCGGAGAGCACGGCCAACCGTTCGGCCAGCCCGTCCCCGGAGCGCCCTTCGGCCACCACGACGATGACCGTGTCGTCGCCGGCGACGGTGCCGACGACGCCAGGCAGGGCGCTGCGATCGAGAGCCGAGCCTACGACATGGGCGCAACCCGGCGGGGTCCTCAACACCACCAGGTTGTGCGACCGGGCGACCTCCACGACCCACTCGCCGAGCACCCGGCGCAGGTGGTCCTCGGGGGCGATCTGGTGGACCGGCAGCTCGGGGAGCGCGTAGGCGGTCTCTCCCCCGGGTAGGCGCACTTTCACCGCGCCGAGGTCTTCGAGGTCGCGCGACACCGTCGTCTGGGTGGCCTGTATCCCTTCGGCCGCCAGCAGCTCGACCAGGAGCGCCTGGCTGGCGACCGGCCCACGCTCGAGCAACTGCGCGACACGGTGCTGCCGCTGGTGCTTGGTGACTCGCACGGCTCAGCCCTCCCCTCCCGGCGCACCGAGCACCCAGGCGAGCAGGCCCCGCATCGCGGCCATCCTCGCCGCCGCCTGGACCCACACCACGCTTTGCGGACCGTCCACCACGGCGGCCGTGATCTCCTCCCCCCGATGGGCCGGAAGGCAGTGCATGACCACCGCGCCCGGACGGGCGGCTGACATCAACGCCTCGTCGACGGTGAACCGGGCGAACGCGCGGCGGCGCTCCTCGGACTCGCCCTCTTGGCCCATCGACGTCCACACGTCGGTGTAGACGACGTCGGCACCGGCCACGGCGCGGTACGGGTCGTCGGTGACCGACACGGTGCCACCTCCGGTGCGGCTCGCGAGGGTCTGGAGCCGACGCAATTCCTCCTCTCGGACCCCGTAGCCGCCCGGCGAGGCCACCCTGATCTCCATCCCCACCATGACCCCGGCACTGGCCAACGAGCGCAAGACGTTGTTGGCGTCGCCGACGTAGGCGACCACCACTCCAGCGAGGTCTTCTCGTCCGAGCACCCGGCGCATCGTGAGCAGATCGGCAACCGCTTGTCCGGGGTGGGCCAGATCGCTCAGCAGGTTCACCACCGGCACATCCGATCCGGCCGCGTCGAGCGCGGCTGCCATCCTCTCCAGCGTCCGATGGTCCATCACCCGAGCGCCGATGACCCGGTGGTAGCAGGCCAGCGTTCGCGCGACATCTTCGGCCGGCTCTCGGACGTCGATGCCCACCTCTGGTCCCTGGATGTAGACGGGGTGGCCACCCAGGGCCACCACCGCCATCTCCGTGGCGCTCCGGGTGCGGGCCGACGGCTTCTCGAAGACGAGGGCAACGCCGCGCCCTGCCAACGGGGTCGAAGGATCGGTGCGTTCGGCCAGCTCGAGGACGCGCTCGAGCCCCACCTGGCCCAGGTCGTCGACGTCGCGGACGTGGCGGGGGCTCATCGCGGCACCTCTTGGCTCCCGGCGGCGTCGACTGCGGCAAGGACTTCGCCGAGAATGCCCACAGCCTGGTCGATCTCCGCGTCGCTCACGAGGAGCGACGGCGCCAGGCGAACCGCCTCGGGGCGCACCGCGTTGACCAGCAGGCCGCGTCCCATCGCTCGCTGGACGACCGCCGGCGCCACCGGATGGTCGAGCTCGACGGCCAGCAGCAACCCGGCGCCCCGGACGCCGGCCACAAGTGCCAGGTCGCCCAGAGCCCGCCGCAATCGCTCGCCCGCCCGCGCCGAGCGGGAAGGAACCTCCTCACGCTCCATCACCTCGAGCGTCGCCCGGGCCGCGGCCATTGCGAGGGGCTGGCCCCCGAACGTCGACCCGTGGTCGCCGGGGCGGAACGCGTCTGCGACTTCCCGGCGAGCCCAGCACGCCCCAACAGGCATGCCGTTGCCCAATGCTTTCGCGACGGTGACGATATCTGCTCGCACCTGGCCCGCATGGAACCCGAACCACTCCCCGGTACGTCCGAGCCCGGTCTGGATCTCGTCGACGATGAGGAGCGCACCATGCATGTCGCACAGGACTCGAACGCCTGCCAGGTAGCCGGGGGATGGAACGATCACGCCGCCTTCGCCTTGGATGGGCTCCAGGACCACCGCAGCGACGCGCCCGGACTCGAGCGCGGCCCCCATTGCCTCCAGGTCGTCGTAGGGCACCTGGCTGAAGCCCGCGGGGAGCGGAGCGAAGGGCGCCTGCTTGCTCGGCTGGCCCGTGGCCGCAAGGGTCGCCAGCGTGCGCCCGTGGAACGAGCCAGAGGCCGAGACCACCTCGAAGCGTCCGGGCCCGGCCCACCGGCGGGCCAGCTTGAACGCGCACTCGTTCGCCTCGGCACCCGAGTTGCAGAAGAACACCCGGCCTTCCGCTGTCGCGCTTGTGGTCCCGGTGGCACCCGTTCGAACGAGGCGGTCGAGGGCTACCCCCACTTCGAGACCCAAGGTATTCCCGTACAAGTTCGAGACGTGAACCAGGGTTTGTGCCTGGCGGCAGATGGCATCGGCCACGTCGGGGTGGCAATGGCCGAGCGACGTGACCGCGAGGCCCGATATGAAGTCGAGGTACCGGCGCCCGGTCTCGTCGACGAGCACGCTTCCCTCGCCTGCGACAAAGGTCACCTGAGGGTCGACATAGGTATGCATGAGCACGCTTCGGTTGAGCCGGGCAGTCACGTGCACTGCAGAGACAGCGGGACCCCTGAGACCGACCTCCGGCTCCTCCCGAGCGGGGCCGCTCACGGGACCACCATCGTCCCGACCCCCCCGTCGGTGAACAGCTCCAGCAGCAACGCGTGAGGCACGCGTCCGTCGAGAATGTGCGCCCGGCCCACCCCGGCCCGTACCGCTCGAGCGCAGGCCTCTGCTTTCGGCGCCATCCCTCCTCCCGCCGCACCCGACGCGACCATCTCGTCGAGGATCCCGGCCGTCACCCGGCGAAGGAGCGTGGCCGGATCGTCCGGATCGGAGCGCAGACCCGCCACGTCCGTGAGGTAGACCAGCTTCTCGGCTTCGAGGGCCTCCGCGATCGCACCAGCCACAGTGTCGGCGTTGATGTTGTACGCCTGGCCCGCCGTGTCGGCGCCGATGGTGGCGACGACCGGTACGAGCCCTTCAGCCAGCAGGCGAGTGATCATCACGGGATCGATCTCCACGACGTCCCCGACGTAACCGAGCTCTGCGGATCGACGAGCAGCGGTGATCATGCGGGCGTCCTCCCCCGAAAGTCCCACGGCCAGCGGTCCGTGAATGTTCATGGCCGAGACGATGTCGCGGTTCACCTTGCCCACCAGCACCATCCGAGCGATGTCGAGGGTGTCGGCATCGGTCACCCGCAGGCCCCCCAGGAACTGGGTCTCTTTGCCAACTCGCCGCAGGAGATCTCCGATCTGCGGCCCCCCGCCATGGACGACGACCGGCAGCATGCCGACCGAGCGGAGCAGGATCACGTCTTGGGCGAACGACGCCAACGCCGACTCCGAGGAGTTGGGCGTGCCCGGCTCGGTCCCCGGCGTCATGGCGCTCGGTGTGCCCGGCTCGGTCCCCGGCGTCACTGCGTCGCGCGCGTCCGGCGGGACGGCGCCCGCCAGGGCATTGCCCCCGTACTTCACGACGACGATTTTCCCCGAGAACCGCCGGATATAGGGCAGTACCTCCACCAGGAATTCGGCTTGCGCCTTCGGATCGCCGACCGATCCCGGCCGCAAACCCGTGCTCGGATCGGTCACGACATCGAGCGAGCCGCCAACTGGGTCCGGGCTCACGACGTCGTCCGGTTCTCGTCGATGTACCCGTAGCCAAGGTCCGCAGTGAGGATCGCTGCCTCACCACTCCCGAGACCCAGATCGCACACCAGCTCGACGTAGCGACCGGCCATATGCGCCTGCACCTGGGCACTGTCATGTGGGGCCGCCATGCCACCCACGCACACCGGCGTCCCTCCGTAGGAAACGCTCACCCGCTTCATGTCGAAGTCGACGCCAGCCGAGCCCAGCTCGCTCACGACCCGCCCCCAGTACGGGTCGGCTCCGTTGAACGAACATTTCACCAGCAACGAGTCAGCGACCCGTCGAGCCGCCCGATGGGCCTCGTCGTCCGATGCGGCGCCCGCCACGCGCACCGTCACCACCTTGGTGGCTCCTTCTGCGTCGGCCACCATCTGGCGCGCCAACGACGTGCAGACCTCCTGCACTGCCACCGCGAGGTCTGCCTCGACCACCGGCCCGGCCCGGCCGCTCGCCAGGATCACCACGGTGTCGTTGGTCGAGGTGCAGCCGTCGATCGTGATGGCATTGAAAGATCGCTCGACTGCGTCGGCCAGCACCGCACGGAGCACCGGCGGCTCGGCCATGGCGTCGGTCGTGAGCACGGCGAGCATCGTCGCCATGTTCGGAGCGAGCATCGCCGCGCCCTTAGCCATCCCGCCGACGGTGAACCGGCCGGTGAGACCACCGGCGTGCGCCGTCCCTACGGCTGCGCCCGATGCCCTTGAAGCCGACACCGGGCCTTGGGCAACGGCCTCTTTGCGAACGGTGTCGGTGGTCATGATGGCTTCGGCCGCCGCTGCGCCCGCTGCCTCGCCAGCCGATCGATTGGCAAGTACCGCTGCCACGCGAGGTGCCACGAGATCGATCGGGAACGGCACCCCGATGAGGCCGGTCTGGCATACCAGCACCTCCTCGGGGCTGGAGCCGATCGACTGGGCTGCTCTCTGGCACATCGCGAGTGCTGCCCGCAGCCCTTCTTCGCCGGTGGCGGCATTGGCATTGCCCGAGGTGAGCAGCACCGCCGAGGCCATCCCTCCGGTCGTCGCCAGATGTGATCGGCTCACCTGCACCGGCGCAGCGGCGGCCAGGTTCTGCGTGAAGACCGCGGCGGCCGGCACCGGCCGGCCGTCGGCAGTTGCCACGAGCGCGAGGTCGGTCGCATCCGAGGCCTTGATCCCGATCGCACCGGAGGCTGCCACGAAACCGGATGCCGCAGTGACGCTCACGGGTACACCCCGACGATCGGGAGCCCCGTGGCTTGTGGCAGTCCGAGCGCGATATTGGCACACTGGACCGCCTGGCCTGATGCCCCTTTCACGAGGTTGTCGAGGGCGCAGAGTGCCAGCACCCAGCCGGTCCGTCGATCGGAGCGGACGGTCACGTGGGCGCAGTTCGATCCCGCGGTCGCCTTGGTCGAAGGCGGCGTGTCGGTCACCACGACGAACGGCGATCCCGTATACGCCTGCCGGAGGATGCCCAGGAGCTCGTCGGTGTCATAGGGACCGGTGGGTCGGGCGTAGCACGTGGCGAGGATCCCTCTCGACATCGGTGCCAGGTGGGGGGTGAACAGGACCGAAGCTTGGAGCACCTGTTCGATCTCGGGCGTGTGGCGGTGCTCGAGGAGCCCGTACGCCGAGAAATCGCCGTCGACGTGCCCGAACTGCAGCCTGTCGGCACCGGGCCCCGCTACCCCGCGGCCCGCCCCCGAGACCCCGCTGGCAGCGTCGACCAGGATGCCGTCCCGCTGTACTGCACCGGACGCCACCAGCGGTGCAAGGGCGAGAGCCGCCGCCGTCGGGTAACACCCCGCCGCGGCCACGAGACGGGCGCCATCGAGTTGGCCGACGCACAGCTCGGGGAGCCCGTACACCGCCTCTTGGAGAAGGTCGGGAGCCGCGTGCTCCTGGCCGTACCAGGTGGAGTAGAGGCTCGGGTCCTTCAAGCGGAAGTCGGCGGCGAGGTCGACCACCACGCCGACGCGCCCGAGCAGGGACGGAACGAAGTGCTGGGACTGGCCGTGGGGCAGCGCGCTGAAGACCACGTCGAAACCGTCGAGCGCAGCGGCGCAGTCCTTTGCGTACGGATCGAAGGAGGCGTACGCCATCGAGGGGTACGCGGTTGCCAACGACGGCGTGTGCGCAGCCAGGCGCTCTCCGGCATGTCCACCTGCCGCTGCAAGCTCGACGTCGAAATTCGGGTGGGCAGCGCACAGGCGCAGGAGCTCGACGCCGACGTAGCCCGATGCGCCGATGATGCCGATCTTCATGCTGCAATACTATACGTGCTCTCGCATATTCATGCAAGTCGCGCCGGCGTCCCGGGAGGTGAAGGGCGCCAGAGGTCGGGCGCCAGAGGTCGGGCGCCAGAGGTCGGGCGCCGGTGGTCAGCGCCAGAGGTCGGGCGTCGGTGGTCAGCGCCAGAGGTCGGGCGCCGGTGGTCAGCGCAGCACGGCGTTGACGGACGCGGCAACCCCCTCGAGCACTCGGCTCCGGCACGCCGCCACCTCTTCGTCGGTCAGCGTGCGGTCGAGGGCGCAGAAGCGGAGCCGGAACGCAAGGCTCTTGCGACCCTGACCGACGCTTCCGCCCCGGTAGACGTCGAACAGGTGCACCGACTCGAGCAGCTCGCCGCCCGAGTCCTCGATCGCTTCGGCTACGCGTCCAGCCGGGGTCTCCTCGTCGACGACCAGCGCCAGGTCCACGTCGGCCGACGGGTAGCGGCTGACCGGGAGGACGAGGTCGGGACGGCGGGAGACAACCGAAGAGTCCAGCAGGAGGCCGAGATCGGCCTCGAGCCACCCGATCCGGCGTCCGTTGGCCAGCCCGGGGACGAACGCGCGGGCGACTTCGGGATCGACCTCCCCCACTGCGCCGACGACCTCTCCCGAGCTCGTCACCACGCGGGCCGAACGGGTGGGATGGAGACCCGGGATGGTCCGATCGGCCTCCAGGGTCATCGAGCGCCGATCCAGCCCGAGCGCGCCGGCAAGGCCGCACCACACATCAACGGCACTCCGGGCATCGTCCCCGGTCCCGGCCAAGGCCACCGACACCAGCTCCCTTTCGATCGGCAGCTCCGAGGCTTGCGGGGGATGCTCTCGAGGTGTGCCGAACACCGTTCCCAGCTCGAACAACCGCACGTGCTCTTGGCGGCGGTCCACGTTGTAGGCGACCGCTCGGCAGAGCCCGGCAAGGAGGGTACGTCGCAGGAATGGCTCGTCGGAGACGAGCGGGTTCGCCACTCGGACTGCAGGGCCGCTCAGACCGGCATGGGAAAGGTCGGCCGAGCTTACGAACGCGGGGGTCCAGGCCTCGTCGATACCCATACCGCAGAGGACGTCGGCAACCAGGCGACGTTCCCGCTGGCGATCGGTGAGCCGACCTGGTGCCGGCCACGAAGGCTGTCGGCGGGGCAGCTTCGAGTACCCATACGTGCGCGCAACTTCCTCGATCACGTCCTCGATCCCGTGCGGGGACGGCCGCACGTCGGGGCGGTTGGTCGGCACGGTGACCACGAGCGTGTCACCTCCGTCATCTTCCCGGGGTTCCAGATTGCAGGCGAACCCGATCGGTCCGATCAACGACGCCACCTCATCTCCTGCAAGCTCGATCCCGAGGACCGAGCTCACTCGTGCCAGCGGAAGGCGAAGCCGGATCGGATCGGGCACCTTGCCACGCACGTCCAGGACACCCGGGGCCGCCGTCCCCCCGGCCAGCTCGCAGAAGCGCTCCGCAGCCCGGTCGATGCCCCACGGATCGCAGCCCCGCTCGAAACGGATCGACGCCTCGGTGCGCAAGCCGAGGCGCTTCGAGGTGCGAGCGATCGCCATCGGTGTGAAGTACGCGGCTTCGAGGAGCACCCGGGTCGTCGCGTCGGTGATCTCCGAGGAAGTGCCGCCCATGATCCCTCCGATCCCCACCGGCGTGCCTGCAGCGTCGCAGATGAGGCAGTCCTCGCCCCGGTCGCCAAGGCTGCGCCCTGGGGTCCCGAGAGTCCGGACCACGCCGTCGAGGGTCTGGACGGTCTCAGCCGGTCGGGCACGGCGCACGACGAGGCCTGTTCCGGCCAGGCGGTCGAGATCGTAGGGATGCGTGGGCTGGCCCAGTTCGAGCATGACGTAGTTCGACGCGTCGACGATCCGGTTGATCGGTCGCATGCCGGCCATGACCAACCGCCGGGCCAACCACGTCGGGGAGGGACCGGTATCCACGTCGACGAGCACTCGCACGGTCATACGCGGGCAGAGGTCGCGGTCGTCGACAACCAACGAAGCCAGTGATCCCACCGGCGCGGGCGCGACGGGGGACATGGTCGGGAGCGGTGGCACCGGCGGCGCGGTCGGTACGGACGGCACCGGCGGCACAGGCGGCGCGGGCGGCAACCCTGTGTAGGGGAGCCTGAGTCGCGCTGCCAGATCCCTCGCGACGCCGGCAATGCACCAGGCGTCAGGTCGATTGCCTTCCACGGTCACGTCGAAAACGATGTCGGGCACGATCCCCAGTGCCTCGGTGAGCTGTACCCCAGGAACGATCCCCTCACCGGGCCCGATGACGAGGAGGCCGGCGTGATCGTCGGTGAGCCCCAGCTCGCGCCCGGAGCACAGCATGCCGTCGGAGGTCACTCCCCGCATCGTGCGCCGACCGATCGTGAGCCCACCGGGCAGCGTCGTGCCTACCGGGGCGAGCGGTACCAGGTCGCCGACTGCGAAGTTCGTCGCCCCGCAGACGATCTCCTGCGGACCCA
Organism: Actinomycetes bacterium; assembly: GCA_021791615.1. The sequence goes on from JAJYWG010000353.1 coordinate 13,075, forward strand.
TGCCGGCATCCACGGTCACCTTCCGGATCCGGTCGGCGCCCGCAATGGCGGCAATCCCGTCGACTCTGGCCACCACGACGCCCTCGAGCCCTTCGCCGATGTGCTCGACGCCTTCCACGACCAAACCGAGGTCATCGAGGGTTTCGGCCAGGACGGCCGGCGGAGCGTCGAACGGGGCGAAGTCCTTCAGCCAGCTGAGCGGAGCTCGCATCAGAACTGCCTCAAGAAACGGAGGTCGTTCTCGACCAGCGCCCTCATGTCGGCGATCCCGTGGCGCATCTGCGCGCAACGGTCGATACCGAACCCGAACGCGAAACCGGACCACGTGCTGCGATCGACGCCAACCGCGTCCAGCACTGCCGGGTCCACCATCCCGCACCCTCCGAGCTCGATCCACCCGGTGCCAGAGCAGGTCCGGCATCCTTCGCCTCGGCAGAGCGTGCAGGTGATCTCGAACTCGGCTGACGGCTCGGTGAACGGAAAGTAGGCCGGGCGGAACCGTGAGTGGATATCGGCACCGAAGTAGGCCCCGGTGAAGGTCTCGATCGTGCCTGCCAGGTCGGCGAACGTGATGCCCCGGTCGACCACCAGTCCTTCGATCTGGTGAAACACGGCGAGGTGACGGGCGTCGGGGGTGTCGCGGCGGTAGCAGCGCCCCGGGATCACCGCGTGAACCGGCAAAGTGCCTGCGGCAACTGCATCTTCGAGCAGGTGGATCTGCACCGGCGAGGTGTGGGTCCGCAGCATGATCGTCTCCGGCTCCCCCAGCTCCAAGTAGAACGTGTCAAACATCCCTCGTGCCGGATGGGCCGGTGGGATATTGAGCGCCTCGAAGTTGTACCAATCGGTCTCGGCCTCGCTTCCCTCGGCCACCGAGAACCCCATGCCGACGAACGTGTCCTCGAGGGCCCGACGGGTCTGGGTCACCACGTGCAGATGTCCCCGGCGCAGTCCTGGATCGGCCACCAGCCCCTCGCTGAGGTCCAGGGTATCTTCGGCCAGCAATTGCGCCCGCTCAGCTGCTGCCAGGCGGCGGCGAGCCTCGGCAAACGCCTGTTCCAGCCGCAGTCGTGCCTCGTGCAGCTCACGCCCGGAGACCCGGCGCTGCTCGGGATCGAGCGACCCCAGGCTGCGGTGCGCGAGCGCGAGGCCGCTCCGCTTCCCCAGGACCTCCTGCTCGGCAGCCTCGAGCTCGCCCAGCGAAGAGGCCGCATCGAGCTCGGCCAGCGCCTCGTGCTCGATCCGCCCGACGTCGATCATCGGGGCATCGTAGAACGAACGTCTGCCGTCGCTTCGCCGTGGCGTTGACGCTGCGCCTCGAAGCACAACACGGCACACGCCATCGCCACGTTCAAGGACTCTGCCCTCCCGCTCATCGGAACACCCACCAGCTCGTCAAGAGAAAGTGTCGCCGGCAATCCGCTGGCCTCGTTCCCGAGCACCAACGCAGTGGGGACCGTCCAGTCGACACGTGTGTACGGCTCGGAGCCCCGCGGCACTGCTCCCCGGCGGCGGTACCCGAGCTCGACCAACGCCTCCAACACCTCGTTGGTCCCCGGATCGACGACTACCTTGGCGTAGAAGATGGAGCCGGCCGACGAGCGGACCGTCTTGGGATTGTACGGGTCGACGCTCCCGCCGGCGAAGACGACGCCGTCGGCCCCCGATGCCTCGGCCGTTCGCAGGACCGTCCCGGCGTTCCCTGGATCCCTCACGCCGTCCATCACGACCACCAGGCTCCCACCGGCCAGGTCGGCGAGCCGCGTGGGGCGCATCGGGCACAGGGCGACCAGTGGTTGCGGCGTCACCGTGTCGGTGACCCTGGCGATCACCCCTGATGCCAGCTCGTGGACCCGAACCCCGCGCTCGGCCGCAAGCGCCACGACGGATTCCACCGCCGGGTTGCCGGCGCCCTCCGCCGCGACGAAGACGGACTCGGGCACGATGCCGGCTGAAAGCGCCTCGCGCACCAGCTCGACACCTTCGACCGCGAACACCTGCTCGGCCCAACGGGTCGTGCGCTTGTGGAGGAGCCGCCGTAGGCGCCGCACCCGCTGGTGCGAGTACGCGAGGCTCAGGAGGCCACCTCGACGGGAGCGCCAGCGGGAGCCGAGGCACGAGCCAGCTCGACCAGAGCCGAGAACGCGTCCGCGTCGGTCACCGCCAGGTCGGCCAGGACCTTGCGATCCACTTCGACGCCGGCCCGGTGGAGCCCGGCGATGAAGCGGCTGTAGCTCATCCCGTTCTCGCGCGCTGCCGCGTTGATGCGCTGGATCCATAGTTTGCGAAAGTCGCCCTTGCGGGCCCGCCGATCCCGGTAGGCGTACTGGAGCGAGTGCATGAGCTGCTCGTTGGCAGCACGGTAGGTCCGGCTCTTGTTGCCGTAGTACCCCTTCGCCTGCTCCATGACTGCACGATGGTGCTTCCGGCCGTGCACTGACCGCTTGACTCTGGCCATCAGTGGTCTCCCTCTCCTCTTCCTCGAATTGTCCTTCTCCTGGCCGGCGCCTCAGAGCCGGCGCCCGCTCACGATCCCAACATCCGCCGGACCCGGCGCTCGTCGCCCGCAGAGAAGTCGTCCTCGCGAGCCAGCCTGCGCTTCCTCACGCTGGTCTTCTTCTCCAAGATGTGGGAACGGTTCTGCCGGCGGCGGCGGAGCCGTCCGGTCCCGGTCACCTTCACCCTCTTGGCCGCCCCCCGATCGGTCTTCATCTTCGGCATGATCGCTCCTTGCCTCGTCTCAATTCGTCTCTTGCGGCACTTCGTGCGGTGGCGCTTCACCCTGCGGGGCACCGTCGTGCTCCAGGTGGAGCCCCGCGTCCCCCGAGCCCATCGCGGCTGCCCCGTTCGCCGCCGCCTGCTCTTCGCGATGACGGGACGCCGCCGACTGGCGCGCTCTCTTGTCTGGCGCAAGGACCATCACCATGTTCCTCCCGTCCAGCCTCGCCTCGGCTTCCACCTTGGCCGACCCCTCGGTCTGCTCGGCAATCCTGTCCAGGATGCGCTTACCGAGCTCTGGGTGGTACACCTCGCGTCCACGGAACATGATCGTGACCTTCACCTTGTGACCCTCTTCGAGAAATCGCTCGACCTGACGGGTCTTCGTCTCGAAGTCACCTGGCCCGATCTTCGGTCGGTACTTCATCTCCTTGATCCCGACGTGGACGGCCTTGCGCCGGCTCTCCTTGGCCCGCTGCGCTTCGTCGAATTTGAACTTTCCGTAGTCCATGATCCGGCACACCGGAGGATCGGCCATCGGGGCCACCTCCACCAGGTCCAAGTCCAGGCCACGAGCGATCGTCAGGGCCTCAGGGAGCGACTTGATCCCCAATTGCTGACCGTCCTGGTCGACGAGACGCACTTCACGGGCTCGGATCCGGTCGTTGATCCGATGCTCAGGGGCAGTGGCGGTGACTATGTGGCATCTTCCTCTCGATCGGGTCGTCGGTCCTTCCGCGACCATCGCTGGGGAGCGGAGCCACGCCCGATGGGGCCGTTGCCACTTCGACCCGGCTCGCTTCGCAGCGGCCGGGTGGAGGCGCACCGCACGGTGGCCCCGCTTCCTGGTGGGCATAGGCTACCAGCATGAGCCTGTGGACCCCATCAGGAGAGCATCGGATCCCCGGCGAGCCCCCTCCAGCCGCCGAACGGCCACGTCCCCCCGACGGCGGTGCCCGGCCAGTACAGGATGGATACGCCGGGGAGCCTCCCGTCGGCGGAGTAGCGAGGCATCCAGGCACGGGGGCGAGCGGCACAAGCAGAGCTTCATCGGATCCCGAGGCCGCATTCGACGAGCTACGCCGCCAGCTCGCCGACGCCCCAGCCGAAGTGGTGGTGGCCAACCACTGCTACGGGCTCTTCGAGCTGGCCGCGGTCTACCTCTCCCAACAGCCTCCTTTGCTGGACCGCGCAAGGCTGGCAATCGATGCGCTCGCCTCCATCGTCGACCGGCTGGGCGAGCGGCTCGGTGAAGCTCACGGACCACTGCGCGACGCACTGGCCCAGGTCCGTCTGGCCTACGTGCAGATCGACGCCGGCAACCGGACCGGGAACGGTTCGAGAACCGCCGACTCGCCTGACAGCGCAGGCCAGCATGACGGCGACTGAGCCGCTGGTTCGCCGGGCCGGCGTACCAGAGGTCTGCTGAATCGCTGGGGTCGATCCTCGCCGCTGGTCAGGGCCAGCCCGGCGCCAGTCACTTGCCAGTTGGCGGCCGTGGGAGCGGCGTCACCACCGCTGCCTCCATCTGACCGAGATGACCGGGCACCACTGCGAAGCAAACAGGCGTACCCGTGTCGACGTGACGTGACCCGTCGGCGATGGCAGTGCAATGGAACGACAACGTCGAGCCGTCTTCCCCGGTCACCTCGCCGAGCCCCCGGTCGGGGTCGAATGCGCTGACGGTACCGAGGCGGACGTCGGGCACGTTCAGTGGACGATCTTGGACAGCGCCAGTTCGAGGATATCAGTGGCACCCTGGTCCTTCAGGGCTGGGATCAAGGTGTTGATGATCTCCTTGGGGACCACCGTTTCGAGCGCATAGCCCCGACCCCCCGAGAGCTCGGACATCGTCGGCGCCTGCAGCGAAGGCAGGGTGGCGATGACCCCCTCCAAATGCTCGGCCGCCACGTTGAGCTTGACGAGCACGTTCTCTCGCGCTTCCAACGTGCCCTGGAGGAGGGTGAGGATCTGTTCCATGGCATGACGCTTCACCGGGTCAGCCGAAGCCTCGGGATTGGCGACCAGCTCGGTGCGCGACACCAAGAGCGTCTCGATGATCTTGAGACCGGCGGATCGCAGCGCCCGGCCAGTCTCGGTGATCTCGACGACACAGTCTGCGATCTCGGGGACCTTTGCTTCGGTCGCGCCGTAGGACAGGGAGATCTCTGCATCCACTTCGTGGGTTTCGAAAGCCCGGCGTGCCAGCTCGGGGTACTCGGTGCTCACTCGCACGTGGCGCCCGGACATGTCCGCCAGGCAGCTGTACGGCGCGTCTTCGGCAACGGCGAGGACCACCCGGATCGGGCTGGCCGTCGCCTTGGAGTACGCGAGCTCGCCCAGGGACACGACGTTGGCTCCCCGCTCCTCGATCCAGTCCCGACCCGTGATCCCGAGGTCGAACATCCCGTCGGCCACGTAGACCGGGATCTCCTGTGGGCGCAGGATCCTGACTTCACTGATCCGATCGTCAGCGATCGTGCCTCGGTACTCGACGTCCGAAGAGCGCGAAAGCGTGAGGTCCGCGGCTGCGAACAGGTCGAGGGTGGCCCGTTCCAACGAGCCCTTCGGCAGGACGAGGCGAAGCATCCTCAGATCATCCCAGACACCTGGCTCAGGCCGGCAAACCTGGAGCGCGCAGGGCCGCGAGCAGGCTGTGCATCTCGATCGCGGTGCATGCCGCCTCCCGGCCTTTGTTGGATGTCCCCGGCTCCGAGCGCCTGAATGCCTGCTCCACCGTATCGGTGGTGAGGACGCCGAACACCACCGGGATCCCCCAATCGAGCTGGACCCGCTGTAGCCCAGCAGCGCACTCACCGGCGACAAAATCGTAGTGCCCGGTCTCTCCGCGGATCACCGCACCGATGCAGACCACGGCATCGACGGCGCCGGACGAAGCGAAGGAGCGGGCCGCCAGCGGCAGCTCGAAAGCTCCGGGCACCCAGGCCACCCGCACGTCGTCGCGATCGACCCGGCACGCGTCGAGCCCTTCGAGCACACCTTGCAACAGGCGCGAAGTGATCTTGCCGTTGAACTTGGCACAGGCCACTCCGACGCGGACGCCGGACCCCTCGGCACCGCCCTCCAAGACAGCGCCCACCATCCCATCCAACTCGCTGATCAGGTCTTTCGGAAGGGCAGTGTCGTCAGAGGACGTCATCGAGGCCCTCGAGGATGTGGCCCATGCGCTCGCGCTTGGTGCGCAGGTACTCGATGTTCTCGGGGTTCGGCGATGGTTCCAGCGCGACCCGTTCGACGATGTCGAGCCCGAACCCTTCCAGACCTCCGTACTTCATCGGGTTGTTGGTCATGAGCCTCATGGTGGTCACTCCCAGGTCCACGAGCATCTGTGCACCGATGCCGTACTCGCGGCTGTCGACCGGGAGCCCCTGCGCCAAGTTGGCGTCCACCGTGTCGTGCCCGCGTTCTTGCAGTTGGTAGGCGCGGATCTTGTGCCCGAGACCGATGCCGCGACCCTCGTGCCCTCGGAGATAGACGACGACCCCCGTACCTTCCTGCTCGATTCGCTCGACCGCTGCTCGGAGCTGCGGACCGCAGTCGCAGCGCAGCGATCCGAAAACGTCACCGGTCAGGCATTCGGAGTGGACCCGCACCAGCACGTCGCTTCGCCCCGCCACCTCACCCATGACGAGCGCGAGGTGCTGCTCGCCGTCAAGCACGGATTCGTACACGTACGCGGTGAAAGCCCCCGTCGCGGTGGGGATCCTGGCCTCGGAGACCCGGCGGACCAGCTTTTCGTTCCTGCGCCGGTAGCGGATGAGGTCGGCGATCGAGATGAGCGGCAATTCGTGGCGCCGGGCAAACCTCTCGAGCTCGGGCAGCCGGGCCATCGCCGATTTGTCCTCGGTGACGATCTCACACAGAACCCCTGCCGGCGCCATTCCCGCCGCCCGGGCCAGGTCGACGGTGGCTTCGGTGTGGCCGGCTCGCTTGAGAACTCCCCCAGGCCGGTACCGCAACGGAAAGATATGGCCCGGGCGGTTCAAGTCGGTCGGACGAGTGGCCGGATCGATGAGCGCGGCGATGGTGGCCGAACGATCGGCAGCCGAGATGCCGGTGGAGGTACCTGAACGGGCATCCACGCTGACGGTGAACGCCGTCCGTTGGGCTTCGGTGTTGGCGCTCACCATGAGGGGAAGATCGAGGTGATCGGCCCGCTCGGGCATGAGAGGGACGCAGATCACCCCCGACGTGTGTGCCAGGAAGAACGCGATCTTCTCGGGGGTCGCCGCTTCGGCTGCCATGACCAGATCGCCCTCGTTCTCGCGGTCCTCGTCGTCGACGACGACGACCATCCCCCCGCGCCCGATGGCCTCGATTGCCTCTTCGATCGGGGAGAAACCCATCAGGCGGCCAGCTCGAGACGTAGGTCGTCGCCAAGGCGATCGACCGCGACGAGCTTTCCTCGCCAGAACCTGTCAATCGTCGGCGCGCCCGGTCCGGTCATCATGGGGTGCGCATCGTCACCGCCGGCGAGCGCCGGGGCGAGATAGATGACGTAACGATCGACCATGCCTTGGACATGGAAATCATGGGCAACCCGCGGTCCACCTTCGACAAGTACCTGCAGCACACCCCGCCGGCCCAGCTCGTCGAGCACCGCCCCAAGATCACCCGACAGCTCCAACGCCGGCCTGACCCGAGCGCCGTCCGGCGCTCGCCCGAGGACGACTCGAAGGGGTTGGCGCGCCGGCGGCGGATCGAGCCGCGCCGTCAGCTCGGGGTCGTCGGCGCGCACCGTTCCCGCCCCGACGAGCACCGCGTCCGACCTCGCCCGGAGCCGGTGGGCATCCAACCGGGCGTCGGGGCCGGTGATCCAACGGCTCGAGCCGTCGGGAGCGGCCGTCCGTCCGTCACAGGTCGCCGCCAACTTCAGCACCACCCACGGGCGTCCGGTCCGGCGATGCTTGAGGTACGGCGCGAGCTGCTCCTCGATCTGCGCTCCGCACTCTCCCACCGAGACCTCCACGCCGGACTCGGCGAGGCGTGCGGCACCCCGACCGCTCACTTGGGGATCCGGGTCGAGAACCCCGATCGCGACCCTCGCCACGCCCGCATCGATGATGGCGTCCGCACATGCCGGGGTGCGGCCTTGGTGGGCGCAGGGTTCCAGGGTCGTGTAGAGCGTCGCGCCCCGTGCTCGGGGGCCGGCACTCTCGAGCGCCGCCGCTTCGGCGTGAGGTCCCCCAGGCGGCGCCGTCGCCCCCTCGTAGACCTCTCCTTGCTCGGTGACCACCAACGCGCCGACCCAAGGGTTGGGAGCGGTGGACCCACGCACCAGGTCGGCGAGCTCCATCGCCCGGGTCATCAGCGCCCTGTCGGATCGCTCCACCGCATCCTCCTCTCTCCACCAATACTAGAACATGTTTCATTTTTTGTCGAGCCACTGTCCCTTGCGCCGCCCGGCCGGTGACCTCAGCCGCCGCTCGGCTCGGGCGCCGCCAGCACGCGACCCCCTGCACCCGCAGCCCGACGGATGGTCTCGACGGCACGGCGGGGTTGCTCGTTCCCGAAGACGGCCGAGCCGGCGACCAGGACGTTGGCACCGGCGGCGGCGACGGCGGCGGCCGTGTGCTCGTCGATGCCGCCGTCGACCTCGAGGTCCACCTGATCAGAACGGCCGCTGGCGTCGAGGCTCCGGCGCACTCGGGCCACCTTGTCCAGCACCTCGCTGATGAGCTCCTGGCCTCCGAACCCGGGGTGAACGGTCATGCAGAGCACCAGGTCAACTTGGTGGAGGTGCGGCTCGAGGGCGGCGAAAGGCGTCTCGGGATTGGCGGCCAAACCGGCCCGCAGGCCCAACCGGTGCATCTCGTCGACCAGCTCGTCGGTCCGGCCGACCTCGACGTGGACGGTGCACCCGTCGGCACCCGAGGCCGCGAATGCCTCCAGGAACGAGCCTGGGTCAGTCATCATGAGGTGGCAGTCGAAGTACAAAGGGGTGTGCCGGCGAAGGGATGCCACGACCGGTGGTCCGATCGTCAAGTTGGGAACGAAGTGCCCGTCCATGACGTCGACGTGGAGCCAGTCGGCGACCGAAGCCACCTCGCCGACGGCTGCCGCCAGGTTGCCGAAGTCTGCGGACAGCACGGAAGGCGCCACCTTTACAGCACGAGGCGTCGGGACTGCTTCGGCGAGGTGTCGACCCACCCTCCCAGCTTACGGCCGTTCGACCTTGCCGCCGCGCTGGGCCAACGAGCATTGTCACCCTCCTTGTTCTGCCACAGGACACCGGCACGCTGCTGGCACGTCCCCGGATCGGGTACGTTCAGGCCATGTCCGACTACGTCATCCCTGAACCAGAGCCCAAAGAGGTCGACGAGAAGCTCTCGATCGAACTACGGCACCTGGTGGAGAACGCTGTGCTGCGAGGCCATCCGTCGGGAGAGGAGCGATGCGACAACTGTCGCTACTACCTCGAGCCGTACAACGACCTCTCGTACTGCTGGCACCCCAAGCTCCGGATCCTCGTCGGCGCACAGTGGTGGTGCCAGTGGTGGGAGGAGATCCCCGAGGAGAGCTGAGCGCACCGAGCGCGTGCGACCGGCGGGATCTCAGGAGCCCGTGGCGAACCGGGGCAGGAATTGCCGATTGGCCTGCAGGAGGTCGTCGGCCAGCTCCGCAGCCACCGGGTACTGGCCCACCAGGGGGTTCGCCACCAGCGCCTTCACGACGGCGTCCCGGCTACCGCTCGCCGCGGCTTCGACGGCAAGGCGCTCGTAGGCCTTCACGTGCTCGACCAGGCCGAGCATCTCGGGAGGCAGCGGACGTTGGGGCAGAGGGTGCGCACCTTCGGCATCGACCACTGCCCGCACCTCGACAACGGCATCGTCGGGCAGGCCGGGAATGGCACCGTCGTTGCGGACGTCGACCACCTGGACATCGCCGGTGCCAGCGTGGAGCGATGCCATCAAGCGGACAGCCGACTCCGAGTAGTACGCACCGCCCCGCCAGGCCAGCGCTTCGGGCTTTGAATCGAGTGCGGGGTCCCTGTACTGGCCGAGCAGCTCGGTTTCGAGGTCTGCGACGACCGCTGCTCGCGGTCGGTACCCGTCGGCCAACTGGGAGCGCAGCTCGGCGTCCCGTCCGTAGTAGTAGTGAAGGTAGTACGAAGGCAGTGCTCCGAGGAGCTCGATCAGTGAGATCGGCACACCGCTCTCGAGCTCGAGTTCCGGCCCGAACCTCGCAATCAGCTCTGGCAAGCGGTCGAGTCCGTCCACCGTCGCGGAGCGCACCCAAGTCAGATGGTTGAGCCCGACGTGCTCGAGGTCGATCGCGTCGGGGTCGATGCCACCCAGATAATGGCCGACCCTTCGCTGCACCCAACGCGCCACGTTGCACAGCCCGACAGCTCGATGTCCGGCGTCTGACAGCGCCTGGGTCACGATCCCTACCGGGTTGGTGAAATCCACGAGCCACGCCCCCCGAGCTGCTCGCGACGCGGTGAGCTCGGCAAGCTCGAGGACGAGCGGCACCGTCCGCAGTGCTTTGGCCAGACCACCGGGCCCGGTCGTCTCCTGGCCGAAGCATCCGTGTCCCAGCGGCAACGTCTCGTCCGAAAGGCGGGCCGACTGCCCGCCTACCCGGAGCTGGACGACCACGAAATCTGCTCCTTCGATCGCGGCATTTGGGTCTGCAGTGGTGAGCAGGCGGCCTTCCCATCCCCTGCGGCGCAGGATCCGCTCGGACACGCCACCGACCGCCTCCAGCCGGTCGCGGTCAGGATCCAAGAGGACCAGCTCGTCGACTTTCAGTCGATCCTGATGATCGCAGAGACCGTCGACGAGCTCGGGGGTATAGGTGCTCCCGCCGCCGACCACGGCCACCTTCACCCCCACGACAACACCCCAAGGAGAGCGCCGCCGTCGGCTATCAGGGAAGCCACCACCTTCAACGTAACATCTCCGCGCGTGGAGATCACGAGCCCAGCACCCCTGCTCCTGGCGGTCGACGGCGGAGCCAGCAAGACCGACGTGGCCCTGGTCGCAGCGGACGGCTCGTTGGTGGGCCGTGCTCGCGGGTCGGCCTCGAACCACCAGACGATCGGTCTGGACGCCGCCATGGACCACCTCGACGCCGCGATCCGAGAAGCCGTGGCCGGCGCAGCAACCGTCCTCCACTCGGCTGATCAGCCGAGCGCGACCCGTGCCGCGTCGGGGGATGGCCGGCCGCTCTTCGCCCTCGGCACGTTCTGCCTGGCCGGCCTTGACCTGGAAGTGGACGAAGCCAGGTTGCAGAACGCGATCGCTGCTCGGGGATGGGCTTCCGAGCAGCTTCTGTTCAACGACACGTTCGCAGTCCTTCGCTCCGGCGCCAGTTCGGGATGGGGCATCGGGGTCGTCTGCGGCACCGGGCTCAACTGCGTCGGCCTTGGGCCCTCGGGGGAGACGGTGCGCTTTCCGGCTCTCGGCGAGCTGTCAGGAGACTTCGCTCCGGGCGGTATCTGGCTCGGGATACGCGGGCTGGGGATCGCTCTTCGAGCCCGCGACGGACGGGGCTGTGCGACGTTGCTGCGAGAGCGCGTCGCTGCACACTTTGGCCGCCATAGCCCCGAAGCGGTCCTCGAGGCCGTGTACACCGGTGAGCTCCCGCTCGGGAAGCTGGCCGAACTGGCAGAGGTCGTCGTGGCCGCCGCCGCTGACGCCGATGCACCTTCGAACGAGGCGCTGGACCTGCTCGTGAACGAAGTGGTTGCCATGGTCGCCGCGACCGCCGGACGCTTCGGCAGGGACACGAGCGAGGACAGTCGCAGAAGACCGGACAACGACAGGCCGCCTCCACACTTGGGCGATGCTGAGCTCTCGGGCGATGCTGAGCTCTTGGGCGATGCTGAGCTCTTGGGCGATGCTGAGCTCTTGGGCGATGCTGAGCTCTTGGGCGACACCGAGGTAGAGGTCGTCGTCGGCGGAGGCATGTTTGACAGCTCGCTCTTCAGTGATCGAGTGCTGGGTGGCATCCGAGCTTGCCTGCCGCGCGCCGTGCTCCGGCGGATCGCGGGACCCCCGGTGGTCGGTGCCGCGCTCCTCGGGCTCGATCATCTCGGCGCGAGCCTGGCCGCACAGGAGCGCTTGCGCGCCGCGCTTCGCTGACGGGCACGTCCCCCACCATCGATCTCCTGCCTCGCACTTGCGCCAGTGCGACGGGCCTCGTGGCAGCGCTCAGGATATCGGCGAGACCGCGCCGAGCGCGTCGGAAGACGGCGGGGGTCGCGTGGCCGTAGCGTCCGCGGAGTCAAGGGTGCCAGAACGAGGTCCGTCACCTCCCGTGGTGCCATCCCCGCCGCCAGACGGGTTGACATCGGGGACGTGCCGACCCAGAGAGGACGGCCACCAGTTCCACCGACCCAGGAGCGCCACCATGGATGGGACAAGGACGGTGCGGACGAAGAACGTGTCGAGCAGGATGCCCACCGCCAGCCCAAAGCCGATCTCTCGGATGTCAGGCCCGCTCGCGCCAGACCCGCCGACGATCGCCAGGACCGCGAAGCTCCCAGCCAGGACCAGTCCCGCGGAGGTGACCGTCGGACCGGTCATCCCGACGGCCCGTACCACCGCCTGGCGGATCGGCCGATGATGAGCCTCCTCGCGGATCCGGGTCATCACGAGGATGTTGTAGTCCTCTCCCAATGCCAGGAGGAAGATGAACATGAGGAAGGGTAAGAGGAACACGATGCCCCCTTGGTGGCCGATCTTCATGAAGAACACGACCGCCAGCCCGAGCGACGCCAGGTAGGACAGCACCACGCTGATGATGAGGTAGATGGGAGCGATCAGACTGCGCAAGACCAGGATCAGAACGATGCCGATGGCCAACACCGCCACAGGGATGATGTGACGGAGGTCGCCGCCCGAGATGTTGCTCACGTCATAGAGGGCCGGTGCTTCGCCGGCGACCCCGCTGGCCCTCGCACCGGCTTGGTGCGCGACCGATGCAACTGCAAGTCGAATGCCGGGTATCGCTTGGAGAGCGCCATTGGACTGGGGACCGCCGGCTTTCAGTCCCACTTCCCACTGAACCGTCGTCCCGGCAGCCGAGATGTAGCGGGCTGACGCGACATAGGCGTCGTAGAGCGCGGCCGGCACAGGCGAACCGGCTGGCGGTATCGGCGCCGTGCGCACGAGCTCCTGGGGCGGCACCCCAAGCTCGCGGTGCAGCGCGACCAGCTCCGCCCCGGTCACCGGTTTGCCGGTGGGATCGAGCGGCCCGGCAATGCTCGTGAATTTGCCGGTCCGCCGCAACCCCTCGGTGGCCACAGCGAGCGGTCCCGGATCGGTCCAGACCGATTGGGGGAACCTCATCACGACATTGGTGGGATTGGCGCTCGCCTGGGGGAAGTTCGCGCTGACCGCGGCGTTCCCCTTGGCGGCGTCGCTCCCCGCCGGTGCTGTGAGCTGTCCGCCAAACCCTCCCGATTTGAACCCGAAGGTGGCCACAGAGAGGGCACCGAAGACGATGATCCCGAGGCACAGGGTGGTCGCCGGTCGCTCGACCAGTCGCCCGGCAATCCTTCCCCACAGCCCATCTCCATGCCTCCGAGGCGCCGTGCTGCTCGGCCAGAAAGCCGCGCGCCCGAAGATCGCCAGGAGAGCCGGCAAGAGGGTGAGGCCCGCCAAGAGCATCACTGCGATCCCGATGGCCAAGGGAACTCCGAGGTCGTGATAGATGCCGAAAGAGGCGAGCAGGAGGGTCAGCAACGCAACGATCACGGTGGCCGCCGACGCGGTGATCGACTCGCCGACCCTGGCCATCGCCGTCGCGACGGCGTCGTGCGACGAACGTCCGGCGAGAAGCTCCTCTCTCACGCGAAAGACGAGGAAGAGCCCGTAGTCGGTCCCGGCACCCAGCAAGAGCACGATGAGGAGGATCTGCGTGAAGAACGAGATCTGCAGCCCATGCGCGCCGAGCTCGCCGATGATCGACCCGGAAAGGCCCAGGGCGAACAGGGGTCCGAGAAGGGTGATGAACGGAGCCAGCGCCGACCGGAAAATGGCGAAGAGCAACACCAGGATGAACAGGATCGAGAAGAGCTGGATCTGGCTTCCCTGCTTGTTCGACTGCTTCTGGTTCGCCACGTTCGTCGCGACTTCACCGGACAGGTGCACCTGGAGGTTGGCGGGCAGCGTTGCACTCGTGATCGCCTGCTGGAGATCGTCGACGAGCCTCTTGGTCCCTGTCTGGTCGAACGGCGTCACCGAGGAGAGCACCAGTATCTGGACAGCGCGGCCATCCGGCGCAGCGCCGAGGAACGTCGCTGCCTTGACCGTCGGCACCCGGCGCAGATCGACCGTGAGCTCTTTCACTGCCGCCCCGTCGGCGGACGTCAGGGTCGGTGCGCTGGTGACGGCCACTACCGGCACCTGGCTCTGCGACGTCGAGCCGATCAGGGGCTTCGCCAAGACAGCGGCTTGGTTGCTCGGCGCCGAGGCAGGAAGAAAAGCGCTGTTGTTGTCGTTGACCTGGCTCGCAAGCGAGGGAAAGGCGTGCACCGCCAAGATCGTGCCGACGATCCACACCGCGAGGATGATCCATCGCAGCTTGACCACGCCTCGTCCCAACGCGCCAAAGATCGCGCTCATCGCTCACACTCCTGTCTCATTCTCTTGACGGATTCACTGTCGGTTTCACGGGTTCTCGTTCGGCAAACCCCGCAGCGGCTCTGGGTCTCGCCTGCGGGCGCCGAGGCGCCCCCTCCGAACCGGATGGGAAGGCGGCAGCGGCAGGGACAGAAGCGTCAGATGAGCCGGACGAGGTCCTGCCCACTTCCTCGGCAAGGAACCGCAGGCCCTGGACGAGGGCGGCGGCTCGCTCCTTTCCCATTCGCTCGAGTGCTCGGCGTAGTGGGGCCAGCTTCGACGCGAGCACTTCTTCGCTCTCACGCCGGTGTGCCGGAGCGACTGAGACGACCGTCCGGCGCCGATCGCCAGGGTCTTCTCGTCGTTCGACCAGACCTGCGTCGGCGAGCTGGGTGACCAGAAGGCTGGCCGTGCTCAATGCGAACCCCTCTTGGCGCGCCAGCTCCGAGACGCTCAAGGGTCCGTCCAGTGCGATGACGGCGAACACTCCGAGATGGCGGGGCGCCAGCTCTCCGGATCGCAGGAGCGTCTTGATGTGGCTGGGCGCCGCCTCTTCGTGACGGCTGTTGCGCATCAGGCGGGCAAACGACAGCAAGAGCTCGGAGGCCTGGTTGTCGAGGGTCGATCGACCCGCAGGTCTCGCAGGCGGTGCTGTCGCCGATCGACCCGAGCGCGTCGGGGGCTCCTCGAGCCCGGCGGGAGCTTTTCCGACGCCGTTCATAAAACCACTATAGCAGAACTATATTGACTCAAAACTATTTCTTGGCGCTCCTTCGGGGATACTGGCAGCGGCGGCGAATCCGGGTCCGCTATCGTCGTGTCCGAAGAGCCAAAAAAACAGGCGTGCCGGGAAGACTGGTCGGCGATGCGAGACCTCCGGGCCTCGATCCTGTCATGCCGACCCGTCCTTCTCCGACAGCACCTCGAACCCGCAGCGCGTCGCCTGGCGTTCCGGCCGGCATCGCCGGGGTCCTCCTCGTTTCGGCCGTCGCCGCCGCCATGTGCTGGAGCAACCTGGCCAAGAGCTCGGCCGAGCACTTCTGGGCGACTGCGCTCCCCTCTCCCGGGCTGCCCCATGCCGACTTCGGTTCGATCGGAGGATGGGTCGACAACGGCCTCATGGCTGTGTTCTTCTTCGGCGTAGGCCTCGAAGTAGGACGCGAGCGAGCGCACGGTGCCCTGAGCGCCCACCGCCAGGCGATCCTTCCGGTCCTGGCAGCCCTCGGCGGCATGGGCGGTGCCGCTCTCACCTACTTCTGCACCTCCGTGCTCGCCGGTGGTGGTCCGGTGGCGCGAGGAGGTTGGGGCATCCCGATGGCCACCGACGTGGCGTTCACGATGGCTGCGCTGGCACTCCTCGGCCATCGCGTTCCCCCCGAGCTCCGGGCGTTCGTCGTGTCGCTTGCCGTCGCGGACGACGTGGCCTCGGTTGTGATCCTCGCGTTCGTCGCCCACCGGGAGATCCATATCTGGGCGCTGCTCGCGGCGGCGGCTGTCCTGGCGGCGACTGCTCTCTTCCGTCGCCGTACCGTGCGGGCGTGGTGGCCGTACGCAGCGGCAGCAGGGGTCTCGTGCGCGCTGTTCGCCTGGGCCGGCGTCGAACCTCCTCTCGCAGCAGCCTTCGTCGGCATGCTGGTGCCCCATGCCCAGGGGGCGTCTGCGCCGCAATCAGTGCGTGAGCCGGCGGGTTTGGGGAAGGGCGGTCCGGGGAGACGCATTGAACCCTTCGTCGCCATGGTCTCGGCGCTGGTGGTGGTGCCGGTGTTCGTGCTCGCCAATGCCGGGTTCGTCTTGGACCTTCACCACCTCGACACGCCTCGGGCGCGTCCGGTCGTGATCGGCATCCTCGCTGCACGCCTGCTGGGCAAGCCCGCTGGGATCTTCCTCGCCGTGCTCGTGGCCGTCTGCGCCAAGGCGGCGACCCTGCCTGGTCGGACCTCGTGGGCCCAAGTCCTCGGTGCAGCTGCGCTGTGCGGCATCGGGTTCACCGTTCCCCTGCTGTACGCCGCTGCCGAATTTTCGGGCTATCCGACGCTCTACGCAGCCGCCCAGGGAGGACTGCTGGCAGGAACGCTCTTGGCGTTCCTCGCCGGCGGGTCGATCCTCGCGTTTGCTCACCGCCGCCAGGCCGGTACCGTCCCGGGCTCGCCGGAACGGGCTGCTCAGACCTGATCTTCGCCCGAACGCGTGCCCGGGGGGATGATCGGGCACGCGACCCCGGTGCCGCCGAGACCGCAGTAGCCATTCGGGTTCGCAGCGAGGTACTGCTGGTGGTAGCCCTCGGCGTAGTAGAAATCGGCCGCAGGGGCCACCTCGGTGGTCACCGGGCTCCCCCGCCCCGCCGATGCCAGCGCCTCGCCGTAGCGCACCACGGCATCGGTCGCCAAGCGGTACTGCGCTTCATTGGTGGTGAACACCGCAGAGCGGTACTGCGTCCCGACGTCGTTGCCCTGGCGCATCCCTTGCGTCGGATCGTGGCCCTCGAAGAACAGACGAAGAAGGTCTCCGTAGCTGACGACGAGCGGATCGAAGACGCAGAGCACCGTCTCGGCGTGGCCGGTACGCCCTGAGCACACCTCCTCGTAGGTGGGATTGGGAGTGGAACCCCCGGAGTAACCCACCGCGGTGCTGTAGACGCCCTTGAGCTGCCAGAAGATACGCTCCGCCCCCCAGAAGCAGCCCATTGCCACCATCGCCTGTTCGAGACCCGAGGGGAATGGGGGTCGCAGGGGCGTCCCGAGGACGAGGTGGCGATCGGGCACGCGCACTGGCTCGCCACGCCCCGCCGGAGCATCATCTCGGCCTCCGCTCCGTCCCGCCGCTCTCGTTGCGAACAGTCCCACCGCGTCCCTTCCATCTCAAGCCAGCGGCCGTCTTGCGCCCATCAAGGCTCGCCCCAGCCTAACGGTGGCTGCGGCTCCGGCTGGCCGGCCGCCAAACCGCTAGAGTCGGCGCCACGGGCGGCGCTCCGCTCGTGATCTCAGCACCCTTCCCACGCGACCATGACCTTGGCTCAAGACCTCTCGTCACCACCCGACTCTGCACTCGAAGGCGTGATCAGAACGGTCGACCTCACCAAGGTCTACGCCGGTGCCGACTTCAAGGCGGTCGACGGCCTCAACCTCACTGTCGGGTCCGGGGAGATCTTCGGTCTGCTCGGTCCCAACGGCGCGGGCAAAACGACCACGGCCGGGATGCTGACTACTCGGGTGATCCCCACCTCTGGCCACGCCTTCGTCGGAGGTGTCGACGTCGTGGCCCATCCCACGCTGGCCAAGCAGATCCTCGGCATCGTGAGCCAGCAGAACACCCTCGATCGCCAGCTCACCGTCTGGGAGAACCTCTACTTCCACGGGAGGCTCTTTGGCATCGGTGCCCGGCCTTCTCGGGCAATGGCCGACCGCCTGCTCGAACAGTTCCAGCTCACGAAGTGGGCGAAAGCTTCGGTCTACGCGCTGTCGGGGGGGATGGCACAGCGCCTCATGGTCGCCCGGGCCATCTTTCACCGGCCCGCCGTCCTCTTCCTCGACGAGCCCACCGCCGGTCTCGACCCCCAGAGCCGGCTGGTGCTCTGGGAGATCCTGCGTGAGCTGAACGCCGAAGGCCAGACCATTCTCCTGACGACCCATTACATGGAAGAGGCCGACCAGCTCTGCGGCCGAGTCGCCATCATGGATCACGGCCGCATCCTGGCCCTCGATACGCCGGCTCGGCTCAAGCAGAGCACCGGCGCCGACACTGTGGTGACGGTAAAGGCAGCAGGCGACCTTGACGCTCTCGCACGCGTGCTTGCAGAGGCGATCCCGGCAGTGACGAAAGCTCGACAGGTCGACGGTGCAGTCCAACTCGAAGTCCGCGGCAGCGACCGGCTGCTCCCTGCCGTCGTGGAAGCGGCCGAGCGGAATGGGTTCGACGTCGTCGACCTCTCATTGGCCGAACCAACCCTCGAGACTGTCTTCATCAACTTGACCGGGAAGGACCTTCGTGACTGATCCTCGCGTGTTCCCCCATGCAATCAACGCTGGAGACTGAACGATGACCACTGCCGTCGAGAACCAACCTCCGCTTCATATCACGCTCAAGCCCACCCGCACGGCGATGGGATCGAGCCGGACGGCTCTTGGCGCTCTCATGCTGCGCGATCTCGTTGTGCTCAAGAAGAATTTCGGTGAGTTCGTGATCCGGACTCTCGTCCAGCCTTTTCTGCTGTGCTTCGTCTTCCTCTACGTCTTTCCGAAGATTGGCCAGGGGATCGGCGGAGGCGGCGGGGCCGCGGCAGAGTCCGGGTTCGCCACGGTCTTGGTTCCCGGCGTCGTCGGGATCTCGATCATGTTCCAGGGAATCCAAGCTGTGGCAATGCAGATGGCCCAGGAGTTCGGTTTCACCCGCGAGATCGAAGACCGCGTCCAAGCACCGTGCCCGATATGGCTGGTCGCACTCTCCAAGGTCCTCTCGGGATCGGTGCAGGGATTGATCTCGGCCGCCATCGTGCTCCCCATTGCATCAGTCGTCCATGCCTCGGGTGTCGAGGCACACCTTTCGCTGCATTGGTGGTTCATCGTGACGATCGTTCCTCTTGCGTGCATCGCGATGTCGTCTCTCGGACTGCTGCTTGGTACGTCATTCGAGCCGCGCAACATCGGCCTCATGTTCGGCTTCGTCGTCCTCCCCATCACCTTTCTCGGCGGCACGTACTACCAGTGGACGAGGCTCACGCCGGTGAAGATCGGAGGATGGCACTGGCTTCAGACGATCGTCCTGGTCAACCCGTTGATCTACGTGAACGAGGGAATGAGAGCTGCTTTTACCGACGCCTCTCACATGCACCTGTACATCATCTACCCCGTCCTTCTCGGATTCTGCACCTTGTTCCTCGGTCTCGGGCTGCGGAATTTTCGCCGGCGCGTCCTGTCCTGACCGAGCGCGTGATGGCGGCTGCCACTGGCTGTAGCGAGGCCGTGTAGCGATGTTCCCAGCCGCGTTCGACCTGCATGGGCGCCTGGTCAGGCTCGAACCACTGAGTCCGTCCCACGCTTCGGACCTTGCCCAAGCCGCGGAAGAGGACCGCTCGACCTACGCGTACACGTGGGTGCCCAGGGCATCGGAAGTCGAGCGCTATATCGGAGCCCAACGAGCCCGGGCCGATGCCGGAGAGATGCTCCCGTTCGCGCAAGTCCGCTCCGTCGATGGCAAGGCCGTTGGGTGCACTGCGTACTGCAATCCCCGGCCTTGGCCTGATCGCCAAGAGATGGCGGCAGTCGAGATCGGCTACACCTGGTTGGCATCGTCGGCGCAGCACACCGGGATCAATGTCGAATCCAAGCTCCTTCTCTTGGCCCATGCTTTCGAGCGGTGGGGAGTGGCGCGCGTCGACATCAAGACCGACGTCCGCAACCTGCGATCGCGCCGTGCCATCGAGAAACTCGGTGCACAGTTCGAAGGGATCCTGCGGAACTGGTCACAGTCGTGGGCCGCCGGCGAAGAAGGGCACCTCAGGGACTCGGCCATGTACTCGGTCATCCGCGCAGACTGGGCCGCTTGCTCGCAGCACTTAAAGGCCCGGCTGTCCAGCAACCGGCATGTACGCCAGAGCCAGATCTCGATCGGGATGGGGAACGCGACGCCGGACGCGCCACGTACCGGCCAACGTGCCCAGCCTGGAGCCATCACGTCGGCGCAGGAAGCCGTCGATGCACTTCGACATCACGGCTCCCGGATCACCGCTTCACGGCGATTCCTGATCGAAGCGCTGTTCGCATCGGGCGCTCATCGCACGGTGGAGCAATTGGCAGCCGATGTCCAAGAGCAAGTTCCCGACGTGCACCTGTCGACGATCTATCGGAATCTCGACGAGCTCGAGCGTCTGGGGATCGTGACCCATACTCATCTCGGGCACGGTCCAGCGACGTATCACGTGGCCTCTGCGGCGCATGGGCATTTCGTATGCACTGACTGCGGTGCGATGGTCGAAGTTCCGCCAGTAGTCTTCTCCGGCCTGGTGGAGACGGCTGCCTCAACGTACGGCTTCCGAGTCGATTCCCAGCACTCGGCCGTCCTCGGTCGCTGCCGTACGTGTGCGGGCGACGGCTGAGCCTCTTGGGGCCGGCCGGCCCGGTGCGTTGGCGGTGCGCAGAGGTCATTGCTCCGAGAGGATCGCTGCCAGTTCGGAGAGAAGATCTCTGACTACCGGGCCATTCACGATCACCTCTGCACGAGTGATCATCCCGTTGAACGGAAAGGGTGCCCGATAACCGGTACCGACCGCAGGTCCCCACTCGTAGCCGCAGGTCAGGCCGATGCCAGTGCCGTTGAACCCCGAGGGGGTGAAGCGTTCGATCTCGCCACGCGCGACATCCTCTCCGTCAAGGTGCAGCGTGCCGATGCCCGACAACCCCTCTCCCACGCTCCTGGGCGCCTTCTCGAAGTCGAAACGGAGGATGTGGCGACCGGGGACGAGCGCGACCGGCGCGGCAATGACGTCCTGACGTTTGCCGTAGAGGTTGTGGACGTAACGCAATTGACCGTCGAGGAGGTGGAGTGACCAGCCCCCGAGCACCGAACCCATGGCAATCAGTACGCCTTGTGGAACGACGCCGTCCGGGACTTCGACTTCGACGACAAGACTGTGCGAACGGTTCCGGACGTTCACGGCCACCGGCTCGGGCACCTGGGATCCTCCTGGGAAGTACCGAAACCGTGTGCGAGGAGGCAGGCTGCTGGGCTTGGGGTGAGCCAAGGTCCACAGGACCCTGTTGTCGAGCGGAAGGACCTGGTTCCGCTCGGCCTCGAGCCACCAACGATCCACCAGCTCCCGGACACGATCGGGCTCATCGGCCGACAGGTCACGCGTCTCCGAAAGGTCCTCCCTCAAGTTGTAGAGCTCCCACACGTCCTCGTCGAACGGCGCGTTGGGATCGAGACCATCGTCGTAGAGCGGGCCGACCGGATGGAAAGTGACGGCTTTCCATCCGCCGTGGTAAATGGCGCGGGAGCCGAACATCTCGAAGTACTGGGTGACGTGCTGTTCGGGAGCTCCTGCGCCCTCGGGGCCGAGGAGGTAAGCGAAGCTCACGCCGTCGAGTGGGCTCTGAGGGACTGTGTCGATCACTTCAGGCGCCTCGATCCCGACCAGCTCGAGCACCGTCGGTACGACGTCGATAGCGTGAGTGAACTGGTGGCGCACCCCCTTGCCCGACACGGGCATCCCCCCGCTCCAGCGCACGATGCAGGGATCGGCGACACCTCCCTGATGGACTTCTCGCTTCCACCGCTTGAACGGCGTGTTCCCGGCCATCGTCCAACCCCACGGATAATTGTTGTGGGTCGACGGACCACCGATCTCGTCAAGGCGCCCCAGCATCTCGTGGACACCCGCCGGATCAAAATTCGACAACCGGATGTCGTTGATGGAACCCTCGGGCCCGCCTTCGGCACTTGCGCCGTTGTCGGAGACCACGATGACGAGCGTCTCGTCCAGCTCGCCGAGATCATCGATGAAGCGAAGTACCCGGCCGATCTGCTCGTCGGTGTACGACAAGAAGGCGGCGAAGCACTCCATGAACCGGGCCGCGAGCGATTGTTGCTGCTGGTCGAGGTCGTCCCAGGCCGGGACCCAGGGGGGGCGCGGCGAGAGCTTCGTGCCCGCCGGGAGAAGGCCCATGTCGAGCTGTCGGGCGTAGGCCGCCTCTCGCCATGCGTCCCATCCGCAGTCGAAATGGCCGCGATAGCGGGCGATCCACTCAGCCGGTGCCTGGTGGGGTGAATGGCACGCGCCGGTGGCGAAATAGAGAAAGAAGGGTCGTTGCGCGTCCACAGCCCGCAAGTCGGCAAGCTGCTCGATCGCCCGATCGGCCAGATCAGCGCTTAGGTGGTACCCCTCCTCAGGCAGCTTCGGGGGACGGACCGAGTGATTGTCGTGGTAGAGCGCTGGAACGAACTGGTGGGTCTCACCCCCGTGAAACCCGTACCAGCGGTCGAATCCTCGAGCGAGAGGCCACGTGCGGCGGGGTGCCGCCATGTGCGTCTCGTCGTCGGGGGTGAGGTGCCACTTCCCGATCGCATACGTCGCGTAGCCGTGGGCCCTCAGGATCTCCGAGAGAAAGCCGTTTTCCTTGGGCGGTCTCCCCCAATAGCCGGGGAAGCCGGTCGCGAGGTCGGCAACCCTCCCCATGGCGTTGCGATGGTGGTTGCGTCCCGTGAGCAAGCACGCCCTCGTCGGAGAGCACAGCGCGGTCGTACGGAAATTGGCTAGGCGGACGCCAGCGGCTGCCTGCGCGTCGAGCACTGGGGTCGCGATATCAGACCCGTAACATCCGAGCTGGGCATAACCCACGTCATCGAGGACGATCAAGGCAACGTTCGGCGCTCCTGGCGGCCAGGTCGGCTCCTCAGGCCACCACGGCTTCGAGTCACGCCAATCGCGGCCGATGCGCCCCTTCGTCGATCCGCCACCCCCACCAGCCATGCCACCCCCACCAGCCATGCCGGACCCTTGCTCACCTTGCACCGGTGCTCCCATTGGGCATTCCTCCCCAGATCAGACCTCGTGAACGAGCATGCCATCTTTTCCTCGTGCCCACCCATTGGCAGCCTGGGAGGTCTTCTCACTGCCGAGCACGCCTTCCCGCCGTGTCCCGGTCGCGGCCAGCACTCGTGCTCGTCGCGGCTACCTTGGTCGCGTTACTTCATACGTGGTTTGGTCGCACTGCAGGGGAACTGCCAACAACGATCGACGCGTCGTACTCGAGAGAGCTGAACGGCAATGAACCAAGCTGATCCCAACACGGCAACCGACGTTGGCTGCCTCGCATTGTCCTCACGCTACGACGCAGTCCGTGCCCTCACTGAGCGGTTGGCAGCACCACTTTCACCTGAGGACCAGACCGTCCAGTCGATGCCTGATGTGAGCCCCACCAAGTGGCATCGCGGCCATACGTCGTGGTTCTTCGAGACCTTCCTCCTGAAGCCATTCGCTTCCGGTTACAGGGAGTTCGATCCGTCGTACCCATACATCTTCAACTCCTACTACGAGGCCGTGGGCTCACGGCATCCACGAGCCGATCGCGGCCTGATCTCTCGGCCGGGTGCCCGCGACGTCTCGTGCTACCGATCCCACGTCGACGAGAGGATGATCGGCTTTCTCTCTTCCCTGGAGGGCACCTTCGATCTCGCCGACGTCGAGGCACAGCACACTGTCGGTCGCCGAGTTGCAAGATCGGGCGAATCCTTCTCTCGGACCGATCATTTCGCTGCTCTTGGCGCGCTCGGGAAGGTCGTCGACCTCGTGGAGCTCGGCCTCAACCACGAGCAGCAGCACCAAGAGCTCCTCCTCATGGACATCAAGCACGTCCTGTGGTGCAACCCCAATCTTCCGGCGTACACATCGGACATCGCCGTGCCGTCGGATACCAGCTCAACGAGAGGATCGGCGGGAGGATCGGCGGGAAGCTTGGCGCAAGGATCGGCGGGGGCTATCGATCCTGTCGCCGGGTGGATCGAGCATCCCGGAGGCCTGGTCGAGATCGGGCACACCGGAAACGGCTTCGCCTTCGATAACGAGAGCCCGCGCCACGTGACCTACGCGTCGCCATTCGCGCTCGCCGATCGCCCTGTCACCTGCGGCGACTGGTGTGCCTTCATCGACGACGGGGGATACCGACGTCCCGAGTTGTGGCTGTCTGATGGGTGGGGTGCGCGCTGCCAGTTCGACTGGACGGCGCCCCTCTACTGGACCCATCGCACACGCTCGTCGCATTCCGAATGGAGCGTCTTCACCCTCGGTGGTCTGCGCCCTCTCGAGCCGGACGAGCCGGTCTGCCACGTGAGCTACTACGAAGCCGATGCCTTTGCCCGCTGGGCGGGCGTTCGACTGCCTACTGAGGTCGAGTGGGAGATGGTGGCCGGCTCACTACTGGGCGACGCCGCGCGCTCCCATCCGCTTTCGGGCTGGCGCGGAGCGACACGCTCATTTGGCCTGCACCCTCGCTCCGTGAGCGTCCATGACCACGGGCACGTCGGCGACGTCTGGGAATGGACTCTCAGTGCATACTCCCCCTACCCCGGCTTCAAGCCCGCACCGGGCGCGGTGGGCGAGTACAACGGAAAGTTCATGGTGAACCAGCATGTCCTGCGCGGTGGATCATGCGTGACTCCCCCAGGGCACGTCCGTCCCACGTACCGGAACTTCTTTCCGCCGGCTGCTCGATGGCCTTTCACTGGTGTACGGACTGCTCGCGATCTCGAACCTGGTCGAGGTGGCGAGGTGGGCTCGCTCCCAGGCGCGCCCACCCGTTGAGACTCGTCGTGCAAGGAATTGAGCGACGCGACCGGCTGGGGCGATGGGCGCCGGTGTCTGAGGTCGCGTCCGGCGAAGGGATCGCATCTTCGTGACGGACCGGAGCAAAGAAATCATCGTCGACGTCCATATCACCCCAGAGGACCTCCGCAAGCAGCTCATCGACGACGTCGCGGTCGGGATGAGCGGCGAATCCAAGAGCATTCCACCGGTCTGGTTCTACGACCGAGAAGGGAGCCGCCTGTTCGCGGAGATCACCAACCTTCCCGAGTACTACCCGACTCGCGCCGAACGTCGCCTACTCCATCAGCATTGCCAAGACATCGTCGGTGCGGCGCCCTGTGACACTCTGGTAGAGCTCGGAGCCGGCGCGTGTGAAAAGACCCGAGTTCTTCTCGATGCGATGGCTGCACGAGGAATACTGCGCAGTTACATCCCCTTCGACGTGAGCGACGAGTTCCTTCGCACATCGGCCGAAGAGATCCGAACGGCATACGATGGGCTCGACGTGCATGCTGTGGTCGGCGACTTCCGCCGACACCTGAATCGCATCCCAAGGCGAGGACGCCGGATGATCGCCTTTCTCGGCGGCACCATCGGCAATTTTCGCCCCGTTGAGCGGCAACGCTTCCTGTTCGACCTCAACTGCTCGATGGACCACGACGAGTACTTTGTCCTGGGAAGTGACTTGGTCAAGGACTACTCGCGGATGGTGACGGCCTACGACGATGCCAGCGGCGTCACCGCGGCATTCAACAAGAACGTGCTTCGAGTGCTCAATCGAGAGCTCCGCGCCGACTTCGACGTCTCAGCATTTGACCACGTCGCGAAGTGGAACGACCAGGAGCGATGGATCGAGATGCGTTTGCGTTCCCTGCAACGTCAATCTGTGCGGTTCGAGGTGCTTGGCTCAGAGGTGGAATTCCTCGAAGACGAGGAGCTATTGACCGAGATCAGCGCGAAGTTCACCGTCGAGGAAGTTGTCAGCGAGTTGAGCGAGGCGGGGTTCGTCGTGGACGGGACCTGGGGCGCCGACGACGGGGAGTTCCTACTGACCCTGGCCCATCCCTACTGCTGAGCCACTCCGGGCCCTTTTGGTGGCCCAGCATCCGTGATCCGGGCTTGCGCGAACACCAAGGAGCGCGTGAACTGCCGCGCGTCGGGCCACGGGAACTCCTTGAGCGCATTGTGCAGGGTGACCGCGCCGTGGAGTGCGACCCACGTACCCAGAGCCGCCTCGAACGCGTCGGTTGCGCGAGAGTCTCCCGAAGCAATGCAGCGTTCGATGCCGTCGACCAGCAGCGCCAGCACTTCCCCACCTCCTTCGGGGACCCGGTCGTCGAGAAAGATCGTGGGCACTCCGACCGGGGTTGCCGGCGGCGCTGGGGGGGTCGTGGGCACTCCGACCGGGGTTGCCGGCGGCGCTGGGGGGGTCGCGTCGCCACTCGCCGTCGTGGTCAAGGTCCCAGAGAAGAGCACCCGGTAACGCCCAGGGTGCTGCGTCCCGTAGGAGGCGTACGCCTCACACCCGGCCAGCAAGCGCTCGACCGGACGGTCGTGGCCGGCAACCGCCTGCTCGACAGCACGCCCGATCTCCTCGAAGATCGCGATCGCCACGGCCTCGAGGATCGCTTGCCGATTGGCGAAGTGTGCGTAGATCGACGGTGCCGCAATACCCACCTCGCGAGCAACGGACCGGAGGGTGACCGCTTCAGCCGAACCCGTCTCCTCGATGATGGCCAGTGCGCCGGCCACGATCTCCCCTGCAAGTCGAACCCCCTGACCACGGACGTTCCTGCGGTGAACTCTCGCGGACCTCACTGACCGCTCCGGCACAGATCGACCGTAGCGCGGCAGCCATCTGCCATGTATACTTACGGTCGTAAGCTTTTCTGTGTATACTCATGGAGCACGGGATCGGACCAGGACGGCACCCTCGCGATGCCGGCCGCCGGATCCGCACGACGTTCACCGTGAGAGAGCGAGCAGCAAGGGAAGGAGGTGCCAATGTTCCCCCCCATCGTTCCGATCGGGCCCTTCGGCCCGGCAACGCCAATCGTGCCTTGACGGCCATCCTGGGAGAGCGTGAACTTGGCTCCTGGATTCTTGGTCGGTAGGCCAACTGACGACCAGGGGTTTTTCTCGCAGGCGATCAGGTCCCAGTGCGATCTCGCTCCGAGGCGAGTGCGGCACGCTCTTTCATGCGAACGGCCAGCGCCGCGGCTTGCGTGCGCCGCTCCATGCCCAGTTTCGAGAGGAGGGCCGAGACGTAGTTCTTGACCGTCTTCTCGGCCAAGTGGAGGGCCTCGCCGATCTGGCGGTTGGTCAACCCTTGCGCGATGAGGTCGAGGATCCGCCGCTCTTGCGCGGTGAGTCCAGCGGGCTGGGCATCGTCCGAGTGGGCCCGGAGGCGGTCCGCTGCCCGCTTTGCCAGCACCGGATCCACAAGGGACTCGCCCGCGGCAACCCGGCGCACGTCCTCGACCAGATCGTGTCCATGCACCTGCTTGAGCAGGTAGCCGGCGGCCCCAGCCAAGAGGGAAGCCGCCATGGCTTCGTCGTCGGCGTAGGACGTCAGCATCACGCAGGCAATCTCGGGATGTCGCGACCTGACCTCTCGACAGACCTCGACGCCGCTGGCGTCCGGAAGGCGCACGTCGAGCAGCACGACATCGGGACGGGTCGCAGGGATGCGGGCAAGTGCCTCGGCTGCCGTGGCGGCTTCGCCGGCAATCTCGATGTCGTCTTCGACCTCGAGAAGCGCCCTCAGTCCGGTACGAACTACCTCGTGGTCGTCGACGAGGAAAACCCGACACGTCATTTTCCGATCATCGCGCTCACCTGACGTGCCGGCAAACTTCACAATGACACCAGCAACAACCCAAGGAACAAACCAGGTCGTACGAACAATGCCAGCCGCTACACTCGGCGTTCGTGCCGTTCCGATCGATCGACGATCCGGCAATGCTGCGACGGCTCCTCCAGGCTGTTCTGCTGATCGAAGCCGATCTCGAGCTGCCTCAGATGCTTCAGCGTCTCGTCGAGGAGGCGCGATCGATGACCGGCGCTCGTTACGGCGCGCTTGGAATTGTCAACGACGCCGGAGACGGGTTGAGTGAGTTCATCGTCGCTGGTATCAAACCGGAAGTTCGCGCACTCATCGGCCAACCACCTCGCGGTCGGGGCGTCTTGGGGCTCCTATTGTCCGATCCCCGCCCCATCCGGCTGGTCGACATCAAGCAGCACCCGGCAAGTCGAGGTTTCCCACCGAACCACCCGGAGATGACCTCGTTCCTGGGCGTCCCGGTGACGATCCGCGGCCGGATATACGGCAACTTGTACCTGACTGACAAAACCGGATGGGCAGAGTTCACCAGCGACGACGAGGCCATGGTCCAGGCCCTCGCCGGCGCCGCCGGCGTCGCGATCGAGCACGCCCAGCTCCACGAACTGGTTCGACGCAACTCGGTGGTCGCCGATCGTACCCGCATCTCCCAGGATCTCCACGACATGGTGATCCAGCGCCTCTTTGCGATCGGCCTGGCCCTGGAGGGCCTGAGCCGTTCCCTCGGACGTCCCGACGCTGCAGAACGACTCACGCGGGCAGTGGGCGAGATCGACGACACGATCCGCCAGATCCGTACCACCATCTTCGAGCTGCACTCGGGCGAAGACGGTACGGATGGTGGCCTCCGAGAGCAGGTGCTCACCATCGTCCGAACACTTGCCCAGACCAACGGTTTGCGGATCCCGGTCCGATTCGATGGCCCAGTCGAGTCGGCTGTGCCCGACGAGGTCGCTCGTCATGTGCTCGCGGTCATCCGAGAAGCGCTCTCGAACGTCGAACGTCACGCTTGCGCCGAGGTGGCCACGGTCGAGCTCACGGCCGACGGGGAGCATTGCACTGTGACGATCACCGACGACGGCGATGGGCTGCCCCCTTTGCGAGATGACGGCTCGGCGACTGTCGCGCATGAAGGCAGCGACGTCCCCGCGGACAGCAGCAGCGGTCTCGGGCTTGCCAACCTCAGGCGACGCGCCGAGTCCCTCGGTGGGACGATGCTCCTCGAACAAGCAGAGCAAGGCGGGACGCGCCTTGTGTGGAGGGTCCCCACCTCCTTGGAGGACCCTCCTCCTCAGCTGGAAGAGCCCTTGCGGTCGCGTCGTATCGACGCAACCAGCTCGGCCGACTCAGCGCCGCCCCCGCCCGAGGTCGGCCCCTCATCCCTCTCGTAGGCGCCTGCACTTCGTTCCGTACCACTGTCGAGCAACGCCGCCATCGTTGCTCGTACCGACCGCCGCAGCGAGCTGAGCTGGTAGCCGCCTTCGAGGAAAAACACCAGGCGATCGCGCAGAGGGGCCATCGACGCCACCACCTTCGCCAGGCCGGCATAATCACCGGCCGAGAGCCCCATGTCGCTGAGCGGGTCGTCCCGATGAGCGTCGTACCCAGCGGACACGAGCACCCAAGTCGGAGCGAAGCGCTCGACGACCGGCATCGCTATCTCCTCGAGACACCGCCGCGCCACGTCACCGGTCGACTTCGGTGGCAGTGGCATATTCACCGTCAAGCCTGGTGCAGACGGACCACCGGTCTCGCCGGCAGCTCCGGTGCCCGGGTACAGAGGCCACTGATGGAGCGAGACGTAGAGCACCCTCGGGTCGTCCCAAAAAATCGATTGCGTCCCATTGCCGTGGTGGACATCCCAGTCGACGATGAGCACTCGCTCGCCGCGCTCGGCCAGAAATGCAGCAGCCACTGCCACACTGTTGACCAGGCAGAACCCCATCGCCCGTCCGCTCTCGGCATGGTGCCCTGGTGGACGGGCCACTACGAAGGCGATTGACGGCTCAAGCAGCGCAGACGCCTCGGGGCGTCCCGACGCGGGAGAGGGCTCTGGCTCAAGAAAGCCTTCTGGCCCCTGAGAACGCCCGTTTTCTGAATTGCCAACGATCAGGGCTTGGATTGCCCCGAGGCCTGCACCGGCGGCGTCGCACGCGGCGACCCACGATCCATGGGTGGCAAACGTGTCCGGATCGAGCAGCCCACCACCTTGTCTGCAAAACCTCTCGAGGTCATCGAGGTAGTGCCGATCGTGCGCCAATTCCAACTCGAAGCGCTCTGCTCTGCGATGCGAAACGACCTGAAGCTGCGAACCAAGGCGCAGGTCGGTGAGAGCCGCTCTCACAGCCTCAATACGTGCAGGGCGCTCCGGATGATCTGTCAGGTAGTGGGCATCAGCCGGCAGCGGTCCACTCAGCAGAAGCCTCATCGCCGGCCACCGTCGACGTTGCACGAGTCGCCGGCTGCCGTTCGCTCTCCTACGACCTCCGAGATGATCGATATCCGGACGTGCACGATCTCGTGGCGAGACGACGTCTCGACTGCGAACCCGGAGAGTCGGAACACCTCGAGCATGGCGCGGTTCTCCGCCAGCGTGTCAGCGACGAAGGTATCGATGCCGTTCCGTTTGGCTGCATCGGCCAGACGACGAAGCAAGATGCGGCCCAGCCCCAGCCCCTGCCACTCGTCGGCCACCACGAACGCGACCTCGGCCTCCGAGCGCTCGTCCCGCCGGTCATAGCGTCCTACACCGACAATTTTGCCACCGTCTTCAGCAATGAGCGCCAGCCGGTCTCGGTAGTCCACCTGGGTGAACCATGCGACCTCTCTCTCGTTCAAGGAGGGGTGAGCGCCGAAGTACCTCGAATAGATGGACCACGGAGTGAGCGACGAATGGAACTCCACGAGGCCCGGGCCGTCGCTGTCCCGGATCGGCCGGATCCTGACAGATCGACGGCCATCGAGGGACGCGATACCCACCAGGTCACTTGGGTACGCTCGGGCGTCGACACCCTGGCCGT
Source organism: Actinomycetes bacterium (assembly GCA_021791615.1). Next base: position 43,546 of record JAJYWG010000353.1, read on the forward strand.
CGGCCACTCCACCAGCCTAGCGACCTCGTACTCGACCTATTCCCTTGCCTTCCCTTGCCTCTCCTCCGGCCGTGTCGCCCATTTCTCGCCATATTCGCTGTCGGTGCTCTCGATCCCCCGGCTGGTGACTTTCGGCCCTGTTGCGTGCCCACCACCGGCGAGACGATTGTGGCATGGATCCTCAGGGGCGAGTGGGCAGATCGGGTCCCAATGGATGAACACAACCGCGACATTCCCGGTCTGCATCCGGATCTCTTGGCCCACGACCTTCCAGTGCGGCTTCTTTTCGAGCCGATCGGCAACGGGGAGTCGTGGACTCACCTTCGGTCAGGCCGGATAGGGCGGGTATCGCTCACCGCCGGTGCACTGCCGATCATCGTGCCGGTCAACTATCGAGTTGTCGACGATGCCATCGTCCTCCATGCCGATCAGCGCGGCACCTTGCCGCTATCCGCTGCGGGTGCAGTTGTCGCCTTCGAGGCCGGAGACGTACCCATAGGTGTCGGAATCGGCTGGAGCGTACTGGTCCGCGGGATCATTCGGCGGCTGAGTCCCCCGGGCTCATCGTTGGGTCCTGACGCAACAGATACGCTTGCTTTTCGAAACTCGTCGGACGTGACGGAAAATCTTCGCAATGCGAGACATCCGATGGACTCGAGTGGATCTGCAGCCAGCGGGCAAGATCGCCCATTGCTCGGCGGAGGGATGGAGCCCCGCTCCAGCCAAGGAAGTATGCAAAGCGCGCTCTTGGTCCTCCACGCCCGAATGGTGGAGGGCTACAGGTTGGAAGCGCGGTGACCTGAGGCTTCTCAGCGACGCAGACCCACGGCGGCTTCGGGAGATACGACGCGGAACGCGAAGCTCTCCTCCAAGTAGAAATGTACTTCGTCAGTGTCGTGGTGGGAGTAGCCCACAGACAGATCCTGCCCGCACTCAAACAGGAAATCTCCGCCGCGCATGCTCACCAGGACTGCTCCTCGCACTCCCGGAGCCCAGACAATTGGTCCCCCAAGCACCTGCCGCAGGTGATCAAAGACGACCAAGCCTCCGTGCTCGGTGGTCTCGATCACACCCGTGTACTCCTCGGGCCCAAGGGCAAGCCCGAAGGGGCCACTGACTCCGCTGGTCGACAGCACTGCAACTGCTCGAGCGACAACGCGCGGGTACTGTTCGAAGTCGCCCCCAAGGGCAATTGCTGGATGCGGCGTCGCCTCCGTGATCCCGGTGAACCCCGCCTCGCCCCATCCATGGAACACCGCGACGTTCTCAGCCAACGCAATGCGGCGTGCGGCTGCGTCCAGCCCGGCCAAGTTGGCATCCCGGGCGCCCCGGGAAATATCTGCCAGCTCGCTACAGGCAACACTGAAGGGCGCCCTCATCTCGGCCAAGGGCATCACGACCCGACGTCGCGCCGACAAGCCTTCGTCGGTACTGGCGATCGCGACAGTCCGACCAAGGTTGGACGCGGAGTGCTCCCACCCTTTCGGCCCTTCGAAATCGACGAGTTGGCGCGCAGCTAACGCTGGGGTCAAACGTTGACGCGCCTCTTCGTCAATCCGGCTCCAGGCGACATCGGTCACCGGTCCCTGAGAACGCAGCAAGTGGTTCATTGTCCGCGCTCTCGCAGGCTGCCAATGCCGAGTGTCCCCCGCTCAGAGGCGGTTGGCATGGCTTCTCCAACCACCTGGAGCGCAAGCGCGCTGTCCGAAGCCTCTATCCCCGTGATCGGCGCCGTGGTGAACAGGTAGGTCCGCAGATGCCGGTCCAAGGCCGGATCATGGCGTCGCAACCACTCCAGGGTCATCGAGGCGTGCTCCTTCTCCTCGTCACGATTGTGCGCAAGCACGGCCGCAAGGTCGGCATCACCGGCAGCATCGACGCGCTGGTCGTACCAGTCCACGGCCTCCAGCTCCTCTTGGATCGACGCGATTGCCCGATGACGTTCGATCGTCTCGGAAGAAAGGCTCTCTCGAGGCTCGTGGAGCCCTGCGCTCTGTGCCATGGCGCCTCCATTAGTGAACGGCAAGAGACCGCTGCGAAGCGAGCGGTCGCCGATGCACCAGGTTACCAGCGGAGGAATTCCCCGCGTCACTGGAACTTGGAGCGAGAGAACACGTGCGGTGAGCAACGTGATCCCCGAGCATGAGCTTCGACCACGGGGTTCGACCACGAGGTTCGACCACGATCCGGCCCGCCTGGGAGCCTGAACCCGCGCCTGTCAGGCTAGAGGGGCGTGGACGGCATCAAGCGGATCGTCAAGCAGATCGTGCCAGCCTGCTCGCCCGACTGGTGCTCGATGCGGAGGGCGCCTTTGCCATCGACTGCACCGAGATGCACAACGACTCGACCTCGGTGCGCCTGACCGGTGCCTACCCGTTGGCGAAAGGTCATGCCCTGGGCGGCAAGCCGACGGCTGTTACAGCAAGGGGTCACTCCAAAGACTTCCGTCCCGACCTCGAGCAACTGGTCTGGATCCTCACGGTGAGTGCCGACGGAGCGGTCCCTATCGTCTGCCGGGTGGCCTCGGGCAACGTGGAGGACTCGACCACCCACCTCGCCACCTCGGACGGCCTGTGTGCGCTGCTCGGGCGGAGCGACTGCCGCTACGTCGCCGATTCCAATCTCGCCATCGAGGCCAACATGGAGCACATCGACCGGCACGGTGGCCGCTTCGTCACCGTGCTGCCGGCCTCCCGCAGGGAGGACGGGGCGTTCCGTCGCTATCTGGTGGACCATGAACCCACCTGGACCGAGGTACGGCGCTGTCCGGCGAGGCGGCTCGGGGAACCCGACGACGTCTATGAGACCACCGAAGCACCGTGGCCGTCGGCCGAGGGGTTCCAGGTGATCTGGGTGCGCTCGTCACACAAGGTCGAACGGGACGCCGATTCCCGATCCAACCGGGTCGCAGCCGGCATCGCCGCACTCGACGAGCTGAACCAGAAGCTCCCGCCGGAGCTGCCCAAGCTCCAGAGGATCGTGCTCGACCTACTCGGCGTTCCCGAAGACCGCTACCGGTGATCGGTGGGGGACGTGAAACACGCGTCAGATGTGCGGAAAGAGAGTCAGGAGCCGCGATACACGGGGGATACGTCAATGGTTCCGCCGTCGCACGGACTGAGCTTCGCTGTGACGACCGCGTATGTGTAGTCGTTGGGTGGAGTGATCTCGACCTTGGTCGAGGCCGGACAGGACGTTTCCGAACCGACTGGGTTGTCGGGATAGGAAAAGCTGAACTGCACCACTTGACCCGGACCGACTTGGATGGGGGCCGGTGGCACATCCGCGCGGGTTGTCGGAAAGTGGCCACCGCGTACAACCTTGGTCGGCAGTGGTGAACCAGGTGCACTCAGAAGCTGCATTCCAGGATACCCACTGAGCACGCACATCTCCGAGGAGATATTGGTCATTTTCACGCTGGAGTAGATAGTCCCAGCCGCCCCATTGAGTGCCTGAACCACCATCGCGAGCTCTGACACAGCACAAGTCTGTGCCGTTGCTGCCGGTTCACTCGTCGTGGTCGGTACGTTCGATGGCGGTATCGTCGAAGTCGTCGTCGTGCTGGTCCCCTTCGGCGCACGAGACGCCGGTTGCAAAGACGAAGATCGCGAAGCGGACGAGCATCCGGCCAACACGATGGCCATCGCCGCGACCAGCCCCAGCAGGATGCTGCAGCGGCCAGTCGAGCCGGAGCTCCTCGCGGAGCACTCGATGCCATGCAGTCGCGACTGGCGGTTCACGAGCCGAAGTCCTCGGGACGGATCGAGTCGAGGAATTGGCGGAACTGACCCACGATCTCTTCGGAATTGCTGCCATCGCCGTCATCTTCTTCGATCGGTAGCATGATCCCCTCCCCATCCATGAGATCGTCGTCCACGAACAGCGGGCTCCCAGTTCGGACTGCCACGGCAACGGCATCTGAGGGACGACAGGAAATGGCCGATAGGTCAGCTCCGCGGCGTACCTGCATCTCGGCGTAATAGGTTGCTGTTCGCAATTCGGTGATGACAACCCGCTCGAGCTGGGCCCCGAGCGCAGTCAAGAGATCCTTGATGAGGTCATGGGTCATCGGACGGGGCATGACGACTTCTTGGAGTGCGTAGGCGATCGCGGCCGCCTCCGGGGTGCCGATGAAGATCGGCAACGTGCGCCCCTCTCCCCCAGCCTCTTGGAGCAACAGGACCGGCGTGTTGGACTGAAGGTCGACACGGACTGCTCTCAAACGCACTTCGACCATGCAAGAAATGTAGCCCCGCAGCTCCTTGGTGCGTGCGCTGTACAGCCTGAAACCGATGATCGTCGTCAGCGCCCAAGCTGACGACGAAGTTCCCTCCGGAGCAGACTGGACCGCAAGGCTTGGCCTTGCCTGACGATGTCGGTCGCGGCATCTACCGCTCGCTGGCGAGCCTCTGGATTGCGTTGCCGGAGCAGCGGGGTCACGATCTGCTCGATCAGCCCAATCTCGCGGTCCACCGCGTTGCGGTACAAGCGAAGGTGCCGTGGCTCGATCCCGTAACGGGCGAAGTCGGCGACGATGTGAGCGGCTACCAGGGCTTCTTCGTCGTAGTACACGGCACCGGCGACCACCATGGGTTCGAGGATGCCGAACCCCTCCAGAGCGACGACGTCATCCGGGCTGAGCCCGGTAGCCGCGACCAGCTCTTCAAAGGTAATACTGGCACCTGATCCCCCTGCGGGACCCGGACCCTGGAAGAACGACGAGGCGTCGATCCCTGACGGAGAACCTGCGTTCGCCCGTACCTCTTTTCGAACGCCGTACCCACCCTCGGCGTTGGCTGGAGCCGCAGCGCGTTCGGGAAGCGTGGGCCGCCCTGAACGGGGGTCTACCTCGTGCTTCGAAAGCACTGCAGGCGGCACCGCACGGACCGGAGCACGTTGGGGAGGTGCCCCGGGAGCTGACCCGGTCGGTCCCGGCCGACCTGCACCGAGGACGGCACCGCCGGCGATGGGTGGCTCAGGCTGAGGATTCGAGAGCTCGCGAGAGGGCGGGACGCGGGGTGCAAGTTCGGTTGACCCCTCCCGGACAAGCCTCTCGATATTGCTCGGGGCTCCGGTACCCGGCATCGGTCGGGAGTGTCCATCGGCAGGGCGCGCGGGTGCATCCCTACTCGCCACAGGAGGCGGGGTGGCCGGGCTGCGAGGCTCACCTCGGAGTTCGGCCATGACCTCATTGGGACTGTCCTCATTTGGCCTGACCGCGTTGGGGTTGACCTCGTCAATGCCTTCGAAAGGGTCCAACTCGGTTGCGGGATCGAAGTCCATGCCTCCGACTGCGATCCGATCAATTTCAATTTGCTCTCCGTGCACGGCTTGGCCGGCACTCAGTGACACCTGAGCCAATGCCGGCGCACGCGCGATGAGCGGCTCGGTCGCTGCAGGGACCTGCTCGGAAGCGGGCTCTGGAGCAGGCACCCCCTCCTTCCCAGCAACCGCCAGGCGATCTCGTATCACTTTCAGGGGAAGGAAGTGCTCCCGCTGCTGGCGAAGGACCCATCGCAGGCGCTCGACGTCATGTTCGTAGAACTTGCGGTATCCCGATGGAGAGCGCTCCGGGTTCACCAAGCCTTGGCTTTCGAGGAAGCGGATCTTGGAGATGGTCACATCAGGGAATTCCTCGCGCAACAAGCTCAGAACGTCCCCGATCGAGAGGTAGGCGCGCCCGGTCATCGAGAGCTCACTCGTCCACTGCTACCAGGTACACAAGCTTGAACTTGCCGATCTGTACTTCATCCCCGGCTGACAGCACCTGCTCCTCTATCCTCTCGCGATTCACGTAGGTGCCATTCAACGACCCGACGTCGCGGATGACCACTTTCCCGTCGGCTCCACGCCGAAGTTCTGCGTGCCGGCGCGAGACGGTGATGTCGTCCAGAAAAATGTCGCTCTCCGGATGCCGTCCGGCGCGGGTGACCGGTGCTTCGAGCAGGTACCGCGCGCCCACATTCGGCCCCCGCTTGACCACAAGCGCCCCCGTGCCGTGAGGAACCTCGACAAGGGTAACCATCGCCTCCTCTTCGCCAGTCTCGCCATGAGCATCGACCGGCTGCAAAGTGACGGTCGTCTCGGGAGAGACCGATGGAAGCGCAGACCCGCATGAAGAGCAGAAATTGACGCCCGCTGGATTCCGATGCCCGCAGTTGTGGCAGTACACGCCCCCCACGGTAGCCGCTCCTCCTCCCTGCTTTCTCGGCCAGCCCTGCTCGCCGTTTCGAGCCTGGGTTCAACCCTCGGTCATCTGCCGATAGCTGGCGGCGTCCAGCAACGCTTGAATCGACAATGGATCCGAAATGTCAATCTCACAAATCCAGCCTTCGTCGTAGGGCGAGCTGTTCAATCGCTCAGGAGCTTCCGCAAGAAGGGGATTGACGGTCGCGATCACGCCACCCACGGGTGCGTAGACCTCGGAAACGGACTTGGTCGACTCCACCTCCCCCAGGGACTCTCCAGCCACAACCGCGGTGCCCACCTTGGGCATCTCCACGTACACCACATCGCCCAGCGCGTCCTGGGCGTAGTCCGTGATACCGATCCGCGCCCGATTGCCATCGATTTTCACCCACTCGTGGTCGACCGAGTAACGGAGGTCTTCGGGAATGTTCACGGCATCCGACCCTAGTGGATCTGCATTCCTCGAGTCGTCAGAGCTCCCTGAGCGTGGGGCCGTGCCTCCCCAGGCTCGGACCCAACCCTCTCTCGGAGGTCTCCGTCCAAGGTGGTATCCATCTCCATGCGGCACCGCTCCTCATCCGGATCCTCACGCGGCGCAGCAACTGGGAGCGAAAACCGGTAGCACCTGTCTGCAGAAACACGGGCCGGCACCAGACGTCGAGCTCCCGGATTGCTACAAGGACCGAGCCCAGGTTTCCACTTCGTCGTCCGTAGCCCCTGCGAAGCGATCACTGATCCATGCGCCGGCCAGCTCCCCTTCGATGCGGCGAACCTCGCCAGTGTCGCCGACAAGCACCTGGCTGAGGGTTCCCAACCTTGCCAATACCCTGAACGGGTCGGGGTCGTACCCACCGGCTGAGATCACCAGGCGGATCTGCTCGAGCTCGAGATCACTGTCGGACCAGAAGCCGACCCAGGTCGCAACTTCGTCCGGGCGCACTCCTCCGGCCAGGTAGGCCATTCGCTCGCTATCTTCGGCGACGATCTGAAGTACCTCCCACCGACGGCCTTCCCATGTGCCCTGGGCTTTCATTTGCTCCAGGACCGCGGGGGTCACTTCGTCGCCTGGAGCAGCGTGGCGCCGCAGCTCCTCGCGAAGAATTTCCTGGGTCATCGCCACCATGTCCAACCCTCCTTGCCGATCTCGGAAACACATCATGGCCCAGGAAACCCTCTGCACCGCTCTCTTGAGCACTCGTAACCGGTGAGCAGGACGTCCGCGCCGCTACGTCGATGGGGCGACGCTCACCACAAGCGCAATCGAGGCGGCGATCAGGCCTGGCGCCCGAAGTCCTCACAACTTGTTCGCATCACAAACCGCATTTGCCGTCGCGAGTCACCAGGGCGGTGCGCCAGCGATTACCGCGCGTGTCGTCTTCCACGCGTAAAGCAATGCCGCCACCGCAGTCGAGAGGTTCAAACTTGACACTCCATCTTTCATCGGTAGTGCAATTCTGCGGTCTGCCATCGCCATGACCCGGTCTGAGGCGCCGTACCGCTCTCCTCCAACGACCACGATGGAGCTCGGCTCCAATGGGCATGTTCCGAAAGGCTCGCCTCTGGTGTCCAGTACGACGATTGGCCGATCGCCACCATCTGGAAGTTCGGCCGTTCCGACCGGCACGGCAAACTGGAGGCCCGTCGCACTCCGGATCGTGACCGGCGACCAAGGATCAACTCGTCCCGACACGAACACCCCTGACACGTCGGCGGCTGCCGCAACGCGGATCACGGCCCCGACATTCCCAGGGTTTCTCGGTCCTTCCAAGAACACTACGGGCTTGCCATCGGGTACGGACAGCACATCGAGGCATTGAACAGGCCGTGCCGTCGTCGCCATCAATGGGCTAGACAGACTTCGGGGAGTGAGCCGTCGGAAGGACGAGGGCGAGACTTCGAACATGACCTGCTCGATATCTGTGCGCACGTCTGCTGCCAGCCGTGTCACGATGGTGAAGAGGCGCTTCGGGTCGGAGGTGACCGCCAACTCCAGCTGCGCGCCGAAGCGAAGCGCGTGAATCGTCGGATGAACCCCTTCAAGCACTACCCGGCCAGGATCAGCGAACGCGTGGACGAAGTGACGTGCGATCTCCCTTTCCGTCATCTGCACCTGCGGCATGTGCCACCTCTTTCGCCTGCCAGTCCTCGCGTCCTCAAATCGGTTCCTCTCTCCGTGCGCGTGTTGAGGGTTATAACCGAAAGTTGTGGATCATGGATCTCGAGAAGGGCGCGACGCACCCTCCAAGTTGAACAAGCAACGAGTCCGCCGGGTGAGGCCGGCGAGGAGGGATGCGCCGATGTTGAACCTAGTCCATGACGACACCCAAGGCGCGCTCGGTGAGGCCGAACTAGAGACGATCGAGCTCGATGAGCTGTGCCCGCTGGCGGCCATGGAGATGCTGGCCGTCGCGTTGTTGGCCGAGCGCCGGGCCCGCCTGGAGGCCCACGCGACAGAGCTCGAGACGGCCGGCCACCACCTCGTGGTCGAGAACGGCTACGTGCGGTCTCTGGAGGTCGTGACCGGGGCGGGAGCGGTCGAGGTCAAGGTGCCGAGAGTAGACGACCGCCGGGAGGGCTGTCGGCTCTCCTCTGCCATCCCGCCGGTCTACATCGCCAAGTCCCCGAAAGTGAGCGAGGTGGTTTCGATCCTCCAGCTGCGGGGGCTCTCGACCGGGGACTTCGCCGCCGCACTGGGTGAGTTCTTCGGCACCGGGGCCGGCCTGTGGTCTTCGACGTTCAACCGTAAGCGCCGCGGATCAGGTGAAGGCAGCATCTACCGCAACGGTGAGCGGTGGGTCTCCTGTGAGACGGTCGAGTCGGTGGGTGGCAAGCAGGTGCGGCGGCGTCGGTCGGCACGAAGCCAACGCGAAGCCAGGGAAGCGCTCCGAGAAACACCCGCTCACCAAGGTGGGGACGGGCGTAGCCCCCGAAGAAGGATCTGAAGGTCTCGGTGAGGAGCTCGATGGTCGCGGGGAAATCATCGACCCCGAGTGGCCGGATGTGCATCGCAAATTCCTTTCAGTTGAGAGAACGAATACCGCCGGAGCGCTGGGCTCCGGGCGTATTGGCTCGCCGATAGCGAGCGTTCTCTCAGCGGGTGCTGAAAGTGGCGTAGCAATGCACGGCTCGGATCGTCGCGTACCGACATGCCGGTTGGCAACCGGTTCACCCACCGACACGACGGAGAACTCAGACGATCCGAGCTTCAGGCCGACCCGGGCGGCCTCAAGGAGGAAGCCTAAGCCTCCAGAGATGACGCTATAATTCTGTACATGACGACCCTCCCCGTGGCTGAGGCCCGTGCTCAGCTCTCCAAGCTCGTCGAGGAGGCTGCCTCCACCCACGAGCGCTTCGAGATCACGCGAAACGGCCAGCGAGCCGCTGTCCTTCTCGGCGCCGACGACTACGACGCCCTGCGAGAAACGATCGCGGTGCTCGGGGACTCCCAACTGCTCCGTGACCACCTGGAGGGCGTAGTTGCGCTTGATCGGGGCGACAGCATGGACGAAGCGGAACTCGCCGAGACGATGCGAGAAGCGGGACGCCTTCCGTCCAGAAAGTGATCGATGAGCCCTACCGACTCCGGATCGCCCGGCCCGCAGCACAGTCGCTCGCTGAGGTGCTTCCCGCCAAGGTCGCGGCGGCAGCCTATGCCTTCATCACCGGCCCACTGCCCGACAATCCTCGACGAGTCGGAAAGCCGCTGAGCCCGCCTCTCGATCCGGCTTGGTCGGCGCGGCGTGGCGACTACCGAGTCCTCTACCTCATCGATGACCATGCTCGGACGGTGGAAGTGACGGCCGTTCGCCACCGAAGCGACGCCTACCGCACCTGACCACATCCGATCCCTGAATAGGAAGGTGTTCGTATAACGACACCTCGTGAGGTCTTCACGTTTGGGTTTGACCAGGCATTACGTAGCATGATCCTGGAGCCACCCACGCGGTAAGCGCCGGGCGCCCACACGGAAGGTTCAGCGTCGACGCGGCGTGCGTGGATCGGCTTCGAGCACCGAGACGCTCAGAGCCTCGATCTCACGGACGAGCGCCT
>JAJYWG010000415.1 GCA_021791615.1 Actinomycetes bacterium
CGGCCTCGGGGTCGGCTTGGCGCTTCTGCTCCCCCACCTCATCTCCCAGCCGGTGGCCATCTCGATTCCGGCCATTGCCGGTTCGGTGGTGGTTGCTGCGGGGATCGGGCTCGTCTTCGGCGTCTACCCTGCCTCACGGGCCGCGCGGCTGGCGCCGATCGACGCCCTGCGCAGTGACTGACCAGAACATCAACATGGCCGCTGACGCAGTCATACCCGCAAGTTGACGTTGACCTGAGTCGGTGGGCCTTCAGCGCTCGAGGTGTCGACCATTCCAGAGGTTAAGTGCTAGCGGTGGTGGATCCGGTCGTGTAGTCACCACCACGTAGCACCCATTATCGAGGTTGCATGGGCCGCGTAGTGTGCTACCAGGTGGAGGGCACTGCCGTCGAAGGTCCACACCCAGTCGAAGGGGCCCGTCTCGACAGGATGGCGCGCGGTTCCCGAGTAGGTGGGCCCCTCGTACTCGTCGATGAGCACTTTGCCGTACGCATTCGTAGCGAGAGACGCGCCGCCGTCGGCGTTGGGCTCGAGCGCAAGCACTGAGTTTGTCGAAAAGCTCCTGGTGAACTGGACTATGGACGCCTCCCCCAGGGGCGCTGGCACGGGCGCTGGGCTCGGACCGCAGACCTTCACGGCTGCAATACCCTGAGCGTCGAAGACCGCTCCGGTGTACGAGCAGCCGGCGGGTGCTAGGACACGCGTGCCGGCAGGCACGGTCGAGGCAGGCGGCCCGCCAGCCGACGATGGGGTAGCTGAGGGATCGGGGGATGGCACGCCTCGCACCCGGCCGACCGCTACTGGACTCAGCACGGCAATATCACCAGGACCTGGTGACTGGCACCATCCGTGCGGAACGAAGCTGCTGTCTGGGGGAAGGGTCGATGGTGCGACGGTGAGGACGATCCTCTTCCCATGTGGGCTCCACGATGGGTGCGACAGGCTGTGGCATGGGGTCAGGCCGGCGTAGGTGGTCTGCTGGCTGCCCGTGAGCAGGTTTCTCACGACCAGGTGCATGTTGAAGTACGAGGTGCTGCATATTCCAGCCAGGTACGCGATCCGGTGCCCTCCAGGACTCGGTACGGCGCTACCTATCGCGACATCGTCCGGCGTTTTCATCACGATGCTCGCGTGACCGTTGGCTGGATCCACACGGACCACTTCCCCAGCGCAGGTGCCCGGCAGCGGATCGCCCCCTTCGATCCCCGGCTCCCCGAGGCGTGGTCCTCTCGTGAGGGTCAGCCAGATGTTGCCGTGGGTGCCGGTGAACGGAGGGCTCACGGCCCAGCCGGCTGGCGGGCGGTAGATGATCGCGAGTGGCGCCCCACCGGACATCGACATCTTTTCGAGGACCGGTGGGGCGGGAGTGGAAGCACTGGACCATAGGGCCACGAACCCGCTTTTCTGCTGCTCCCCCAGGGCACGTGATCCGATGGTACGGAGCGACTGGGGGGCTCCTGGTTGTGGTGCCACGAGATGGCCGGGGAGCTGCTGCGCTCCGTGGGTCCGCGCCACGCCGACCGTAGAGCAGGCAGACGCGAGCAGGGGGGAGAGCAGGAGGCTAATGACCACTCTTGACTTGCGCATGAGAGTTGGACGTTCCGCACACCCGATCAGTTCCCGCGTGGCCCTGGTCGACTATCGACTGATACACCCTCATCACACGCTGGTATTGGCGGCAACACTTCCTGAGCATGTAACGCCCCTGTTCGGCAACGCTCTTTGAGCACGGCCTTGGCAGCGCTCGGTCGACATTCGGGATCTCCATGATTGTTGACCTTCGACGCAACCCGAACGGGGGTTGATGCGTGTGTAGTGGTGGAACGATGTCTCCGAGAGGACGTGCATGGGCGATGGGAGTCGAGGAGAGTGCACAGATCGACCGTACGTTCGAGGAGATCTACCGGGACTCGTATCCGCGACTCGTCGGACAGTTGTCCGTCGTCACCACGGGCCGCGCTGAGGCAGAAGAAGTAGTACAGGAGGCCTTCGCACGCCTGTGGGGACGCTGGTCACACGTGCGGGACTACGAGAACATCGAGGCGTGGGTGCGGCGCGTCGCCCTCAACGTCGCGACCAGTCGGTGGCGACGGTCGAGGCGGCACGAACAGCTCTTCGATGTCGTGTCTGCGCATGGCGATCCTGACGGGTCGGACGTGGTCGTGCTCATGGCTCTCAGGAGGCTTCCCATCAAGCAGCGATCGGCGTTATTCCTCCACCACGTAGTCGGGCTGTCCGTGGACGAGGTGGCGAACGAAATGTCCACCAAGTCGGGGACCGTGAAGTCCTGGCTCAGCCGTGGCCGGGCTGAGCTCGACAACTACCTCCGGGACAAGGAGAGCGATATCCATGACTGACGAACACCAAAGTGACCGGATCGGTTTGCTCCTTAGAGGTATGGCCACCCGCATCGAGCGAGAGGTGGTCCCACCGGAGCCGCGTTCCATCACCCAACAGACGGAGCGCCACCAGCGTCGCCAAAGGTATCGGCTGGTCGCGCTAGTTACGGCGGCGGTCTTGGTCGCCGGAGCGGTCGCCGCGAGTGTCGTACTCCCGGGCTCGACGGCGACGCGCCAGCCTGGAGCCGGTCGCTTGCTTGGCGTCGCGAGCTATCCCATACGGTTCGGAAACGTCCGCCTGGTCGTGAAAGATCTGCCCGCCATCCAAGAGAACACGCCAGCCATAACGAGCTCGAACATCACGTCGCTCCAGTTGCCGGCGCTCAGCACCAACCACTCCTCCATCGCGTTCGGTGACGGGAGTGTATGGGTGCTCGAGCACACTGGTGCGAGCGCCCCTGCACCGTGCGGCAAGCTCGTGGCGCTGAACGCCGCGTCTGCCAGGATCAGAGGCTCCGTGGCAATTGCGCTGTGTCCAGATGCCGTTGCCTACGGAGCAGGGTCGCTCTGGGTGCTCTCCTTCCAGATCGGAGTGACCGGCTACCAGCTCGTGCAGGTCGATCCGTCCACGCTGAGCGTTACCTCGACGCTCACTCTCGACGGGGGAAGTGGCGGGATCACGCCCCAAGGTGACACGGGAGCGAAGTACCTCTTCGTCACAGTCGACGGCAGCGACGTAGTGGCGGCAATCCAGGGGCGCGCTGGCAAGAGCGAGCTCGTCGAGATCAGTGCGGCGAACGGAGCAATCATCAGGTCGGTGGAACTTCCTGCCCTCGACGGACCGGTGAGCGCGCTCGGAGCGAACAGCAGTGCCGTCTGGGTAGGAACTGCGAACGGCTGGGTGCTGTCGTTCAATCCGCAAAGCGGCGCTCTATCGGGTGGTCAGCGTCTCGGAACCCGGGTCGCAAGCCTCTCTGCTGCAAAGACGGGAGTATGGGTGACCGTGAACCTGCCGGTGCCAGCCAATGCGCCCTATCCGGGGCTCGACACCCTTCGGCTCGACCCCACTACTGGCAGGATCACGAGGGACACGGGACTCCCCATGACCTTCGTCTCGACCGACGGCACCTCCGTGTGGGTATTGGGCAGCGCACCGCCGTACCGATCAGCTGCAGGGCTCCTCGGGAAGGTCAATCCCACGACCGGGACCATGAGCACGGACGCAGAGCTACCGGTCGAGAGCTACAAGACGCCGGACACCCTCGGCGTCTACCAGGGCAGTGCCTGGGTCATCAACGACGGCCTCGGGACGCTGACGAAGGTGAGCAAGTGAGAACTGGGGGTTCGCTTAGAGCTCCTCGACAGATCGTGCGGCCCCGTCCGATCTGGCAACCGCGCCGTCGAGCGCACCCGAGCTGAGCGCGGAACCAACCTTGGCGGTCATGCGTCAGATGGACCATGAAGCAAGACGCAACAGCAGGCTCCTCCGGAGTTGCCGCTATCAACGGTCGGCGCGTGAGGCGGTCGGCGGCGCGTGCGTCGGGGATGGCGATCCTGCTGGCAGCGACGTTCGTGCTCGCTGCGTGCGGGAGCGCGGCTGGCGGCGATCCTGGCCCCTCACGCCCGGCATCGGCAGCCGACTCGACAGTCTGTGGCTCGGTGCCCGCCCTCGACCGGCTCGTCGTGCACAGAAGCGATGCCTTCCCCCAGAACCATATGCGCTTCTCGTTTCCCGCCGAGGTGACCGTGACCGACGCAGCTCAGGTGCGCGCGGCCGCTCGGGCGCTGTGCTCGTTGCCGAAGATGCCGAGTGGCACGTTCGCTTGTCCGGCCGACCTCGGCATCGTCTACCACCTCGCCTTCTTCGCGGGCGGCCGTGCCTTCCCGACCGTAGAGGTGGACGCGACCGGCTGCGAGAGCGTGCGCGGGCTCGGTCCTGTCCGCTGGGTGGCTCGCTCTCCTGGCTTCTGGTCCATCCTGGGCCGGGCGATGGGGCTCTCATCTCCCAGCAACGCCATGTTCCGGGGCCGCGGGCCGAACGGGTGATCGGGTGGTGTTCTTGGCCGATCGTGACGGGGCGACGAAGATGGCCCGATGGCCGACGCAGGTGACCTCGAGGAGCTGGTGCGACTCCACTACCAGGGCCTGTTGCGTCTCGCCTACGTCTTGTGCGGTGATCCAGCCGAAGCCGAGGACATCGTCGGCGACGTGCTCGTCCGCGCCTGGCCACGGCTGTCGCGGGGCAAGGTCGACGAACCGGCGACGTATCTCCGCCGTGCTGTGGTCAATAGGGTCGCAAGCTGGCGACGTCACCGCTTCGTCGTGCGGCGAGAAGAGCTGCGCCGGCGCCCGGAGCCGCCCGCCCAGACACTGAGGGGCAAACCGCGGAGCGCGATCGGCTCTGGACAGCCCTGCGGGCGCTGCCGGTCGCCCAGCGCCAGGTGGTCGTCCTGCGGTACTTGGAGGACCTCTCCGAAGCCGAGACAGCAGCGCCCCTTGGGGTGGCGCCAGGCACCGTCAAGTCCCGCGCCGCGCGTGCCCTCGAGGCCCTGCGCCGAGCCCTCGACGAGGACGTAGATGTCTGACCTCGAATCCGAGATCGCTGCACAGCTGCGCCGCCGGGCTGAAGCCCTACCCATCGACGGCCAGATGCACGATCGTCTTGTCCGGCGAGTCCGGACGCATCAGCGGCGCCAGCGTGCCGCGTTGGTTGGTGGACCGGTCGCTGTCGTCGCTGTCGCAGCGCTCGCCGCCGCCCTCATCGTGCCATCCGCCGGACATCAGAGTCGGCCACGGGTAATTGCAGCACCAGCGGTGCACGGCCCCCTGAAGGCGGCCGCCCGGCGACAACCCTCGCCCTTCTCGCTATCCCTGGTTTCGCCGGCACTCGCGCCCGGTGGCGGCAGCAACCTGCGCTGGGTGGACTTCGTATCTCCCACTCGGGGGTGGGCCCTCGCAAATATGCAGGGTCGAATGCGCGTCGCGCACACCAGCGACGGCGGCCTGAGCTGGGCAGTCGTCGGCGGGCCGCTGCCGACAAGCGCAGGCGGCCCGACTCCCACCCGTCTCGTGGTGGTACTTGCCGGCAACGGGCTCGGCACACACGTCGCCGACCTGTACGCGTATGCCGGCACCGGCCATCTCGGAGCCGGAGGAGCCCGTCGTCTCTACGTGAGCCTGGATCGGGGCTCGTCGTGGCAGGTGGTCGAATTCCCCGGACCGGTGCTCGGCGTTGCCCCCCCTCTTGGTCCGGGCGGGTCGGTGCTCGGTCCTCGAGTAAGCGATGGCAAGCTCTGGGCGCTGATCGGCTCAGCCTCCCAAGGCGGTCAGGCGGGCCCTTCCCGGCTGGAGATCTCCACCGACGCAGGCCGCACCTGGAAGAGCACCGGATCGATACCCGGGCGGGGAAACATCGGAGCGTTGGCCAGGGTGAGCGAGCGAAGCGGGTTCGTCGTGTTGGAGAGCATCACTGGCGGGCGCCTCAGCTCGTCGTTGCTCCATACGACCGGCGGTGGGTCTAGCTGGCAACGACTGTCCGACCCGTGCGGCAGCTTCCCCGACCAGCAGCTGAGCGCGATCAACGCCAAGCACCTGTGGCTGGCGTGTGGCAGCGAGCCCGCGGGAAGCCTGCAAGCCAAGTCTGTCTACTTCTCGACAGATGCGGCGCGGAGCTGGCGGCAGACGACAAGCGTGGGGCTCGCCAAGGCCACCTCGATCGGCGCGCTCGGGCGCAGCGGCTACATCATCGGCCTGGCAGCCCTCTCGGACCAAGAGGTCTGGCTCGCCCTCGGGCGCGGCCCGGTCGACGTGACCACGGATCAGGGGCGCACCTGGCGACCAGCATTCCTGCTGCCTGCTGGCACCGGCGGGGTTGTGCAGGTCACCTTCGTCGATGCCACCCACGGATGGGCCCTCACTCCACAAGGCCTCTGGCGCACCTCCAACGGCGTGCAGTGGCAGAGCCTCGGTGGCTGAACGCCACAACCTCGAGTCGCGCTGCGAGCGCACCGGCGCGAGGGGCGCGCCGGCAGGGAAGCACGCGGGCCTGGCGTCGGGAATCGGCAGTCGGGGAACCTGCCGAACCCATCAGGAGTCAGAAGGGACATGAGAAGGGAGAGGGCCACGACCCGCGTCAGCCAGCGTCTCCGGCGACATCGGCAACGATCACGGCCCGCTCGCCGCAACGCCGCAATTGCCGGCGTGCTAGCCGCTGGCGCACTGTTGCTGGGAGCATGCGGAGCAGCGGGCAGCGCGCCCCAAAGCGCTCGCTCCAGCCGTATCGCCAAGGTCGCTGCGAGCGACCCGGCGGGATGCACAACCACGGTGCACGGAGACGTCCCCGGCCCGGCATCGCTCACCGCGGGGTGGGCCAGTGATCTCCTGAGCGTCGGCGGCTACAAGCTGCCAGCGGCGACCGTCATCGACGTGGCCCAGCACGTCGCGTTCAGCCCGCCCGGCGTGGTTTCCCTCCCCGTCCAACCCGGTCCGATCGCCACCAAGGCATCGGCTATCGCAACCGCCAGGAGGGCTGCTCACCTCCCGAGATCCTCGGCACAGGCCAAGCTGTCCTCCTGGGCCGAGATCTCCGCCCTGCTCCGAGCCGACCACGCCGCCACCTCCTCAGGAGCATTCCTCGTCCCGAAGCCGTGGCAGCCGGTCTGGGCCGTGCTCTTGACTGGAGCGTCCCCCAGCCCCGGGTCGACCAGCACTTCCTCGACGTCGTCGGGCACTGAGCTGGCGGTCATTGACGCAGCCTCGGGCACGGCCGTGAACGTCGCCGCGATTGCCCACCAAGCATGGTTCGCAGCGCTCACCAACCGGGACCCGAGCCTTGGAGGATGCCCCGGCGGCTCGACTGCTCACCTCCCCTTCGGCGTCCTCACGAGGGACGAGGAGACCTACGTCGCCACCTCATCGCCTGGACCCCTGGGCGCCCAGGGGGCTACCACGACCGTGATCTTGAAGCTCACCACCGTCTCCGTGCTCAACCGTGCCGACCCGGGCCTCTACGGAGGCTGCGTACAGCAGAACTGCTCCCTGGACGAGCTCGTCTGGCCCCTCGTCGTCGTCGTGCGCGCGCCAGCCGGCAAGACGCTCTCCTGCCTCCCACCCTGGGCGTCCTATCCTGCCGGCTACCAGCCCAAACAGGTCCACCAGTACGTCACGATCGGCGTCGCGGGCAACTCCGGCATCATCTGTGGTCCGTTCCCGAAGTGGGTCAACCAGTTGCAGGACCTGGCACCCCCGGTGTCGAAGTGAGGTGCGGACGACCGTGGTTGCGCCATGAATGAGTCGGCGGGAACCTCCTCGGGGGTGGAGGCGTCGAACTGGTGTGACCATCCGATGACCCTCGATTGGTGGACTCCACCGGTGTTGGCCGCGGCGTCGGCACCGGCGAATTTCACGAAGATCGGCTTCGCCTCCAGCGGGACATGCTCGCCAGGCTACGGAAGTGCTTCTGGATACAACCAACAACTGGGGAGCTGGGGCCCTTCGGGAGCCAGCTAGAACTCATTCAGCATCTGGACGAAGTAGCACTGTGGATAGGAGTCGAGGTGGACATTCTTGGCCGTGGTCCAGTCGTGGGAGGTGAAGCGCTGGTTCAGCGGGCGTGTCGAGGCAGTTTAGCACGAAGGCTTGGCTTGACCTTAGCTGGATTGGCTATTATCACGGCAGGTCTTATCACGGCGCTTATAGCAGCAGGTCCACGTCACACAATCCGGGCGAACGGCGCAACAATCCGGCCATATGCCTACCGTGGCAACTACCCATCTGTTACTCGCTACGACGGCGGGAAGATCACGATCGCGCCGCCTGATCCGAGTGCAGCCGCCAGGTATACGGCGACTCCACAAGATGTCTACAACTCATTTGTGTCGAAGAGCCCGGCAGCAGCCGCGGCTCGTGCGGCTGGCTTTGGCATGGCCGAGATCTACAAGGCAACCTATAGCGACCGTGGCCAGGGTGTGCTCAACATTTCGACGAATGTAATTACCCCTGCCTACCACAATACTCCTGTATGGATCCTGACTTATCAAGGCGTGCATTGGCCGGTTGGTGGCACTGGCGGTCAGGCCATACCGTCCCCTGAAGGTGGGAAGGGCACCTATAGGCCGAGCCAGCTGTCTCCCGGTCTCCAGAACGTTTACGTAATCTTCAATCCGGCAGGTGACTGCCTTGATACAATAGTTCTCCCTGCCGGATAGCTCGTCATTACGCACCTCAGTGGCACTGGCTGTAGGGATAGGGCATCGACGATTGGTAACGTACGCGAGCTGCTCTATCCTCCTTGGCATATGAGGCCTGCTGCCTGCCTGGTCCGCTTCTCATCTTGGCTGTACCTCGCCGCGCTATAGGAAGCCTCTTGGTCTACTAAGGCGTGTGACTGTGAGATTTCGTGCCGGCCTTGACGGGATCTCCAACAGCGGCAGCTGTGCGATTCGGATCCCTGTAGGGACGAGCGGTTTGGTTGGCATATTCGTTCATATACCGCAAAGTGCGATCGTTCCAAAGCTTGAAACTGGTACAGTGCAGTTAGCTCCACTTTCTCAGCTATGCCGCGACGTCCTCCCAGGCCAGGCGCAGGATGGTGTTTCTTGGTCCGTGGGTGGCTCGGGGGCAACGGTTCGTAAATAGCTGGCAATGATCACCCGCCGGAGCTTGGTCAACATGTCGAGGACGGAGGGTTGGGTCTTCTCCCGGTACCAGGGAGCGAGCTCGCGGCGTTGGTCAACGTCGTCAGGGTGGTACCCGACCGTCGCGTACCAGATGATGGCGAGGGTGTTCACGATGAGAGCGAACGGGACGGTGCGCTTGGTGGCGTGGCGTACGCGGTTGCGAGCTTGGCCGACGCTACCGGTCTGCTTCGCGTCTTCTATACAGACCTCGATGGACCAGCGCGAGGCATAGCGCTCAATGATCTTCGCGGCGCTGGCCGCGAGGTCGGTAGTCACGAGCGCCACGTCGTAGGCGGTCTTCGACTTGTCTCGGACCAAGGCGACCTGGACTGCTAGACGCCCGAACACGCCATACCAGAGACAGCAGATCAGCGCGACCGAGACGGTAGCGGTCGTGCCGTAGCGGGTGACGGTCGCGGAAGTGAACGCGGCATTGCCCGCGAGTCTCGCGAGAGAGGCCAGCTTCGCCCCTTTGAGCCGGCGTCGCCCGCGCTTGGCGGTGCGACGCGGCGTATGCATCCGGGGAACCTGGAATCATTGCAGCGTGATAGCCATGCTGGGCGACGGGCCGCTGCTCTACCGAGGGCGGAACGACGGCCAGCTGAAGGTGAGCGGCTACCGGGTAGAGCTGAGCGAGCTGCGCCGGCACACGCTGGAGATGCCGGGGATCGCCGAGGCCGTCTTTGAGATTGTGCACCGTCGACCGGCTGGAAGCGTTCGTCGTCCCCCGGGACGGCGCAGGCCAGGAGCGCCAGGCACCGGACGTGCCTCAGGCCGTCCGCAGTCCCTGGCCGCCGCCCTCCCCGCGGCGCGGGTCCCGAAAGACGTCCATGTCGTGAGCAAGCTGGTCTTCAACACCCACGGGAAGTGCGACCTGGAGGCGACCCGTGCGCTCCGGGTGGAAGTGAGAAGGAGCACGAGCGATGAGCACCTATCAGGAGCCCACCGGCGCGAACGCCACGGCACGGCCGGAGGTCCAGGAGCTGGCCTCTGCCGGGTTCGCCAACGGAACCGTCTACGAGACGGGCCGGCCCGGTTACGCCGCGGAAGCGGTCGCGTTCTTGGTGGAAGGGCTCGGGGTCACCGAAGGCCGGACTGTGCTGGACCTCGGTGTTGGCACAGGCAAGGTCACCCGCCAGCTCGTGCCCTTCGGAGCCGACCTCGTGGCCGTCGAGCCCTCCGCTGCCATGCGCGAGGAGTTCGCCCGGCAACTGCCAGGCGTCCCCGTTCTGGACGGGTCGGGCGAGGCCATCCCGCTCGGCGACAACACGCTGGACGCGGTCATCGTGGCACAGGCCTTCCACTGGTTCGACGCCCCTCGTGCGCTCGCCGAGATCGCTCGGGTGCTCCGCCCCGGCGGATGCCTCGGCATGATCTGGAACGAGCGGGACGAGTGCGAGACGTGGGCCTCCCGGCTGAGCGAGGCCATGCACTGGCACGAGCGCCAGCCCTACCCGGTGGGCATGGACTTCCGGCCCATCGTGCTGGGGCACCCGGCTTTCGTGGAAGGCGAACGGCGACAGTTCCGCTTCGCCAAGCAGGTGGACCACGCCCGCCTACGCCAGCGGGTGCTGTCGACCAGCTACATCGCCGCGGCGCCGCAGGACGAGCAGGCGGGCTTCCGCGCCGCCGCCGAGGTGGTCATCGCCCAGCTCCCCGAGCCGGTCGACCTCCCCTACCTGACCGACGCGTACGTCTTCCAGACGGGAGGCAGGGCGTGACAGCCAAGGCTGACGTCCTCGTCGCCGGCGCGGGCATCGTCGGGCTCAGCAGGGCGGTCGCCCTGCTGTCGACGTTCGCGGCATCTCCTCAGTTCTCTGTCCATCCTCGCCGGCGAGCCGTACAAGCTCATCGATCCCGCCCCGCACCGTCGAGTAGGGAGTAGTCGGAATGGGTGTGGAGATGCACGAAGGACTGTGGTGCCACCACGGCACATGGGAATGGGCCCCTGCCGCCCACTGTTGGGCCCGAAAAATCTCAGTTGGTTCCCGGGAACCAACTGAGATTTTTGTCCAGCTACGCCCGTACCCTCACCGGACTCCTCGCCCTCACCGGGACCGCTCCACCCCGGACACGCGTCCGCCCTACGAGTCCTTTGCATGGCTCGATAGCGCGACACCATGCCCCACCCCGGACACGCGTCCGCCCTACGAGTCCTTTGCATGGCTCGATAGCGCGACACCATGCCCCACCCCGGACACGCGTCCGCCCTAAATCGACGTCGAAACGCCAGCAGCCTCCCTTGCCAGAAGCCGCACAGTGGTTATCCACAGGTGAACCTCATCGGCTCCTCAACAACAAGAACCCGTTACAGGCAATGGCTCTGACTAGGG
>JAJYWG010000272.1 GCA_021791615.1 Actinomycetes bacterium
ACGGTCCACCGGGTAGGCCCGTGAAAGACGAGCGAGCCGTCCTCGTGATGGCCAAGGCGCCCCGTCCCGGTCTTGCCAAGACGCGCCTCGCCCCGATGCTCGGCGACGACCGATGTGCATCCCTGCAGGCAGCGCTCATCACCCGCGCCGCCACGACGGCGACCGCGGTTGCTCCTGGCGCGACGTTTCTCGCCTTCGATCCCCCCGATGCCCGCGAGGAGCTCGCCGGACTCGTACCCCCTGGCGTCGAGCTGGTTCCCCAGCGCGGACGCCACCTCGGCGAGCGCCTGGCCGGTGCCGTCGCCGACGTCTCTGCCGCTCACCGGGGACCGCTCGTCGTCGTCGGCACCGACATTCCGCTGCTCGAACCCCGGCACCTCCGCGACGCCTTTATGGCGCTCGCCGGCGGAGACGACGTGGTGCTCGGCCCGGCCCACGACGGCGGCTACTACCTCGCCGGGATGACCCGGCCCGTGCCGTCGCTGTTCGACATCGACCCCGAGCTATGGGGCGGGCCGGACGTCCTGGCCGCCACCGTGGCCCGGGTCGAGGCAAACGGGCTGCGCTGTCACCTGCTCGAGGCACTGCGCGACCTCGACACCCCCGAGGACGCCGTGGCCCTGGCCGCAGAGCCGTCCCTGCCGTCGGAGCTTCGCCCGCTGCTCTGCGGGCCGGTCGCCGTGTCGCCAGGAGACCGCTCCCATGGCTGACCGGGAGCCGAGCATCACCGCCGGCGCGTCCTCTTCTCGCTGCCGCCCAGGCGATCCTCTCCCGGTCGCCATCGTCGTGCCGACGTTGAACGAAGCCGCGGGGATCGTCGCCGCACTCCGCCAGCTGCGCCGCGACTTCCCCGACTGCGAGCTGGTCGTCGTCGACGGCGGGTCCTCCGATGCTACGGCAACACTCGCCGCCGGCCACGCCCGGGTGCTCCACAGCCCCGCCGGGCGGGCTGTCCAGATGAACGTCGGCGCAGCGGCCACCTCGGCCCCTGTGCTGTGGTTCGTCCACGCCGACTGCCGCATCGACCCGAACGCCCTCGGCCAGGTTCGCGCCGCGCTCGCAGACCCCCGCGTCGTCGGCGGCGGCCTGACGCTGCGATTCGACAGGCGCAGTGTCGGCCTCGACTACCTGGCTTGGAGCTCCACCAAGCGGGCCCGTCACCTCCACCAGATCTTCGGCGACCAGGCGATGTTCGTGCGACGCGACATCTTCGAGGCACTCGGTGGGTTCCCCGAGATCTCCATCATGGAGGATCTCGAGCTCTCCCGGCGCCTCGCCCGCCGCGGCCGCCTCGTCGTACTTCGTGCCACGTCGACTGCGTCGTCCCGCCGGTTCGTCGAGCACGGCACCTGGTCGATGATCGTCTTCATGCAAGTGCTGAAAGCGTGCTACTTCCTCGGTGTCGCACCCGAGCAGCTCGCCCGTCTCTACCGCGCCGGACCACCCTGGAAGAGAGGGTCGAAGCGGACCGGGCGCCGACAACAGGGCCTCGCCACAGGTCGGGCCCCGACAGAGCTGACCCAGCCCGTCCCGACAAGGACCGACCGCGCCACCGTCCCAGCGGAGGCTCGATGACCCGCCGAGTACGCCTGGCACGCCCGTTGCAACCCCCACAGAGGAGACCCCGTTGACGAGGGCGCTCACCCAAGCCGAAGTCGGTGCCCGTCTCGACCGGCTGGCATGGAGCCCCCTGCACACGACCATCCTCGTCGCGCTCGGCGCGGGGTGGCTGTTCGACTCGTTCGAGGTGCAGATGTTCTCCAACGCCGTCGGACCACTCGGCGACCACTTCGGCGCCAGCGTGTTCGAGCGCGACGCCATCCTGGCGGTGTGGCTGGGGGGGATCCTGATCGGTGCGCTGGCCGGTGGGCGCCTCGCCGACCGCTTCGGCCGTCGGCGCCTGTTCGTCGCGACGCTGCTGTGGTATGCCGGGTTCACCGTGGCGACCGGTCTCAGCCCGGACCTCGGCGCCGTCTACGTGCTGCGCTTCCTGGCTGCGCTCGGGGTCGGAGCCGAGTACGCCATCGTCAACGCGGCGATCGCCGAGCTGATCCCCGCCCGGGTCCGCGGCAAGGCCAACGCCGTCGTCATGAACTTCTGGCCCGCCGGCGCGATCCTCGCCGGGCTGCTCGCCTACCTGGTCCTTGACACCCTCGCCGTCGACGCTGCTACCTCCTGGCGCTACCTGTTCGTCTTCGGCGGCCTCATCGCCCTGGTGGTGCTCTTCTTTCGTCGGCGGATCCCCGAGTCACCGCGGTGGCTCGTCACCCGAGGCCGCCACGGCGAAGCCGAGCAGATCCTCGCCGCCCTCGAGGCCCGAACCGGTCGCCGGATGGGACTCCCGCTCGCTACTGCCGTCGCGTCATCTGATGCGGGGCTTCGCCAGGGGCTCGGCGAGCTCCTACGACATCACCGGGGACGCCTCGCGCTCGGGGCATTGCTCGACCTCGCCGAGGCGTTCGGCTACTACGGGATCTTCGCCCTGTTGTCGGTGGTCGTCTTGCACCAGGTCCACATCTCCGACCGCGCCATCCCGTTCTTCTACATCGTCGGCAACGTCGGCGGCCTTGCCGGCGGGCTGGCCATGGCCGCGGTGTTCGACCGGGTCGGACACCGCCTGACCGTCGGCGTCACCTACCTCGCCGCGGCGGGAGGGATCGGCCTGCTCGCCCTTGCCACCGCCAGCCGCAGCGCCACCCTCGTGACCCTCGCCTTCGTCATCGCCAACGCCGCGGGCACCGCCGCGTGGACGTCTGCGTATCCCACCTTCACCGAGCTGTTCCCGACGCACCTGCGCGGGGCGGGCGTCGGCACGTCGGTCGCCGTCGGCCGCGTCGGCGCCATCGTCGGCACCCTTGCCCTCCCCACCATCGCCACCCACCTCGGTGCCACCGCCTCCTACCTGCTGGTCATCGGCTTCTGGCTCGCCGGCGTGGCCGCGATCGCCGTCTACTCCCATCGGGGAGGCGCAGAGCCGGCCCGCCAGCCCTTAGAGCTCGTTGCCTGGCCCGGTGCGACCCCGGTGCCCGCCGAGGTGCCGGCATGAGAGCAGTCGCTGCACTCCCACGTCCTGCGGGCGATGTGCACCACCGGTCAGAGGATGCGGCAACCGAGAGGCCGCAGCGGATCGCGGTCTGCGGCGGCCCGTACGCCAACCCCTACGCGCTCATCGCTTTCGTCACCGACGCCCGCCATCGCGGCGCCGAGCAGCTCTACTGCTTGGGCGATCTCGGTGGCTTCGGCGCCGAGATCAACGAGCTGTGGCCGATCCTCCAAGCAGCCGACATCATCTGCGTGGCGGGGAACTACGACGTGGCCATTGCCCGAGGTGACCCCGACTGCGGCTGCGGATATCGCGACCCCACCGACAACCGCTACGCCCAGCTCATCTACGACCACACCCGCACCCACACCAGTCCCGGCTTCGCCGCCTGGATGGGCCGCCTCCCGACCGAGCGCCGAGAACGCCTCGGCGGCTGCGACGTCCACTTCGTCCACGGCTCGCCGCTCGCGCTCAACGACTTCTGGTGGGAGTCCCTCCCCGAGGAGGAGCACCGACTCCGGGTCGCGGCCAGCGGCGCCGACGTGATCTGCTGCACCCACTCGGGGCTGCCCTGGCAGCGGCGTGTCGGAGCCACCTTGGTGGTCAACGTCGGGGTGCTCGGCAAACCGGCCAACGACGGCACGCGCGAGGTGTGGTACTCGATCATCGAGGTCGGCGACGGGCAGGCGGAGGCTGAGCTCGTCCCGCTCGCCTACGACTGGGAGGCCCAGGCCCACTCCATGGGGGCTGCTCGAATCCCCGAATCCTTCGTCGAGACCATCGAGACCGGCTGGTGGACGACCTGTCTCGAGGTGCTCCCCCCCGCCGAACGGGCCCGGGGCCGCTACCACCTCTACCGCTCCTCCCTGCCCACCGCCTTCACCCCCACCGGCGGCACGTGGAGCGACGACAGCGACGATCGTCGCAGCAACCGGGCCGGTGCCGATCCCCACGTCGACGAAAAGGAGATTGGCGACGCCGGAAGCGAGGACCTCCCAGTGGTGCCGCTGTTCGGCACCGCCTACTTCCCCCGCCGCCTGTGGGTCTACACGAACTTCCACTGCAACCTGGCCTGTGACTACTGCGCCGTCGGCTCCTCGCCGCGCGCCCTTCCACGGCTTCTTCCCGCCGAACGCTTCCGTGCCCTCGTCGACGAGGCCGTTACCGAGGGCTTCACCGAGCTCTACCTCACCGGCGGCGAGCCGCTCTTACACCCCGACATCGCCGAGCTCCTCGCCTACGGCACTGCAGCGCTGCCCACCGTGCTGCTCACCAACGCCACCGTGCTGCGGGCCACCCGCCTCGACCGGCTCCGCGCACTGGCCGGCAACCCACACCTCGTCGTGCAGACCTCACTCGACGGTGCACGCCCCGCCACCCACGACGCCCATCGGGGCGCGGGTACGTGGGCCAAGACGATGGACGGCATCGCCACCCTCGTCGAGCTGGGCCTGGCGGTGCGCGTCGCGATGACCGAGACGCCGGAGAACACCGGCGAGGTCACCGAGGTCGCCGCCCTGCTCGCCGACGCGGGTGTCCCAACCGACAGCTTCGTCGTACGCCCGCTCCTGCGCCGGGGCCTCTCCGACTCCGGCCTCGACATCGCCGAGACGAGCACCGTGCCCGAGCTGACGGTGGCAGCCGACGGGCTCTACTGGCACCCCGCCGGAGCCGATCGCCGCTCCAGTCCCGACATGCGCATCGCCGAGTCCGACTGCACCCTCGCCCAGGCCAAGCAGGTCGTCGTCCAACGCTTCCTCGGAGCGCGCCTGCGAGACGGGAGCATGCCCCGCCCCTACCGCTGCGCCGTATGAGTACCGCCCCACGCTCCCGGCAACGCCCGACCGGGCCGGACACTCGGCCCGGATCGCCGTGGGCACCAGTGGAATCGCAGTGGACCACTGCGGGTTCCCTGCCCGTGACAACTCGGACCAGGCGGCATCCCAGATGATGGAACGCCCAGCCTCGAGGATCGAGGACTACGCGATCATCGGCGACGGGCACAGCGCGGCGCTCGTCGCTTCGACCGGGTCGATCGACTGGCTCTGCCTGCCCCGCTTCGATTCGGGCGCGTGCTTCGCCGCGCTGCTCGGCGACGCCGAGCACGGCTATTGGAAGCTCGCCCCTGTAGCCTCTCCTCGTCGGGTGCTGCGCCGTTATCGCGACGCCACCCTCGTGCTGGAGACCGACATCCACACCCATGACGGGGTGGTTCGGGTCGTCGACTGCATGCCGGCGCGCTCGGACCATGCGAGCGTCGTGCGGGTCGTCGAGGGCATCGCCGGACGGGTCCCGATGCGAATGGAGCTCGTCGTCCGCTTCGACTACGGGTGGGTCGTGCCGTGGATGCAGCGCGCCGGTGACCACCTCCACGGCGTCGCCGGCCCCGACGCCATCTGTCTCGCCACCCCGGTTGAGACGAGCGGCGAGAACCTCTCCACGGTCGCCACCTTCAGCGTTGCGGCGGGCGAGCGGGTCCCGTTCGTGCTGTCGTGGCACCCGCAGTTCGCCGAGGGGC
This sequence comes from Actinomycetes bacterium, assembly GCA_021791615.1. The sequence continues at coordinate 5,562 of JAJYWG010000272.1, forward strand.
GATGCGGCGGTGACGCCGACATAGCGATCCGCGACACCGAGGCCTGGTGGGGAGAGTTCAGCGCGCAGTGCACCTATGACGGGCCGCATCGCAAGGCCGTGGTGCGCTCCCTTGTCACCTTGAAGGCCCTTACCTACGCGCCGACCGGCGGCATCGTCGCCGCCGCCACGACCTCGCTCCCCGAGCAGCTCGGCGGTGGGCGCAACTGGGACTACCGCTTCTGCTGGCTGCGTGACGCCACGTTCACCCTGCAGGCGATGCTACGTGCCGGCTATCGCGACGAGGCCGAGGCGTGGCGGGACTGGCTGCTGCGCGTTGGCGCGGGCGATCCCTCCCAGCTGCAGATCATGTACGGACCCGCCGGCGAGCGCCGCCTCACCGAGCTGGAGCTCGACTGGCTCCCCGGCTACGAAGGCTCCCGGCCGGTGCGGATCGGCAACGCCGCGTCGACCCAGGTGCAGCTCGACGTCTACGGCGAGGTCATGGACGTCCTCCACCAGGCCCGCCACGCTGGCATGGCACCAGATTCGACGGCGTGGGAGCTCCAACGCGCGCTCGTCGAGCGCGTCGAGCAGATGTGGCGCGATCCCGACGAAGGCATCTGGGAGGTCCGATCCGGGCGGCGCCACTTCACGCACTCCAAGGTGATGGCCTGGGTCGCGATTGACCGGGCGGTGCGCGCCGTGGAGGAGGCCGGCCTGGACGGGCCCCTCGATCGCTGGCGGGCGCTCCGAGCCGAGATGCACGCCGAGATCTGCGAGCGCGCTTTCGACACCGACCGCGGCTGCTTCGTGCGCGCCTACGGCTCGACCGAGCTGGACGCGAGCCTCCTGCTCCTGCCGCTCGTTGGCTTCCTCCCACCCGACGACGATCGCATCGCGCGCACCATCGACGCCGTCGCCTCCGACCTGTGCGAGGAGGGCCTCGTGCGCCGCTACCGCACTGGCGACGACGGCACCCCCGGCAGCACTCCCGATGGCCTCGCCGGTGGCGAAGGCGCGTTCCTCGCCTGCAGCTTCTGGCTCGTCGACGCGCTCGTGCTCGCAGGGCGGCGCGAAGAGGCTGAAGCGCTCTTCCATCGCCTCCTCAGGCTGTGCAACGACGTGGGGCTGCTCGCCGAGGAGTACGACATCAGCGAGCGCCGGCTGGTCGGCAACTTCCCCCAGGCGTTCTCCCACGTCGGGCTCGTGAACTCGGCGTTCAACCTCGCCGAGACGCCACAACGAACGGCGCAATGACGACGATGCGATTCGTCCTTTCCGGCGGCGAGCGCGTCCCGGCCATCGATGTCGCCCAGATGCGAGCCGTGGATCGCTCTATGATCGAGGGCTTTCACATCGAGCTCGCCCAGATGATGGAGAACGCCGGGCGCAACCTCGCCGACCTCGCCTGAAGCTTGTTCTCGCCTCAATCGGCCACCGTGCTCGCCGGGCCGGGTGGGAACGGCGGCGGCGGTCTCGTCGCCGCCCGGCACTTCCATGACCGTGGGATCGCCGTCACGGTCACGCTCGCCTCACGCCGAGTCGCTCCGGTGACCGCCCACCAGCTCGACATCGTCGAGCGGCTCGGGGTCGAGGTGCGAGACGAGCCGGCGCCAGCCGACGTGATCATGGACGCCCTGATCGGCTACGGCCTGTTCGGCGACCCCAGCGGCGCCGTGCATCCAGGCCGATGCCACGATGACTCTCGCCCTGCCGAAGGTCGGCCTCGGCCGCGCAGCCAACATCGGTGCCCTCTACCTGGCGGACATCTCGGTCCCGCCCGCGCTCTTCACGGCGATGGGGCTCGAGGTCCCGGTGATCTTCAGGTCCGGTTCGGTCGTGGCGGTCCGCGCCGACGACGTGTCACGAGGCGAGCGTCTCAGCGGGCGACGGCGCTCCAGTTCATCGTGAGCGCCACCCCAGCATCGACGAGAAAGTTGCGCACTGGGCAGCGGTACTCGGTGATCTCGACGACCTGGGCGCGCAGCTCGCTCGGCGCGGTGGTGCGGACTCGAGCATCGACGTCGAGGCCCTCGAAGTAGGTGCGAACCTCGGCCTCCCCGAGCAGGCCACGACGGTCCAGGCGCTACCCGGCATCGAACTCGATCCCCTCGTAATCGAGCCCGAGCTCTCGTGTCGCGCGCTCGAAGGTCACCGCGCTGCAGCCGCACAAGGCCCCGACGACGGTCTCGAGCGGGGTCAAGGCGCTGCCCGTGCCGCCGCGGCTGACCGGCTCGTCGGTGACGAGCGACTGCCCGTCACGGGTCATCACGACCGTCCGTACCCCTTCGTCGTTGCAGGCGCGCAGCGTGGTACGAACTGACCTCCGACTTTGCCGAGGCGTGCTCTCGACCGCATGAATGGGCCCGACCGTGCTCACGATATACCTCCGCTTGTTGATGGGTCCGGGGCCCGGCTACTCTCGAGGTGTCGCCGGAGCAGGCGAAAGCCCCCGAAGAGCGCGAGGTTGACGCCGTCGATCGCCCAGCTGGCGCCGGCATGCCCGGCGGCTTCGACGGCGAAGCTGGCCACCACGAGGGCGATGACGACGATCCATTGCAGCACTGCGAGCACGTCCGCACCTCGGGCGCCCTTGGCAGGCCTCGTGTTCGCGACGAGGTCGGGGGCGAGAGCGTGCACGGCGTCTAGCACGGTGCGGACCTTGGGGTTGACGAGCCCGGTGCCGGCGACGACGACCGTCGGCACGGTCTCGTTCCCCCCAGCGATCGACCGCACGATGGCGGCCGCTTCGGGATCGGTCCAGATGTTCACTTCTGCGGTCGGAAGACCCGCCCGGCGGAGCCCCCGGCGAAGCGCCGCACAGTACTGGCAACCGGGCCGCCAGTAGACGGTGACGAGGTCCGAGCCGGGAGTGTCCACGGTGTCGGGAACCCGCTCCATGGCGCCGCCATTCCCTTGGGGTGCCTCTCGGGGAAACCCCGGCGTCTAGCCACCTCGTGAGGTCAAAGGGCGAGGAGCGCCTGCTCGATCGCCTCGCCGAGTGCCGGGTGGATGTAGAGCACGGCGGTCGCCACCTCGTCGGCGGTGTTGGCGAGGCACATCGCTTGGATGAGCGGCTGAATCAGCGTCGACGCCTGGGGGCCGAGGATGTGGGCACCGAGGAGGAGGCGGGTCTCCGGGTCGGCGAGGACCTTCACGAACCCGGTCGTGTCCTCGAGCGCCCAGCCGTACGCGGTATCTCGGTAGTACCGGGTCGCGACCACGTAGGGGCGTCCGCCATCGCGTAGCTGCTGCTCGGTGGCGCCGACCGAGGCCACCTGGGGATCGGCGAATACCGCGGCGGGCACCACCGAGAACGGCGAGCGGTGCTGGTCGGTAGGGTGCAGCAGATTGTGGCGAACCAGGCGTGCCTCGGCGTTCGCCATGTGCTTCAGCTGGAAGTGGTTGGCGAGATCGCCGAGCGCGAAGATCCCGGCCACATTCGTCTGGTACGCGGTGTCGGTGCGGACATGGCCGTGCTCGTCGGTGGCGATCCCCGCCGTCGCCACGTCGAGCCGGTCGCTGTTGGGTACCCGCCCGGTCGCGACGAGCAGCGTCGCCGCCTCGAGCGTCTCGTGACCGTTCGGCCCGGCGAGCTCGAACCGCACCCCTGATCGGCAAGGCGCAACCGACTCAACGGTCGTGCCGAGGCGCAGGTCGAAGCGGGCCCGGTAGGCGTCGGTGAAGGCCGCCGAGACGTCGTGGTCGTGGCGGGGGAGTAGCGCCGGGCCGCGACCGATGATCGTCACGGCGACGCCGAGGGCGCCGAAGACGTGGCCCATCTCTGCGGCGATGAACCCGCCGCCGACGATCACCATCGACACAGGGAGCGCATCGATGCGCATGACGGTGTCCGAGGTCAGGTAGTCGACCTCGCCGAGCCCAGAGATGGCCGGGATGTGTGGGCGCGAGCCCGCCGCCAGGACGAAGCGTTCGGCCGCGAGAACTTCGTCGCCGACGCGGAGCGCCTTCGGCGCGACGAAACGAGCCTCGCCGAGCAAGACGTCGACGCCGTTGGTCCGGCGGTAGGCGACAGCAGCGTCGTGGAGCGGGTCGATCCGGCCGAATACCCGGTCGCGGATCGCTGGCCAATTGGCGCCGGCCCAGGTGGCGCCGATCCCGAAACAGCCGGCGCGGTGCACCGTCTGGGCGACGTCCGCGGTGTGCACGAGCATCTTGGAAGGGATGCACCCTCGGTTGAGGCAGGTCCCGCCGAAGCGGTCCGCCTCGACCACCGCGATCCGCCAATGGGCGAGGTCGTCAGAGACGAGCATGTTGCCGCTGCCCGCCCCGACGATGATCAGGTCGTAATGCTGCGCGATGTCGGCGTGTTGGGCAGTGTCTTCATGCTGGACAGTGCCGTCGCGAAGGCAACCATCAGACGAACTCTTCCTCCGCACCGCTTCGAAGCGGCTCACGAGGACTGCGCACCGAGCAGGGCCCGCAGGGAAATCCCGGTCGCGGAGCCGTAGACAAGGTGGCTCGCCCAGTCCTTGCCGAGGGTCTTGGCGTCGTAGGTCCAGATCGGCCGGTAGAGGCCGGTCGGGGGAAGCACCACATAGTCGGCGAGGAAGACCACCGTCCCGAACACCGGACCGGGCCGCGCCCGGGACCGGGGGGCGGAGCCGGTGACGATCCCGAACGCCGCGGCCCACGAGATCCCATATCCCCAGTGCATGACGTTGTTGACCCGGTTGGCGGCACGGTCGGGAAGCGTGCGGGCGAACAGCGCCTCGAAGAAGCGCTTACCAATCTGCGCCGGTGCCGGCGCACCGTCCCAACCGGGCACCGATGAGAACTCCCAGGTGAACGGGCCGTCGCTCTCGCCACCCGCCCGGTACTGCAGGTACTGGAACAGGTCCATGGCCGCCGTGCCCGCCACCCCGGCGATCGCGCCCTTGGCGAGGACGCCGAGCGGCGTTTGCATGGCCGGGGCGTCCGGGCGTCCCGTTGCCCTCACGCCTCGCCCCGGGCCGGATAGTCGTGGTCGTTGACGTAGCGGATCGCCCCGACGATCTCGTCGAGGCGCGGCCGGCCGAAGGGCATCGTGTTGAGCACCGCCGCGTACAGCGTCCCGTCCGGAGAGATGACGAACAACCCGGGCTCACCGAAGAGATCGGGCTCGCCTTCCTTGATGCCCTTGGAGACGTACAAACCCCAGTCGCGCATCGAGGCGACGTCCTGGCCGTAGCCGACAGCGAGCTGCCCGAGACCCCACTGGTCGCGTGAGGCCGTGGCGGCCTCCTCGTCGTCTCCGCTCACCGCGACGACCGAGGTCACGCCCACCTCGGCGAGCTGGTCCAAGAGCCCGTCGAGCTGCTTCAGGTAGCCCCGGCAGATCGGGCAGTGATGGCCCCGGTAGAACACGACGAGGCTGAAACGCTCGGGATGCTGGTCGGCGAGCGACCATCGCCCCCCACCGGCAAGGGCGACGTCGAGCGGTGGGACGGGCTGGCGAGGTATGGGCACGTGAGTTTCCTTTCCGAGATCGGGTGGGGATGAGCGGGCAGCCGACTCTCGACACCGAGGTCAGGGACCTACCCCGGAACCCGGTCGGTCCGTCCGGTATTCCCTCGACCCTGCGGCGATTCGTCGCCTCGAAACGCCGCGGCGAGGGCGCAAGCTCAGGTCGCGCAGCACGAAAGGCGTGACACGTCGCGGGTGAAGGTCTGGGCGGTCAGCTTGAGCGCCTCGGCCATGGTCAGGTACGGCGCCCAGGTCTCGGCGAGCTGGGTGACCGTCATCTTCGCCTTGATGGCGTAGGTGCCAGCGAGGATGACCTCCCCGGCGCCCCTC
>JAJYWG010000031.1 GCA_021791615.1 Actinomycetes bacterium
GAGCTCGTCGGAGAGGAGGTGATCGCCAAGAGCTGATCTACACTCCAACCAGCTCGCGCCGCCCCGGGGCCAACTGGGGAATTTCGGTGATCGACTCTGGGGAAGTTCCGCGATCCGCGACAAGGCTGCCCTTGGTCGGCTGGGACTGCCGGTCGATTTCATCGCCTCGTCGGCCCGTTGGGGTGTCGATAAGCCCTCGCCGGCGTTCTTCGACCGCGTCAGCACCGAGGTGGGACTGCGCCCGGAGCAGGTTGCCTACGTTGGGGACCGCCTCGATAATGACGTGCTCCCCGCCAAGGCGGCGGGCATGTTCGCCGTGTTCATACGTCGGGGACCCTTGGAACTGCCTGGGTCTTGCGGAGACTCTTCCGCTTTGATCCTCACGCCACCGCGGCGTGAGAACGACGATCGTAGTAGGTGGTCTCGACTTCACCCGGAGTGCGGTATGTGAGCTCACCGTGGAGCCGTTGCTCGTTGAACCAGTCGACCCATGCGCAGATCGCGACCTCGAGGTCTGTGAGGCTCTTCCACGGTCCGCCGTTGCTCTCGAGTGCGGCAGGGTTGCGCAAGAGCTCGGTCTTGAAGAGGCCGTTCATGGTTTCTGCTAGTGCATTGTCATAACTTGTCGCCACGGTGCCGATGGAAGGTGCGGCGCCGATCTGTGTGAGTCGGTCGGTGTAGGCGACCGACGTGTACTGGGATCCAGCATCGGAGTTCAGCCGAATTCGGCTGAACTCCGATTATGCCGAGCCTTGCGTTAAGCCGAGGAATCGCGTCCTGACCTGCTTGGGAGCGGTCGCCTGACCGATTCCTCGGTTTAACGATCCGGTGGCTCGTCGCTACCGTCCGCCGTATCCAGATGCCCTTGAGGAGAGGAGACGGCCATGGATACGACGGTCACGAGAATCGGGTCGGTTGTTGTCGCCGAGTTGCGCGCTGCTGGCTACATGGACTCGACGATCGCTCAGTACGAGAAGACGATCAGGGCGTTGACGCGCTTCGCTGAGGAGAGTGACGGCGTGTACACGCCCGAACTCGGTGCACAGTTCGCCGGGATGACGGTCAGCCCGCGCACTGGCAGGTTCAGTGCGCAGCGCAGGTTCGACTACGGCCGGCTGGTGAGCGTGTTCGACGCCTACCTGAGGAGTGGCCGCGTGGATCTGTCGTGCTCCAAGCGCGGGGGCGGGGGCGTGAGGCCGGCCTCGAGCGAGCTGAGCGCGCTGGCCAGCGCGTGGGAGGCCGAGATGGATGGTCGTGTGCTGGCGCCGGCCACCCGTGACGCCTATGGCCGGATCTCCCGGGCCTACCTGGTGTTCTTGGAGTCACGCGGGGTCCGCTGTCTCGATGACGCCGATGGGGCCAGCGTGCTGGCGTTCCTCGAGTCACTGTCCACCAGGTGGGCGAAGTCCTCGTTGTTCTGGGTGGTGTCGAACTTCCGCCCGTTCTTGAGGTTCACTTCCCGCACCGACCTTCTCGACGCGTGTGGGCTGGCCGGTGTGAAACGCTCCCACAAGATCCTGCCAGTTCTTTGCGACGACGATGAACGCCTGGTCGTGCAGGCATGCGCGTCGGGAGCGGTCAGCTCCCGAGACGCGTCCATCACCTTGCTCGCGTTGACGACGGGGCTTCGCGCGTGCGACATCGTCCACCTGCGCCTGGCGGACATCGATTGGCGCGTACAAACCGCCGAGATCGTCCAGCAGAAGACGCACAACCCGCTGACCGTGCCGTTGACCAATCTGGTGACGAGCAGGCTCGCCGACTATGTCCTCGACGACAGGCCCGACTCACCCGATGACCACGTGTTCTTGCGATCCGTAGCCCCCCACCGCGCGCTTCGAGATCACGCGTCGATCTACTGGTTGATCGCGCAGGTCTTCTCTGCGGCTGGGGTTGTGAACGTGAAGGCAGGTACTCGCCTGTTGCGCCACAATGCCGCGTCGCGCCTGCTGCGCGCTGGGGTCCCGTTGCCGACGGTCTCGGCGGTCCTTGGGCACGCGAGCCCCGAATCGACGGACCTCTACATGAGCGTCGACCGGGACCGTCTGCTCGAGTGCGTGCTCGATGTCCCGATGCCCAAGGACACGCGGCCATGAGTGCCCACGGCTTCACCAGCGCGTTTGGCCCAGAGCTCGACGCCTATCTCGTGTTCAAAGAGAAGATGGGCTTCTACGGCAGCTCCCGGATCTCGTATCTGAAGAGGTTCGACGCGTACTGCAGTGCGCACGGCCGGACCTCCTTTGACCGCGACACTGTCGAAGGATGGGTCATCGACCAGCTGACCCGATCGGGCCGCTACCGGTCATGGATGTCCTACATCCGCGACGTCGGCCGGTGGCTCCGGGTCCACGGGCACGAAGACGCCTACGTCCTCTCGGACCGCTGGAAGGCCGAGTGCGTGCCGGCCCACCCCTACCTGCTGAGCAGTCACGAGATCGAGGCGTTCTTCGCTGCCGCGGCAACACTGCACGCTGAGTCCCCGTGGCAGTGGCAGGCGATGGCGTTCTTCACCCTGATGCACTCCTGTGGGCTGCGGACCGGGGAAGCCCGCCTGCTGACGCCTGGACATGTGCACCTTCGTGACCAGATCCTCGACGTCGTGTCCTCCAAGGGCAACCGTTCGCGCCGGCTGCCGATGACCGCCGAGGTGACCGAAGTCCTGGCCGGCTGCGACCGGGCATCGAGGGCACGGTTCGGCCCGTCGCGGCGCACGTTCTTCGTCGGCGCAACCGGCAACCAGGTCACCGCAGCGGCGGTCGGGATCATCTTTCGCCGCATCTGGGACGCGGCTGGTCTCTTGCGCCCGCTGGGTGGCCAGGATCCGAGACCCTATGACTTCCGGCACCACTTCGCCTACGCGAACGTCGAACGCTGGGCGAGAGGGGGCAAAGACGTTACCGCGATGCTGCCCTACCTGGCGCGCTACATGGGGCACGCAAGCATCGAGTCGAGCTACTACTACATCCACACCTCGCCGGACTTTCTGGATGCCTACGCCGACATCACCGCCGAGAGCCAATCGCTGCTGCCCGAGGTCGGGTTCGCATGACGCGCGACCGACCCACCGCCGCCTCGGACTTCTACGCCTTGGCCAGAAGCTACCTGCACACCTACCTGCCCACGGTGCAGCGACGCTCACCCAAGACGATCGAGGCCTACCGGATCAGCCTGGAGTGCTTCCTCGCCTATCTCGCCGAGACCGAGGGCATCGAACGCTCCCACGTGACCTTCGAGCACCTGGGGCGTGACCACCTCAAAGGTTGGCTGACCTGGATGATCGACCAGCGGCACTACGCTCCGGCGACTGTCGCGCTGCGACTCAGCACCATGAGAGCGTTCCTCACGTACTGCAGCGCCGAAGACATCACTCTCGTCGCGCTCAGCCAGGCAGCCAACGCCCTACGAGCACCAGCGAGCCCGAGGAAGCCGATCGAGTACCTCACCGGACCCGAGACCCGAGCCGTGCTCGCCGCCTTCAGCGGTCGAACTCCGAAGTCACGTAGGAACCGGATGCTGCTGATCCTGCTCTACGACACGGCGGCCCGCGTCGGCGAGGTCACCACCCTGACGCTTGGTGACCTCTGTCTGAGCACGCCTGGCCACGTGAGGCTCACCGGCAAGCGCGACAAGACCCGCGTCGTCCCACTGACCGAAAAGACGATCGCGCACCTTCGTGTCTACCTCGGCGAGTTCCACCCGGACACTCCCACGCTGCCGGTGACGCGGCCGCTGTTCTACAGCCCGCACCATGGCACGCCGACCCGTCTATCGACCGACACCGTCGCAGCCGTGCTCACACGTGCCGCCACCGCTGCGCGCCGAACCTGCCCCTCGGTGCCCGAGAACATCCACTGTCACACGTTGCGCAAGACCAAGGCCATGGATCTCTACCAGCAAGGCGTCCCCTTGCCGATCATCATGCGCCTGCTCGGCCACGACAACATGTCGACCACGGCGGCGTTCTACGCGTTCGCGACTCTCGACATGATGCGCCAAGCCGTCAACGCAGCTACCCCAGCGATCGGCTCTCCAGCTGCGCCACCAATCAGCGACGACAAGCTCCAGGCCCTCTACAGCCTCCGATAGCGTCCCGTCGTTAAGCCGAGGAATCGGTCAGGCGACCGCTCCCAAGCAGGTCAGGACGCGATTCCTCGGCTTAACGCAAGGCTCGGCATAATCGGAGTGGCACACGAGGCCGGTGAGGTCGACGTTGCGCCTGACCCACGCCGCCATGTTGAGTGCATCGAGCACGAGCGCCTGGCTCATCGAACGCGAGGCCTTCCAGCCGACGATCCGGCGGCTGAAGCAGTCGATCACGAAGGCGACGTAGACGACGCCGGACCACGTGGCGCAGTAGGTGAAGTCGCAGACCCACTTCATATTTGGTGCGGTCGCGCTGAAGTCGCGCTTCAAGCGGTCGGGAGCGCGCAGAGCTGCCTTGTCAGCGTGGGTCGTGAAGCGCTTCACATCCCTTCTGGCGCCACGGATCCCAAGCTGGCGCATGAGACGGGCCACCTGGTCCCGCCCGACGTCGTGGCCGGCCCTGCGGACCGCCTCGGTGAGCTTGTGACGCCCGTAGATCGAGTAGTTGGCCACCCACAGTGCCAGGAGGATCGGCAGGAGCAGCGCGTCGCTGAGCGCCCGGGCAGACGGTGGCCGGGACTTGTGCGAGTAGTAGGTGGAGGGGGCGACCTCGAGCACGTCGAGGATCGGCTCGACCCCCCATCGACGCCCACCGGTTGTTGTGTCCCGGTGGGCGTCGACGAAGGTGACTACCTCTTCGACTGGCGGTCGAGCTCCGCCCCGAAGAAACTTGCTATGCGGAATTCGACATAGCAAGTTTTATGTGGACCGCGCGGTTATGCCGACTGCCGGCGTGAGCGGCCACGTCCGTCCTGGTCCGGGCGACGGCAAGTGAGAAGCGAATCGGCATAATCGCGGTCCTTCGGCCGATGCTCCTCCCCTCGATCCGAGAGGGAGGAGGCATCCCATGCCGAAAGTCGAAGAAGGTCCGACCGGGCTGGCGGAGCATGTTCGTGGCTATCACGCCCATCTGCTCGGGCTCGGCTATTCCCGGTCGGCCGCCAAGAAGCACCGCCAGCTCGTCGTCCACCTGAGCGAGTGGATGGAACGCTACGACGTCGCCGTCCAGGACTTGACGGCGGCAGCGACCGAAGGCTTCTTCCGTGCGCGCCGGGCACACGGCACGCCCAACCTGCGGACCCCACGCTCGCTCGACCCGCTGCTCGCGTACCTGCGGGATCGTGGGATCGTCGCCAGTCCGGTTCCGGCGGTGCCGTCCGACCCGGTCGGATGGTTCCTCGCCCGCTACCGGCGCTATCTCCTCGAAGAACGCGGCGTCGTCGAGGGGACGGCCCACTTCTACGTGTACATTGCCCGGCTGTTCGCAGAGGGGCAGCGCAGTGACGACGGCCTGGACTGGTCGACGCTTCGTGCCGGTGAGGTCACCAGCTTCGCCGCACGCACGTGTGCCGGTCGCAGCCTGTCGTCCGCTCGCCAGGTGGTCTCCGCCCTGCGCAGCGTCCTGCGGTTCTTGGCGATGGAGGGCCTCTGTGCGGTGCGCCTCGACCAGGCGGTCCTGTCGGTCGCCGGCAGCGCCTCCTCGCTTCCCCGGGGGATCGGTTCGGCCGACGTCGAGAAACTGGTGGCGGCGTGTGCAGGCAGGAGGGCCATCGAACTGCGCGACCGGGCGATCGTGTTGCTCTTGTGCCGGCTGGGACTTCGTGGCGGGGAGGTGGTCGGCCTGCGCCTCGACGACATCGACTGGCGCTCCGGGGTGCTCGTCGTGCGGGGCAAGGGTGGCCGGCGAGACCGGCTCCCGGTGTCCGAGGAGGTGGGCGGTGCCCTGGCCGACTATCTGGCGGTCCGGCCGAGCGTCGAGGACCGGGCGGTCTTCCTCCGCCAGAGCGCCCCCAGGAGGGCACTGGCCGAGACGGGATCGCTGCGCGCCGTCATGGCGCGCGCCTGTGCCAGGGCGGGGATCGCCTACGTCAACCCACACCGCCTCCGCCACACGGTGGCCACGTCCATGCTTCGCCAGGGGGTCTCCCTCAACGACATCGGCCAGGTGCTCGGCCATCAGGCGACGGCGGTCACGGCCACCTACGCCAGCGTCGACCTCGTCACCCTCCGGGCCATCGCCCGACCCTGGCCGGCGGTGCGGCCATGAGCGGACTGCGCACAGGGCTCTGCGACTACCTGGCCCTCCGACGGTCGCTCGGCTACAAGCTGGAGCGCTCGGGCAGCGAACTCGAGCACTTCGTCACCTACTCAGAGGAGGCCGGATCGACCCACGTGACGACCGAGGTGGCGCTCTCGTGGGCACTTCGCGCTGCCAACCACGAGTCGAGCTGGCGAGCAGACCGTCTGGCGATGGTCCGACGGTTCGCCCGCTACCTGCATGCCGTCGACCCGGCGCACGAGATCCCGCCGGCCGGGCTCATCCCCGGGCGCCGCCGTCGGCCGGAGCCGTTCTTGTACTCGGGCGGCGAGGTCTTGTCCCTGATGGAGGCGTCGCGTCGGCTGCGCTCGCCCATCCAGGCGGCCACGGTGGAGACGATCGTCGGTCTGCTCTGGTCGACGGGGCTTCGAGTGGCCGAGGCCATCCGGCTCGACGACGCCGACCTCGACGCAGACGACCGGACGCTGCTCGTGGGTGACTCCAAGGGCGGGCGGTCGAGATGGGTGCCGCTCGACGACAGTGTTGTGGCCGCGCTGATCGCCTACATGGCACGGCGCGACGAGGTGTTCCCTCGGCGGCGAGCACCGAGCCTGTTCGTCTCGACCGTCGGCCACCGACTGGACGGTGGCAACCTCGGCGTCGCCTTCCGTGCGGCCCTGGCCATGACCGACATCGGGACCACGGCCACCGGCAGGCTCCCTCGCCTCGCTGACCTGCGGCACAGCTTCGCCGTGACGACGCTTGTCGGGTGGCATGCCGAGCACCGGGACGTGCGGGCGCTGTTGCCCGTGCTCTCCACCTATCTCGGCCACGTGAGCCCGGCGTCCACGTATTGGTACTTGAGCGCGTCCCCCGGGCTGCTCGCAGCCGCAGCCGGGCGACTCGGTGTCGAGATGGACGATCCCCGGTGACGGCGCTCGCCCCCAGCCTCCAGGCCTTCTTCGTGGAGCGCCTCGGCGCCCAACGCAACGCCAGCGCACATACGGTCGCCGGCTATCGCGACACCTTCCGGCTGCTGTTGCGGTTCGTGTCCGAGACGAAGGGGGTCGCGCCGGCCAAGCTCATGATGGAAGACCTCGACGCACCGCTCGTCGGGGCCTTCCTCGACCACCTCGAGGAGCACCGAGGCGTGAGTGCCAAGACCCGCAACGCCCGGCTGGCCGCCATCCACTCCTTCTTCAGGTTCGCTGCCCTCCGGCATCCCGACCAGGCCGAGCTCATCCGCCGGGTGCTCGCCATCCCTCCCAAGCGAGTGGCGCGCCCGCTCGTCTCCTACCTCAACGCCGCAGAGATCGCTGCCCTGCTCGATGCGCCCGACTCCACCACCCGCCTCGGCCGGCGAGACCGGGCACTGTTGCTGGTGGCGGTGCGGACCGGTCTTCGGGTCTCCGAGCTCGCCGGGTTGCGCCGGGCCGACGTGGCCCTGGGCCCCAGTGCCGCCGTGACCTGCATGGGCAAGGGGAGGAAACACCGAACGACGCCTCTCGACGCGGCGACGGCCAAGGCGTTGCGGGGCTGGATGGAGGAGATCCCCGCCGAGTCCAGCCGTCCGCTCTTTCCGGGCCCACGAGGAGCGCCGTTGACTCGTGACGCCATCAGCCGGGTCGTCTCGCGCCATGCCACGGCTGCCAGCGCCACCTGTCCGTCCCTCGCCACCAAGCGGGTCACGCCACATGTCTTGCGCCACAGCTGCGCCATGCAGCTCCTCGAAGCGGGCGTCGATGTGGCGGTCATCGCCTTGTGGCTCGGTCACGAGTCCATCCGCACGACCGACATCTACCAGCACGCCGACCTTGGACTGAAAGAGCGCGCCCTCGCCAAGGCCGCCAGCCCGTCAACGCCATGGAAGCGCTACCGACCAACCGACACCCTGCTCGCCTTCCTCGAAGGGTTGTGATTATGCCGATTCGCTTCTCACTTGCCGTCGCCCGGACCAGGACGGACGTGGCCGCTCACGCCGGCAGTCGGCATAACCGCGCGGTCCACATAAAACTTGCAGCTGCGCGGAGAATGTCGTTCGCCCGCTGCAGCTCCTTGTTCTCCTTCCGAAGCGTCTTGAGTTCCTCGCGCTCTTCGGAGGTGAGCCCCGGACGTGCACCGGCGTCGACGTCGGCCTGCTTCACCCACGTCCTGAGTGACTCGACGCCGATACCGAGCTGACGCGCGACACGCGAGATCACCGAGTTGTCGGCAGGATCCTCGCGTCGGAGCTGCTGCACCATGCGCACGGCACGGTCCTTCAGCTCTTGGGGGTACCGCTTCTGAGGCGGCTTCTTATCCATAGCTCCATCCTCACTTCCAAGGTATGGAGTCTCCGCGGATCCCAGGCCGATTCACCTGGGGCCATCTCCACGCCCATCGCGCCGAAGCTGCGTGCGCTGATGTCCGCATCGACTCGCTTGCCGAGCTCACGATGGCCCTTCTATCAGAGGATCGTCAACCGTGATCCCGACGACAGGACCTCATTACGCGCTCTGACGTAGCCGAGCTCCGTTGGAGTTGATGTCGACGGTGAAGTCCTCGCCGAGCGCCGCGGCGAGCCGTACCAGGGTGGACAGGGAAGGCTCATGCTCGCCCGACTCCAGTCGGGCCACGTGCGGCTGGCGCATACCGACCAGCCGGCCGAACGCGGTCTGGGTCAGGCCGTGCTCGCTGCGGTAGCGCAGAACCCGGATGGCGATGTCGTTGGCGAACCGGGTCCGCTCGTACTCCGCCCGGTAGGCCGGGTCGGCCATGTCTCGCTCGTGGAACTCCTCAGCCGTGGTCAGTTCCGACAGCTTTGCCATGATCGTCAATCCTCCAACTCACTCAATCGTCTCGTTGCTGCAGCACAGGCCCGGGCGAAGCCGGCGGGATCGTGCTGTGCCTCCGGGGCGACGGCGGCTATCACGAACCGCTGGCCGACCGGACGGTACAGCGCTCGCCATGGACTGCGGCCCGCCCGCGGGCGAAGCTCCCGCAACCCGGAAGCTCCCTGGACCGCGCTGGTGTGCGGATACCCGAGGGCGGACCCGATCGCCTGAAGCTTCAGCGTCGCGTTGTAGAGGGCCTGACGTTCCCTCGCCGAGAGCTTCTCGCGCTCCTCTACTGCATCGGGGAGGTAGACGACAGTCCACACCAACGGAGTATACCACGCTTGGTATCAGCATCGGCGCCTCCGTGCTGGCGGACGCGCTGAGCAGCCGAGCACGCCGGGCGGCCCTCGAGGCCGTGCTCGACCGCTCCGGCGTCGCCGAGCTGCTCGATGGCTGGATGCCCAAAGGTGGCCGCCACGGCCAGCTCGGTGCCAAAAGCGTGCTCATGGGCATGCTCATGGCCCTCGTCCAGGGGCGGCCCGCCCATCTGTCGGCCGGCCACGAGGCGCTGTTCGCCCTCGACGTCGCAGACCAGGTGCGGCTCGGGGCGCTTGGGACAGCAGATGGTGCGCTCCACCCGGCCACCTACCGCCAGTTCTCCCACACCCACCAGGTGATGGTGGCCGGGATCGACCCCACCCCGGTCCCCTCGTTCAAGGGCGTCTTCGAAGAGGACCGCGCCGCCCACTTGGCTGCGGCACGCGAAGGAATTAGGAATCGACGTCGACGCGATGGCCGAGCGTCTCGCCTTGGTCCTCGACACGCTCGTGGAAGCCTCGGTCCCAGAGGCCTACAAGAACGCATCGTCCTCCCTTGCGATCGACTGGACCGACCATGAGACCTGGTCGAGGCCACGGGCGAAGGACGATCCCCAGCCCGCCAACGACCCCGATGCCTCCTGGGGGCACGCCAAGCGCAACGCCCCGGGGGCGGTCGACCACCTCTTCTTCGGCTTCTACCCACAGGTGGCAACCATGGTCTGTGACGAGCGCGGCCCGGCCGTCCCCGAGCTCGTGCGCCAGATTGCCTTCGCTGCGCCTCGGAGCGATCCCGCCGAGGTGATGGCCGATGCGCTTGTGCGACGCAAGGAGCGCGGGCACCCGCTCGGCGACGTCCTGGAGGACTGCGGGTACTCCAACCGCGACCCACGCCGCGTCGCGATCGCACTGCGTCGTGCCGGCGCTCGCCTCGTCATGGACCTGCACCCGAACGACCGCGGCCAAAAGGGCACCCATCAGGGGGCGGTGGTCTGCAACGGAAACCTGTACTGCCCGTGTACGCCCATGGCGATCTTGGAGCTCGGCCCGCTCGCGCGCGACGCGACCGAAGAAGCGGTCAAGGCCCACGACGAACGCACCCAAGAGCTCGCCCGCTACAAGCTGGGACGGGTCTCCAAGACAGACGAGGACGGATCCCACCGCCGGATGTGCCCAGCGCTGCTCGCAAAGGTCCGTTGCCCGCTGCGCCCGGCCTCGATGACCCTCGACTACTCCCACACCGAGGTGCTCAGCCCGCCCGAGCACCCGCCGGTGTGCTGCACCCAGCAGACGATCACCGTGCCCGAAGAGGTCCTGGCCAAGACCGCCCAGAAGCACGACTACGCCTCTGGGGCCCACCGCCGCTCCTACAACCGACGCACCGGCTCGGAGCGGACCTTCGCTTGGCTCCAAGACCCCGCCACCATCAGCATGCGCCGGGGATGGTGCCGGCTCTTCGGGACGACCAAGAACGCGCTCATGTACGCGCTCGGCGTCGTGGTCAGGAACGTGCGCATCGTCATCTCCTTCGAGCGCCAGCAGGCCGACGAGGCCCGGCGAGCCGCGATGGGCCTCGAACCACGCCGCCGTCGCCGCACGCGCCGGCGCCATCGTGACGATGCTCCCGGTCCTGATGCCCCGGCTCCTGCCGACGCACCCGCCAAGCCCGGATAAGGAGCCCGTCGTCTCGCGCCGGCGCCGGCGCCGGTCGGATCAGCACCCGAGCTCTGGATCAGCGCGCTCGGCACCGCCCGATGGCCGGGTCACTCGATCATCGCACCGGCGCACGCTGCGCAGTCGACCGTCGCCGGCACCCTGCGGCGGCTTCTGTGAACTAGAAGTCGCAACTTCTGTGAAGATTTTTTGGTGGTCCTGCGTTGTCGCTATTCGAACCGCGCGAACTTGCTCTGCGAGTTGAGACGGCTGGCATCAGGATTCAGCAATCCTGCGTGACGTAGTTGGGACCGAGTGACCCTCGT
>JAJYWG010000389.1 GCA_021791615.1 Actinomycetes bacterium
TGGCCGATCCGCATCTCGACAACATACCTTGTCTAGGTTATCGCGCTCGCTGCGGAGATCCAACGCCTAGGCAGAACGGCAGCTCACGGGCGTGGATGGCATTTCCGGCACCCACAGGCTCAGCTGTTGAGCAGGTCCAGCGAGTGCCATTCTTCGGCGAGGTGCGGCTCCAGGCGACCAAGGCCGATGTGCTGAACGAAGACGGCGAGGACGTCCCCCACACCGGTAGCCGAGGGCGAGTTGATGCCATTTGCCCCGAGGGCATGTGCGGCGACGCCGAGATCCTGGCATGCGGTCCAGTCGGGGCCGGTCAGGACGTCAGTGCCGAGGCCGATCTGGGCGCGGACGTCGCCGTCGGTAAGGTCGAGCACTCGGTCAAGGTCGATCTCGTAGCGGTAGAGGACCCGCGGGAGTAGCCCCTCCACCCCGATCGCCTGGCGTTCGCCGAGCCTCTTCAGCTCCGCGACCGCGCACGGGCGGCTCTGGCAGATGTAGAGCACGGGGAAGCTTCCCGGCGGGTTGAACCGCCCGCCGTGAAGACGCGCCCCCTCGCCGCTCAGCGGGTCGTGGCGGGGCCCGAGGTGCCGAAAGCCTTGACCGATGAACGGCGTGAGTGGCGCGGCGGCCACCCGGCCGGCGTCGACGACCACCCTCTTATGCCGTCACGCCCTCGGCCATGGCGAGCACCGCGCCGATCACCCTGCGGTACTCGCCCTCGGCGATCAGCTCCAAGGGCTTTCGCCAGTCGAGGTCGGGGTTCGGGCTGCGCAGCCATAGCCGGGCCGGCTCGTCGCGGAGCACAGACCGGAGCTGGTCCACCACGGCCTTGAGCTCCAAGAGCCGGTCCTCTGCGTCACGCCGGGGCATCGCCTTGGCCGTCGTCCAGCGGCTCACGCTGCGCGAGGTGGCACCCGTGATCTGAGCCAGGTCCCCCGCGTCGACGACGTGGGTGCCGATCAGCTCGTCGAGGACGCCGCCCAGTACCGCCATCACTCTCCTTACAGTCGTGTAACTCGACAGGCCAATGTCCAGTATAATGTCGTTTGAACGTCTGGCGAACAGCATCGGAGCAGCGCCCGGCAGTTCGAAGCTGTTGCGGCGCCGGGAGAGCTAGCGGTCCGACTGCCGGGTCGCTCGGTGGCTGGGATGGCTCCGAGACGGCTACGGCGGGGGCGGAAGCACGAGCTGTGACTGGGTGACTCGGGCGACGAGCCGGGCGTCGTCGTCGATCAGGTCGGTCTCGACCACGATGATCCGGCGCCCTCGCTGGAGGGGCCGGGAGATTGCGTCGAGGTGGCCGTCGGCGACAGCTCGGAGGAAGTTGGTCTTCGACTCGATGGTGATGGTGGAGGCGCCGTCGGGGAGATTGAGGTAGGCGCACAGCACCCCGGTGCTGTCCGCCAATGCCATGAGGACTCCGCCGTGGAGGAGGCCTCCGGCGGTGCAGAGCCGCTCGCGCCAAAAAAGGCGTGCTCGGACCTCGTCGGGATCCGCCGCCAGCAGTTCGACGCCGAGCGTCTGGGCGAAGGGCATCAGCGCCCGCAGGTCGACGGGGCGGTCGGTCACCTGGGAGACCTCGTTCGGTGCTCGGCGAGGCGGCGCAGCAGGTCGGCGCTGGCCGTATCGGCGGGAAGGAAGGTCTCGATGGCGAGGTCGGCGGAGGTGACCTCGATGGGGCGCCCAAGGTGGTGATCACCGAGAACAGCCGCACCCCGCCCAAGGCGGTGGCGAGCTCGAAGCTCCCGAGCAGCGGGCCGCCATGCCCTGGGCTGGCGGTGCTCTCGGGGTCGGGCAGGTACCCCTCGAGCTCGTCGAGAAGCCTGGCCAGCTCCTCGTCGGCGGCGTCGAGGGACTTGCGGCGCAGGCGCGCGAAGAAGGCCAGGTTGCACGCCGGCGACGGCGTCGAGATGGCCGGCAGGCCGCCGGGGTGGAAGGCGAGGCGCAACACGTTGACCGGCGGTTCGAGGAGGGCAGGGTCGACGCCGTCGGTGAGGAGGCCGGCCGCGTCGTTGGCGGCTAGCAGGTTCCAGGTGCGGTCCACCACCAGGGCCGGGTTCGGCTCGAGCCCGGCGAGCATGAGCTCAAGCGCCTGGCGGAGCGCTTCGAGGTCGGGATGGTCATAGGGCCGTTCGGGGTGCTCGGGGGCATAACCGGCGGCGAGCAGCAACCGGTTGCGCTCACGAAGCGGCAGATCGAGACAGACCGCCAGATGGGCGAGCAGCTCCCGGCTGGCTTTTGCCCGGCCGGTCTCGACGAAGCTCAGATGCCGGGCGGACACCCCCGCGGCCAGAGCCAGGTCGAGCTGGCTGAGGCGGCGGCGCAGCCGCCAGGACCGCAGCAGCCCCCCGCACGTCGGCGTTCCCTCGCCGATGACCGCGCTGCTGACCATGTCACGACCATAGAAGCCCGACCGCCGAGCCTCCATTACCTTCCAGGTAATCGACGGCCCTACCGGCAGCGGCGCAGCCTGGGGAGGTGAGCAGCCCCCGACCCCACGCCTGCGGCCCCAGCACGACCGTCGCCACTCGAACCCGGCCGCCCACGAGACGTGCTGTCGGGTTCTGGCTGGCCGCCGCCACCTACCTGGTGCTGCTCGCCGGCACCAACATCCCGACCCCCCTCTACGGCCGCTACGCGTCGGCGTTCGGGTTCGGGCCGGCGACGCTCACCGCCGTCTTCGCCGTCTACGTCGCCGCGCTCATACCCTCCCTGCTGTTCGTCGGGCCGCTCTCCGACGCCATCGGCCGCCGGGCGGTCCTCCTTCCCGCCATCGCCCTCGGCATCGCCGGCGCGGCCCTCTTCGCCGTCGCCGCGAGCACCGGTTGGCTCTACGCCGCCCGGCTGGTCCAAGGCGTCGCCCTCGGCGCCGCCTCCGGGCCGATCACCGCCCTCCAGTCGTTCGGCACGGAAGCCGCGTACGCGTCCCGGAAGCCGTTCGGCTTGCGGGCACGCCAGGCGCCGCGCCGGTCTCGCAATCTGGTACGGCGCGCCGGTCTCGCTGTCCGGACGTTGTCCGGACGCGGTAGACTTTCCATCATGAGCGACGCCGCTGTCCGCCCCTCGAAACGTCACCGCCTAGAGATGCGGGTGACCCCTGAGCAAGAGGCCCTCATCCGCCACGCCGCAGGCCTTGAGGGTACGACGGTGACCGCTTTCGTGCTCGACACGGTGACCACGCGGGCGAGCAGCGTGATCGAAGCCCACCGAGATCTTGTGCTGTCGAACGAGGTCTTCGATCGTTTCCTCGCCGAGCTGGACAAGCCGGCAATGCCCGTTCCCGAACTGGTCGAGCTGTTTCACAACCATCCGAAGCTGCCCGAGGCGTGAGCGGTCGTCGCCTTGAGCGGCTCGGTCCCCATCATCATCTCGACGAGTTTCATTCGGGCAAGGAGATGCTCGACCGCTGGCTGCAGGCTCATGCCCTTGCCTGCCAGCAGATGGACGTGGCTCGCACCTTCGTGCTGGTCGAGGCTGAACGTGTCGTCGGCTACTTCAGCCTCACCATGGGCTCCGTGCAGCGAGCCGAGGCACCCCCGGCGCTGGTACGCGGCCTGCCGGGTTACCCCGTTGGGATGGCCCTGCTCGCCCGACTGGCGGTCGACGCTCGCTATCAGGGCAAGGGACTCGGTGCGCTACTCCTCGCCGAGGCGCTGCGAAAGGCTGTGGCCGCCGGAGAAGCGGCTGCTGCCCGCCTCGTCGTGGTGGACGCCCTCGACGAGGCCGCAGCCCGCTTCTACGTCCATCACGGCTTCGTCGCGGTCCCCGAGCATCCTCTTCGGCTCTACCGACGGATGAAGGACATTCGAGCGTCGCAGTAGTGGATCGGCGAGTGACACGCTCATCCGTGAGCAGAGCTGAAATGCCTGTCTCAGCTTCCGGGGCGCCCTCCAGGCCACTCATGGTCGAGAATCGACATCATCACCTCGTCGTACCACCGCCCGTCGTGCCATACCGACTCGCGATGGCGCCCTTCTTCGACGAACCCAGCCTTCTCATAGGCGCGGACCGCTGCCATGTTGAACGCCGCTACCTCGAGCTGGACACGGTGCAGCCCCATCTCCCTGAAGCCGTAGTCGACGATGACGCGCATCGCGTCGGTGCCGAAGCCGCGGCCCGTGTGCTCGCGGCCCAGCGCAATGCCGATCGTGGCGTTCCGGTCCTTTGGCCGCGCGCCCCACAACCCGAGGCTGCCGACCAGGACGGGTGGATCATCCAGAGTCTCGATCGCGAAGCCGAGGTCATCCCTTTCGTTCGCGCACCATCTCGCGATCCGCTCCTTCGCCGCCGCTTCCGATGGAGGCACCACCCAGTTCGACCCAGTCGTCATGCGGCCGGGGTCCATCTCCCACCTCGCCAGCGTCGGCAGATCGTCCTCGCGCAGACCACGCAACCGGACCTGCTCGCCGACGAGTATTGAGTCGCCGTAAGCAAACGCGCTGTCAACATCGGTCAGTGCAGTCATGCCGTCAATCCTGCCCTCTACCAGCAGCTTGCCCGCAAGTGGATGGCTGATGGGATCGGGGTGGTCGAAGGACCACTGGGCGTAGCGGTCCGCTTCCCCCTGGACAAGCAGCTGCGGGTCGCCCTCGTCGAGCACCACCGAGCTGGGTTCAGCGCAACCCCTTCAGTTCCAGCGGTCGTCACGGTCGGTCGGCGGTTTCGAGGGCGAGCAGGGCGCGCTTGGCTTCGACCCCGCCGACGTAGCCGCCAGCGCTCCCGTCGCTGCGAACGACTCGATGGCAGGGAACCACCACGGGCACCGGATTGGTGGCGCACGCGGTGCCGACCGCCCGCACCGCCTTGGGATTGCCCAGGGCGGCTGCCACGGCGGCGTAGGAGGCCGTCGAGCCATAGTCGAGATCGGCGAGCCGGCCGAGAACCAGGCGACGGAAGCCGTGCGCGAGCTGCAGATCGAGCGGCAGCTCGAAGCTGTGGCGCCGCCCGGAGAAGTACTCGTCCAACTGCCGGGCCGCCGGGTCGAGCCGGGAGGGGGCGCGCAGCACCCGGGGGCTCACCTTGCGGGCCAGGTCGTCGAGCACTGCATCGTGGCCCTGCGCGTCGAATGCGATGCGGACGAGTCCCACAGTGGTCGCGGCGAGAAGGAGCGAGCCGACCGGGGTGTCGAGGATGCGGTAGGCGACGTCGAGAAGATCCTCGCTCGAGGCGGCTTCGACCAGTCGGGCGTGGAGACGCGCCATCGACTCCACCGACTCGTCGTCGTGCTGGCCCAGCCGGGTGAGAATGTCGCGCTCGAAGGTCATGATGTCTCCCGGGTCACGGTCGAGCGAAGCGCTCGCATGCCGTCGGCAGCGGCTCGTCGCGCCGCGGCCTCGCTCGAGTCGAGGAGCTGGCCGACCTCGACATAGGGGAGTCCGGCCACGTAGTGGTAGACAACGGCTCCCCGCTGCTTGGTCGGCAAGGAGGCGACGGCGTCCCACAGGTCATCGTCGCGAGGGGCGGGTTCACCGCAGCGCCCTGGCGCCTCGGGCAGCCGGTCGACTGGTAGCGGGCCACGGTTTCTCTTTCGGATCTGATCGATCGCCTTGCGGTGCGCGATGGTGGCGAGCCATCCCCGCACGTTGCTATCGGGTTCCAGCCTGGGATAGGCGGCCAGTGCGGCAAGGAAGGTCTCGGACCAGACGTCCTCGGCGTCGTGGGCACCGACCATTGCTCGACAGATCCGCAGCACGGTCGGCGCATCGCACCCGCCGACAAGCGCGACATGAAGGCACGCCAGCGACGCCCACGGTGACGTAGGGCACGCGGAACGTGGATCGGGCGGGGCCGACGTGCATACGGCCAGCCGCCCAGCGAGCTATGGGACCGCGTCGAGCCGTCACCGCCCAGGTCGGTACCGACCTGGGCGGGGTCCCCCTCTGCGCAGGCAAACAAGATGATGACGTGTGACTTCTTCCATGCCGACACCGTTTCTTCCATGCCGACACTGTCCTCCTTCGAAGGCTCTACGTCCTCGTCGTGCTCGTCCACCATGACAGCCGTGTCGTGCGAGTCATCGCGATGACCGCCAACCCTGCCGGTGGCGGGCTGTGACCGCTCGTCCGCTCATCTGCTGGCTTTGGACGAGTGGAGAACGGCGAACAGCAGACGCCGCAGGGTCTCCCGGTCGGCCGCAGGAAGGGACGCAAGAAGATCATCGTCGTGCTGAGTCGTCGAGGTGACGAGCTTCTTCGCCAGTCGACGGCCACGACTGGTGAGACCAAGGACCCGCCGGCGGCGGTCCGACGGGTCGACGGCGCGGCTGACGAGCCCGGCCTCGACCAGCGACTCGACCACCGCCACGGCGTTCCTCGGGTCGACACCGATCATCTCAGCGAGCCGCTGCTGCCCCAAAGAGCCAGCGTCTCCGAGCGCCATCAGGACCTTCGCCTGCGTGGGGGTCACGTCCAGCTCGGCGAGCGCCTCGGCCCAGCGCTGGTAGACGAGCGAGCCGACCGTCCCGAGCAAGTAGCCGACGCGCATCTGAAAGCCAAGGCCGGACTCCTCGACCTGCCCGGTCGTGTCCTCCGCGTCGGTCACATCCCGAACGCTAGCCGATAGACATTGGCCATGATCTACATGCTTTATGTATATACTGTGGGATGGCGACCAGAGAGCCAGCCATAAGGAGGCATCATGAGCGAGCCGCGCAGGTCCTCGTCGGAGCCCGAGCGAAAGACCGTCACCGTCTCGGTCCCCGCCGAGGCCGCATTCCGCGCCTACGTGGAGCGGCCGATGGCGTGGGTCCCTCCCGCCCATCGGATGACCATGGACACGGCGTCGATGACGATCGAGCCCCGGATGGGCGGCCGCTTCTACGAGACGGCTGCGGACGGGACCGAGGTGACCCGGGGCATGGTGGTCGAATGGGCTCCTCCGTCACACCTGGCGATGACCTGGCGGGTGGGGACCGGCTGGCAGCCTCTCGCCGATGACGAGCACGCACCTCACGTCGAGGTCGACTTCAAGAGGGCCGGACCCACGACGACGGAGGTGACCGTCGCCTACACGCACCTCGAACGCTGCGACCCCGCCTTCGCCGACCAACTTTTCGCCGTCCTCTCTGCGCCAGGGGCCGGGGAGACGCTCGAACGCTACGCCCGTGTCGCCGAGCAGCCGCCTCCCGAGGAGACCGAGGACGACGCGTGACGACCACAGAGTCCGACCGTGACCCCAACCCCGCCAACCGCGCCGTGATCGCCGAGCTCCGATCCAACGCAGGGCGCGTCGGCGGGTACTTCGCCCACACCCCACTGCTCTTGCTCACCACGACCGGCGCCAGGACCGGCATCCCGAGAACCCGGCCGCTCGCCTATCTCCTCGACGACGACCGCTACGTCGTCGTCGCGGCCAACGCCGGCACACCGGAGCACCCTGCCTGGTACCACAACCTGGTCTTCCAGCCCGAGGTCGTCATCGAGGTCGGCAAGACGACGTCGACCGCCACCGCCGTCGTCCTCAGCGGCGCCGAGCGCGACGCCCTGCTCCGACGCTTCGAGAGCACCTACCCGGTAACCACCAGCTACCAATCCGCCACCGACCGCAAGATCCCGGTGGTCGCCCTCTGCCCACAGCGGCCGACGGCCCGCTGCCCGGGCACCCCGGGCACCCCGGGCACATGCCATCTGTGAGCGTGTGGTCGCCATTTTGGTGGGCGAGTGTCGCGACCCGAGGCCCGCGGTGCTCCGCCCGCTCCGTACGAACAAGCCGATGGCGTCGTCGTGGTGCAGCATGCACACCGAGGTGTGCGAGAGCCGTGCCACGTCTTCCACCGTGTGCTCCCACATGTCCACAACGGTGGTCCGTGACCCGACGTGAGGGTCACGATCTTCTGGCGAGATCTTCTCGTCGGGTGCGAGTGGCGAGCAGACGCACGTCGTCAGCGGTTCACTTGCGCCAGGTGCTCGCCGTGGGCGCGCAGCGCGGCCCGCAGCTCGTCGGGAGCGAGGACCTCACAGGGGACCGAGAGCGCGGCGAGGAAGCCGACCATCCCCGCCAGGTGCGGTCCGCCGAGCTCGACGATCGTGGCCCCGTCGCCGTCGGCGCTCAGGACCCCGACGGTGCGTGGCACCACCTTGGCTGCCTCCTCCACCGACAGCGGGAGGCGAACCCGGGCCTTGACGGCATAAGGGGCGAGCCCCATCGCTTCGCTCACCAGGCGAAGCGCATCGGGAGGATCGTCGAGCTCGACGCGGATACCGCTCAGGGTAACTGCCTCGGCACGGTCCACCCGGAAGGTGCGCCACGCCCCTCGCTTGGTGTCACGGGCGACGAGGTACCAGCGCCGCCCGGCGCGCACCAGGCGGTGGGGGTCCACCAGCCGGCTCGTGGCGTTGCCGGCGCGGTCGCAGTAGTCGAGGCGGACCCGCTCGCCCCGCCGACAGGCGCCCGCCAGCGTGACGAGCAGGTCGGAGTCCACCGGGTCGGGGTCCCGGCCCCAGAGGGTCTCGCTCGCCTCGTCGAGGTCTCGGACCCGGGCGGCGAGATGGGCGGGGAGGAACCGCTCGATCTTCGCCAGCGCAGAAGAGACGGCGACCTCGATGCCGGCCACACCGGCGTCTGCCGCGGCCTGGAGGCCGAGGGCGACCGCGACGGTCTCGTTTTCGTCGAAAAGCAGCGGCGGGAGCTTCCCTCCCCGACCGAGGCGGTAGCCGCCGCCCGGGCCGGGGTCGGCCTCGACCGGGTAGTCGAGGCGCCTCAGACGCTCGACGTCGCGCCGAAGCGTCCGCTCGCTCGTCCCGAGGCGTGCAGCGAGCTCGACGCCGGACCACCGAGCGCGGGCCTGCAGCAAGCCGAGCAGCCGCAGCATGCGCTCGGCGGTGTCTGCCATGTGCCCATCCTTGCCGCGATTGCGGACGGAAACTGGCCGGATCACCTCCTAGCGTTGGACGCCAGGTGCCGACAGGACCGGCCTGGCGGCACCACGAGAAGGAGGCCAGTGCCCATGACCACTTGCATCCGGCTCGGCTCGGTGTCGCTCGACTGCCCCGATCCATCCGCCCTCGCCCGCTTCTACGCGACGCTGCTCGGCGTCGAGGTCGCCTACGACACCGACAGCTTCGCCGCGCTCGACCTCGATGGCACCTGGCTGTCGATGCAGAAGGCCGAGGACTACCGCCCGCCCACCTGGCCCGACCCCGAGGTTCCCCAACAATCCCACCTCGACCTCGCCGTGGCTGACCTCGAGGGCGCGCAACAGGTCGCGCTCGACGCCGGGGCGACCACGGCCGCCACCCAGCCGAGCCCCGATCGCTGGCGGGTCATGATCGACCCGGCCGGCCACCCGTTCTGCCTGACCACCCTTATCCCCGAATGATCACCCAGCCCCCAGCGACCATCCAGCCCGGAACGACCACGGCGCGACCCGCCGGGCCCGGTGATGCGCGCCGCATCGGCCGCCTGGGTTGGCCCGGCTCACCGACCAGTGCGAAAGCTATCTCCGGCCCTGCCTGGAGAGCCTCTCCGACGACGAGCACCGCTTCGAGGCAGTCTCCGGCTGCTGGAGCATCCGGCGACACGCCCAAGCCCGAAGCCCGACGGCGGCCAGGGGCCGGGAGATGACGGTTGGCTTCGAGCTCCCCGAGCCCGACCCGCCGCCGTTTGCGACCATCGCCTGGGGTCTCGCGCACGGACTGCCACCTGAGCTACGAGGTCACATCCGATGACTACAGACCCAGCTGAGCTCATCGTTGCCGACCTCGCCGGCTGGCGGCGATGGCTGGAGGAGCACGCGTCGGGCTCGAAGGGTGTCTGGTTGGTCCTCGCCAAGAAGGGGACCACCCGGCCGACCTCGCTCACCTACGACCAGGCCCTCGAAGAGGCTCTCTGCCACGGCTGGGTCGACGGGCAGCTCGCCCGGGCCGACGCGGGCACCTTCCGGCGACGGTTCACGCCTCGGCGGGCAGGGAGCGCCTGGTCGAAGCGCAACACGACGCTGGCCGAACGGCTCGTCGTCGAGGGCCGGATGCGCCCGGCGGGGCTCGCTGCCGTCGAACGGGCCAAAACCGACGGCACCTGGGAGGCGGCGTACCCCGGCGCCGCGACCATCGAGGTGCCCGACGACTTCGCGGCGGCGCTGGATGCCGAACCCCGCGCCCAGGAGGCCTTCGCTCGGCTCGATCGAGCGAACCGCTATGCCGTGCTCTATCGGGTCACCACCGCAAAACGGCCCGAGACCCGCACGCGACGCATCGAGCAGCTCGTTGCCATGCTCGCCCGCGGTGAGACCATCCACCCGCCACGACCGACCCGCTGAAGCCAGACGGAGGTGGCGAAGCCGTGTCGGTCACTGCACTCTCCCTTCCGCAGCTCAACCACCCCGCTCCCACAGGAGAGCAGTTCCACGGTGCCAGACCCTGCGAACCCCGCCTTTAGGTGCGGCGGTTCGTCGCTCCCGTCCGACCAGCCATGTCGTGACAGCGCCGTTGCGGTCGCGGATGGCGATCCTGCGGGACCAGGACGGCCCCTCGTAAACCTGGCTTGACGCCTGGTCGCCGTAAATCTATCTTTACAGCTGTGGCGCCACCGGTAGTCGCTGACCTCGTCGACGTGGACCGAGAGGTCCTGGCGCTCATGTTGGTGGAGAACGCCAATCTGGTGGCCGCAGGGCTGCGGGGCTCACAGGGCCGGGACGCCGACGCCGTGCTGGCGTCGCTGGGCGGAACGCACCGGCTGCGGATCCTGCTCGACGACATCGTACGGACCCTCGCGGTCGAGGCCCGGGCCGCCGGCTGCACCTGGGCGGCGATCGGAGAGGCCCTGTGCGTCACTCGACAAGCCGCGTTCCAACGCTTCGGCGGCGAAGACGAAGAGACCGTCATGGACCCTCCCGCTACAGCCATGCCGCAGGCCAGGGAACACGCAGCGGTGCTGCTCGGGCAGTTCTTCGCCCGCGAGTGGGCCGAGATGCGCTCGGGCTTCTCTGAGCGGATGGCCGCGGCGTGCCCGGCGGAGCTGCTCGACTCGGTCCGCTTGAGGCTCGACGCCGAGCTGGGCCGGCTCATACGGAAGCGCAAACCTGCGGTCAGGGTCCACGGCGGGCACACCGTGGTCGACGTGCCGCTCGTCTTCGAGCGCGCCGTCCGCACCGGCCGGGTGGCCTTTGACGCCGAGGGCCGGGTGTCGGGCTTCTTCGTGCTCGTGCCCGAAGCGGCGCCGTGACCACCCTCGCCGCCACCGCGCTGCACGCAGGCTACCGGGACCGGGACGTCCTCCACGGCGTCGATGTCGCCTTCGACCCCGGTGTGCACCTCGTGTTGGGGGCGAACGGGGCCGGCAGGA
>JAJYWG010000324.1 GCA_021791615.1 Actinomycetes bacterium
TGCACCCGTCAAGGTCTCCATCGCGACCTGGCCGTGGGGGACGTACCTCGGCGAGGAGGCGCTCGAGCGAGGCGTGACCGTCAAGATCAGCTCGTGGCGTCGCCACGATCCGAACGCGATGCCGACCGCTGCGAAGGGTGTCGGCATGTACGTGAACTCGTCGCTCGCCAAGATCGAGGCGATCAAGGCCGGCTACGACGAGGCGGTGCTGCTCGCCTCCGACGGCCGGGTGAGCGAGTGCACCGGCGAGAACATCTTCATCGTGCGCGACGGGGTGTTGCTGACGCCGCCCACCGGTGCCGCCGGCGCGCTCGACGGGATCACCCAGGACACCGTCGAGGTGCTCGCGAAGGACATGGGGATCGAGGTGCGCCACGAAGCGCTCATCCGCACTGACCTGTACCTGGCGGAGGAGGCGTTCCTCACCGGGACTGCTGCCGAGCTGACGCCGATCCGTTCGGTGGACGACCGCGTCGTCGGCTCCGGCATGCCGGGGCCCATCACGACCGAGCTGCAGCGGACCTACTTCGCGACCGTCCGGGGGAAGCTCGAACGCTACAAGGACTGGCTGTACCTCGTCGGGTAACGTCGGAGGGCCATGACCCAGCCGAGCTTCGTGCCCATCATCGAGGCCGACCAGGTACGGCCCGCCCTCCGCTTGGAGGATCCCCGGCCCTGGGTTCCCAGCCGCCCGGCGGAGCTCCGCTTCCCGGTCCGTCCCGGCGGGAGGAGCCACGGCTCCCCCGGCCCGGACCAGGGGTACGCGTTGCGGCTCGCCCGTCTGTTCGCGGACCGCTTGCGGCTCCGCAGCGGAGAGTCCGAAGAAGACGTGCTCGTCGGCACGGCGCTCCTCGCGGCTCGCCGTGCATCCCTGTTCGGGAGAGCGCCGACGATCCACGACGTGGAGGCGGCGCTCTCGCTGTGGGGCTTCCTCGACGACGACCCGCCGCCCGGGCTCGTCGAGGTACGCCGCCGCACGTTCTCCTGCGCCGCGTGCGATTACCACGCACAGCGTGCGCTCGTCGATCGTGTCCCGGAAGCCGTGATCCGCCTTGCCTCCTCGGAGATCACGGCCCGGCGCGACGAGTGGCCGTCATTGGTCGGCACCGACTGATCCCCTCTTCGCCTTCCCGCGTCACCTCCCCACGTCGGCTCCCCGCGTCGGCTCCCCACGTCGGCTCCCCACGTCACCTCCCTCGTCGGCTCCCCACGTCGGCGCGGGGGGCTTCGATCATCCTGGTCGGCCCGGCGGCGTCCCTTGTGTTCGGCGCGGGGGGCTTCGATCATCCTGGTCGGCCCGGCGGTGCCCCTGGCAGTTTGCACCGGGGTTGGAAATGCTCCCGGCCAGCGGATCGTTGGCATTCGCCCTGGTGACCCGCATTTTGGAAGAATCCCCCTCGTCGCTCGGCGGTCCGTGTCGCCACCGCGTTATCGTCTTCGACTTGCACCGCGTGAGCGCGCTCGCAGCAACCCTCCTCGCCAGCATCGGGTTTGCTCTTGGCGTCGTCATGCCAGGAGCGTCCACCACGGCGGCGGCCACCACGGCGGCGGCCACCACGTCGGCGGCCACCGCGTCGGCAGCGGCGACTGCCCCTGAGGCGCAGCTGCGCCCTCGGGCGATCGCGCCGCTCAGGACCCCGGCCTTGGGGATCGCCGGCTGGCCTGACGGCCTGGGATATTGGATCGTGCTGGCCTCCGGCGGGGTCGTGGCGGCCGGGGGTGCGCAGTTCTACGGCTCGCTGGCCGGTCGGCGCCTGAACGCTCCGGTGGTGGGGATCGCCGCGGCGCCCACAGGCAAGGGGTACTGGTTGGTGGAAGCCAACGGCGGCGTCTACGGTTTCGGTGCCGCCCGGTTCTACGGATCGATGGCCGGCCACCACCTGCTCGACCGCGTGGTCGGCATGGCCCCGACCCCCGATGGGAAGGGCTATTGGCTGGTCTCGGCCGACGGTGGCGTGTTCGCCTTCGGCGACGCCAGGTTCTGGGGCTCGGTGCCCGAGGAGGGTGTCCGCATCAGCGACGCCATCGGGCTCGTTCCCACCAACACAGGGGCGGGCTACTACGTGGAGACCCCCTCCAGGCGTTACCCGTTCGGCGCCGTCTACGCGAACGTCCCGGTCGGTACGAAGGACCCGGCCTCCTCACCCATCGTCGACGCTGCCGCCATCTTCCGCGGCCTGTGCCAGACCTACGCGAACGGCACGGTCGTCGTGTACCGCACAGTCGCCGTGTACCACACAATCGGAGTCTGGAGCGAGCAACTGGCGATTCCTCGCCCGATCGCGATCGCCTCGACAGCCGTCAGCCGGAACCTCTTCGTGCTCGATGCGCTCGGCCAGGTGAAGGTGATCAACGGTCCCGGTCCGGTCCCGGTGACCAAACCGCGTCTGCTCGTCATGCCTGGCGGATGACACGGCCGGATCTGCCCGGGGTTGGCCTCGGCTTGTGCCCGGCCGGGGGCTGCCCGGGGCTGGCCTCGGCTTGTGCCGGTGCCCGGGCTGCCCGGGGTTGGCCTCGGCCCTCCAGGGCTGTCTGGGGCTTGCCTCGGGCTTGTGACGGTGCCGCCTCTCGACCGTAGGATCGGCTCATGGCGTACGCGCTCACCGAGGTCCAGCGTGAGTTTCGCGAGACCCTGCGCCGGTTCTGCGAGGAGCGCATCGAGCCGAACGCAGCGGAGGCGGACCGCACGGCCTCGTACCCCTGGAAGTCGTTCGAGGCGTGCAGGGAGCTGGAGCTTCCCGCGCTCGGGATCCCCTCGCAGTACGGAGGGGCCGGTGCCGACACGGTGACCCAAGCCATCATGGTCGAGGAGCTGGCACGGGTGTGCGCGTCCACGTCGGTGACGATCCTCATCTCGAAGCTGGGCATGCTCCCGGTGATGAACTGGGGCTCCGAGGAGCTCAAGCGAAAGTACCTGCCGAAGGTCGCGTCGGGAGAGTCTCAGGCGAGCTACTGCCTCTCGGAAGCCGATGCCGGCAGCGACGTGGCGGCCATGTCCGCACGGGCTGTCAGGGACGGGGACAGCTACGTCATCTCGGGCAGCAAGCACTGGATCACGAACGCCGGCATCTCGGACACCTACACGGTCTTCGCGAAGACCGACCCCTCCGCAGGGCACCGTGGGATCTCCTGCTTCGTGGTGGAGGCGGGTTGGGGCGTGGAAGTCGTGAAGCACGAGGACAAGCTCGGGCTCAGGGGGAGCCCGACCGGCGAGATCCTCCTCGACGGGGTGCGGGTCCCCGCCGAGAACCTCGTCGGCGAGCCGGGACGCGGCTTTCACATCGCCATGCACACCATGGACCGCAGCCGTCCGACCATCGGAGCCCAGGCGGTCGGGATCGCGCAGGGGGCGATCGACTATGCGGCGGGCTACATGAAGGAGCGGCGAGCGTTCGGTGTCCCGATCGCCGACCTGCAGGGGCTCCGGTTCATGATCGCGGACATGGCGATGCGAACCGAGGCCGCCCGAGCCCTCGTCTACCGGGCGTGCTCGCTCGTCGACGACGACCCGGCCGGAGAGCTCGGCACGGTCGGGGCGATGGCGAAGTGCTTCGCCTCGGACACCGCGATGGCGGTCACGACGGATGCGGTGCAACTTCTCGGCGGCTACGGCTACACGAAGGACTTCCCGGTCGAGCGGTACATGCGCGACGCGAAGATCACCCAGATCTACGAGGGGACCAACCAGATCCAGCGCGTGGTGATCGCCAAGGGGATCCTGGGCTGACGGGAGCTGGTCTGTTCGCGTCCGGCGCACGCGGCGTGCTGGCTTCTCTAAAGCCGCGAAGCTCGTCTCGGCGCCGGCTGCTGCACGACCCCGATCGGGACGGGTGTGCGCTCAAGCGCTGGCGGATGCTGCTATCGACCCCCCCACGTGCTCCAGGTCTTGGGTCGCGGAGGTAGACCTCCTTTCTTCGCGCAGGCCAACCCACATGCACAGGGCGAGCAGCACCCACAACGGACCGCTGTTGGGGTCGGTCCCCTGGCCGGTCAGGATCCCGCCGAACGCCTCGCCAAAGATCCACATCGCGACCGCGAGGACCACGGAAGTCGCGAGGGCGAGACGCTGGAGGACCCCGAGCGCGACGCCGGCACCGACGGCGAGCATGACGAGCGCAAGCAGCGAGTCGAGCCATGGCCCGGCACCCTTGAGCGCGTCGGCGACGCGCACCAGCAGGCTGTGTAGCGCTGCAGGTTCCCCTGCGGCAGCCGAAGAGATCACCGAGGACACCGCATCTCGACTTTGGTTCGCCGGTTCGAGCAAGAGGAATGCGGAGAGCGCCCACATTGCTGCCCACGAGCCTCGAGCGAAGCGGGAGACGAGCATCGGAGCCGGGACGTCGGCTCCCGGCCAGACGAGGATGCCTGCCACGGCGTAGAGCGCCACCGCACCGGGGGCGCCCGAGAGTGGCGAGGTGCCCGTCAGCACGCCGCCGAGCCCTTCGCCCAGCCACCACACCAGCGCTGCCCACGCGAAAGAGCCTGCGAGGACGAGGCGCAGGAGACGCACTCGACGGGTCAGCGCGCCGACGATGATGCCGGTGCCGAGGAGCAGCTGGATCGTTGCGAACAGCGAGTTCCACGCTGCGATCTCCGGCAAGAGCGTGTGCGCGATGGCGAGAGCTGGATGGGAGACGAAGCCGCTGTTCCCCGCTGCGCCCGGTGCGAGGACACCGCTCACGAAGCCTTTGGTGAACATGTAGGGCTGGAGCTGCAGCACCCCATCGAGGAGCCAGATGCCGCCGAGCGCCACCTGAAGGGCCTGGAGGTGTCGAACGTCCAGGCGGCGCTTGCCGTCTCCCCCAGGCGTGTGCCCGTGCAGGTCCACGGTGCTCACTCTGCGTGTCCGTTCTCGGTCGGGTCATGGCCGGAGCTCTGAACGAGGTGAGCGCGCACATGTACCACGACGGCAACCAGGGCCACCCAGCAGACCGCTACGATCAAGAGGAGGACGCCGGCTACCCACTGGCCGAGAGGTCCGTCGGTCCGGCGGGCCTCGCCAAGCTGCGTGGCGAGGCTCGCGCGCGGTTGGCTCGGTGAGCGCGCCGAGATCGTGGTCGTACCGCCGCCACCGATGCCGAGATCGGTGCTGGCAGGTCTGGAGCGGGCCGAAACGTGCGACGGGCGGGACGCGACTGCCGTGCCGGTCCGGTCACGGCCGATGAGGGTCGCCTGGGCCGGCCAGGTTACGACCGGTGCCGCGGGCGGCGCGAGCGGGGTCGCCGCAGTCGGCGTAGCTGCCGCAGCTGCCGCAGCTGCCGCAGCCACCGGGATCCCCAGCACTATGGCGACAGCCACGGCCGTGGCGGAAAGGCGCGTGCTCCGACGAGATCGCGTCGTGCGAGGGCGTCGGGTCTCACTCATCGCCGTCGACCCCTGGCGACATGGCGTGCGCTCCTGTGCTCACCGGAGCCCCATTTCCGGCGCGGAGAGGAGCCGCTGGGCCTGACGCTGCAACGGCAGAGGAGACCGCCCCGCGCTGGGCCGCGGCGGCGAGCTCTTCCATCTCTGCGATCGGCAGGATCGGCACGAGCCGAAAGACGATGAGCAAGAGCAGGGCGATCGCTGCAGCCATTGCCACCGTGATCGAGATCGACACCCACGTGAAGTGGTAGGTCCCCCAGCCGAGTCCGAGCGCACCTGTTGGGCCGAACGGTGAACGGACCAACGGTTCGGTCGCGGGAGGGATGACGATGACCAGGCGCTTGACCCACATCGCCGCGAGGACGAGCGCCGCTGCCGTCACGACGCCCGTGGCCGTTCGGGTGCGCCGAAACATGAAGACGAGGATCGGCACCACGCCGCCCGCCACGAAGTAGAACCAGAACGGCATCCAGTAGCGCCCGAGGATCGTCTCGTACACCCATGCGGCGTTGCCGGTCGTGTTCGAGTAGCTGTCGATCAGGTACTCCGTGAAGGTGAGGTAGAGGTAAGCCGCTCCCAGTGCCACCATGATGAAGCCGAGGCGCACGAGGTGGCGGCGTTCGATGAATGCTTCGAGATGGAAGAGTCGACGGGCCGCAGCCACGACTACGATCACCAGCGCGACGCCAGAGTAGAGCGCGGCTACGACGAAGTACACGGGGAAGATCGTCTCCAAGTAGCCGGGACGCGACGAGGAGGCAAAGGCGAAGCTCAGCACCGAGTGCACGGAGACGGCCATCGGGATGACCATGATCGCCACGAGCCCGATCGCACCGGCAAGAAGCCGTCGCTGGGAGAGGCTGCCGTCGTAGCTGCCTGCGAGGAGCCTGTAGGCGCGGTGAACCAACCTCCTTCGTCGTGAGCTCATGACCAGGGCGAGACGCTCCGCCCCGATGGCAAGGTCGGATATGAGCGGCAGGTAGAAGAAGGCACAGGTGGCGAGCAAGTAGGTCGACACAGCGAAAAAGTCCCACAGGATGGGTGACGAAAGGTTCCAGTACGGGGGCCAGATGAGCTCCCACAGCTTCCAGGAGCTCCCCAGGTGAGGGACGATGAAGAGCATCCCAATGGGGAGAGTGACGAGCGCGGTCGCCTCGGCGATCCGGGTGAGTGGTGCGCGCCAAGTGGTCTTGGTGATCCGAAGGATGGCGGAGACCACCGCCCCGCCGTAGCTCACGCCGATGAACGTGACGAGGTTCGCCTCGTAGATCGCCCAAAAGGCTTGGTCGCTGTAGCCGGCCGATCCGAGGCCTGTGCGCAACTGTACGACCCATGCGGCGAACCCGACAGCGAGCACGGCGCTCAGCATGCCGACCACCGGCCAGAACCACCTCGGGCGGGACAGAACCGGCCTCATGGCCGCGGAGCGGATCATCTCGATTGCCGGCGAAGGCTCGTCGGTGCCGATCGACTCCTCGGCTGGCTCGAGAATTCCAGGATGCCAGGTTCTCTCAGCCGATCCGAGGGATTCGACGTGCGAGCTCACGCGACCTCCTTGTCAGTGTCGAGTGTTTGGCCGTGGCCGGTGACGTACCAGACCCTGGGGTGGGTCCCGAAGGATGTCTTGAAGCGCACCGCTGTGTTCTCGGCGAGAAACTTGGAGAGGGTGACGCTGTTGCCGATGCCGTTGACCGCGACATCGCTTTCGAGGTCGCCCATGTAGATGACCCCCATCGGGCAGTAGCCGGCGCACTCGGGGATCCTCCCGGATGGGAGCATTGCGGCGCAGAACACGCACTTGCCCACGGTTCCTTCGACCTGGGGCACGGGCCAGGCGGGTTCCTGGGGAAATGGCTGACGAGGCGCCGGTACCGGAGCGTTCCAGTTGAAGTATCGAGCCTGGTAGGGGCAGGCGTTCATGCAGATGCGAGTGCCGATGCAGCGCTGCTGTGTGACGAGAACCAGCCCCTCCGCGGTGCGGAAGTTCGCTGAGACCGGGCACACCGGCACACACGGCGGGTCCTCGCACATCATGCACGGCCGAGGCATGAAGTATTGCTGGCCGGATGCCGACTGCATCGTGAAGACGTGGATCCAAGTCTGGTCTTCGTGCAGGTAGTGATACCGCTCACACGCTGCGGTGCAGAGCTTGCAGCCGTTGCAGTACCGCAGGTCGATGACCATCGCCCACTGGTGGCTCGCCGCGGTGCTCTTGGCGGCAGCGTCGGCCGCCGTATTTCCTGGGGCCGCCGCCGAACGAGTGGATCGGGAGATCACGACTCCGCTGACCGAACCGACAGCTGCCAAACCCACTCCGCTGGCTGCAGCGCCGAGGAAGCGGCGCCGCGAGACGCGTTGACCGGTCGTGACGGTGACCGGCTGGACGCGCGCCGATGGGGCCGGGCCCTGGGCGTTCCCTTCCTGCGCGGGGTTTTGTGAGCTCATGTTCTCTCTTTCGTCTCTCTTTCGTCTCTCTTTCGTCTCATCGAGCTTGGTGTGTGCCGCCCAGCCGCGGAGCGCTGGAGCGGAACCGGCGCATGTGATGGCGGGGCGAACGATCTTGGAGTGTTCAGGCGACGATGTCGATCCGCCCTTCCATCCAGCCCATCTCCGACATAGCTCCTCCCATCGAGTTCGGTCCGGAGCCGCACGGTGCGTAGCATTGCCAGACGAAAGAGCCGCTGCGCTGTGCGACGAAGCGGGCGGTCACGGTGACCGATCCGCCCGCTGGAGCGGCAGGGATGGGCAGGTTGAGTCCCAGGCCGACAACGGTGAAGGTGTGAGCGATCTGTGTGTTTGGCACTGAGCGAATGTGCTTTCCGTTCACGCTCTCGGTTTCCGAGACCGTTCCACTCACGGCGTCGAAGACGGTCTGCACACCGGCGAGTGGCGCGGTGCCTGTGTCGTAGCTCGTGATCCGTAGCACCACGGTCTGGCCTACGTGGACGGTCCAGAACGGGTTGGTGTAGCGCGGCCACCCTGGATGCCCGTCCATTGCGCCGGTTTCGATGGTCATCGACTCGAACATCGTGCTCCTGGGCTCGACGTGCTTGCCCGCGACGGCCGGCTTGACCGCATCGCGCAGCCCCAAGGCGATCCCAGCGACCGCGAAGACCGACGCGAACAGAGCGGCGACGATGCCTGCCAGGACCATCGCGACGAACAGAGGTTCCTTGGATCGCCAGTTGTCTCGGCCCATCTAGCTCACCACCGTCACTTCACCCTTCATGTATCCAACGTGGCTCATGACCCAAGGCCCGCACGGAACGTCGCAGTACCACCGGTAGGTGCCAGGTCCGGGGGTGTCGAAGCGGAAGGACGTGGTCGCATCGGCTCGAATGGTGACGTGGAGGCCGAGCCCGGGCGCGTCGAACGTGTGGGGACCTGTGTCGTGGTTCACCACCACCACCTCGATGCTCTCATGGGCCTTGACCGAGAACAGGATCCGGGACCCCACCGTGCCGCTCGGGCCCACGTAAGCGGGCTCTGTGCCTCCTGGGGTCTTCACGCCGTCGATCGACACGTGGACGATCGTCGACGGTGCGGCGAGGTGGCCGCGCCCGGTTCGGGCTGGACGCGACGCCCACAAGCGCCCTGCGGCGGTCGTCGCGGGAGGCATCTCCGGGTTCTCTGGACGTGCCCGGAAGATCGTCCGAGAGTAAGGGGTCGTTCCGCTGCGCACCCCATTGGTGGAGGGGCCCCCACAGGCCATCATCTCGGCGCCCGCCAGTACGGCCAACGCACCGCCGAGGGCAGCTTTGCCCACGGTGCTCCAGCTGCGACGCCCGGCGTGTCCTCTCGCGAGCTGTGGACGTCCGGGCGGCGTCGTCCCCCTGGGAGCCGCGTCCGGGTCTTCGTGACACCTTCGTCCGCCGGTCACCGGTCGCACAGCTCCTTGCTCGCGGGGAAGGAGCCCATGGCGACGCCGCATTCACCGGCGCGTGTTCGAGCGAGGGCGAGAGCGCGGCTCACGGTGCCCGCCTCGCTCGGATCGAAGATGTCCTCGAGGACCTGTTCCGAGGCTCGGGTGAGCGGGTCAGGCCGACGTCGGGTGCCGCCGGTCACCTGGGAGAGCACGACGAAGGTGACCGCGTCGATGACGACCGTGCCGAGCGAGGCAGCGACCGTGGCGGCGACAAGGAGGACGAGGAGGCGGAACACTTGCGGCACGGATGGAAAGTGTGAACCGACGAACTGCCGACGGGAACCAGGAAACCACGGGGCGCGCAACCGGAATTCCACGGAGGCTGCTTCCACTTCGACGGGGCCTCAGCAGTGCATCGAGAGAGCCCAGGTCCCGAGCGATCGCGCGCTCGGTCCTTCGGGATGGGGGTGAAGGATGCAGGCACGGCCGCGAGGAGGCCCGCAGGCCGCGAGGAGGCCCGCAGGGCCGCGAGGAGGCACCTTCCACCAGCCGCCTGTTGCCGCGGCGCACGGGAGCGGATGGATCCGTCGAGCCATGATCGACGGTAAGTTCTTGCAGGAGAACGCCCCGCTGGCTCGTTCACCGGCGTTGCAGGTTCGGCCGTTGCCCCTGTGTGTGGTCGTGAGAGCGCTGGCGGGCGACGTGCGCGCTCGACGTATCAAGGAGGGTGGAGATCGTGTTCACACGGGACCGGGCACCTGAAGGTCGACGCCGTGACGTTCGGCTCGTCGGCGACGGGAACCGGGCGTCGCGAACGTCGCCCGTCAGGATGGAGGTCAGGACCCGACGAGGCGCTC
This sequence comes from Actinomycetes bacterium, assembly GCA_021791615.1. Next base: position 10,087 of record JAJYWG010000324.1, read on the forward strand.
CGGCCCGGCTGCCATGAGCGGTTCCGAGGCGGATACGAGGTGGTGGTCAGGCGCATGCGTGCAGACGGGTGGATGAGATGCTGACGGCAGCAGAATGAGGCGGAGCGCCGGCTCGGCCTTTCCCTCGGCCGACGCCGTCGGCGCGGCCGCTCCTGGTGGTGTGACCGGACCGAGCACAGACGGGCGATCCCGCCGTACGAGCGGCGTCGGCGATCGCTACAAGTGGGTCGCGCTCTCCAACACCACGTTGGGCTCTTTGATGGCGATGATCGACATCTCGATCATGCTGATCGCCCTGCCGGATATCTTCCGGGGCATCCACATCAACCCGCTCCGTACGTATTCAGGTCACCTGAGCGCACCATCCGCCACCTGGGAATTCGCCGCGCGTATCGTTGGGAATTCCGACCGACGATCGCTCTCCGTTCTCTGACGAGCCCTCCTACGAGGAGCTGAAGGATCAAGTCGCTGCGCTTGAGCTGTTGGCCGAGCAGCAGGCGGCACGCATCACCGAGCTTGAAGCCCGTCTCGCCGATCTCGAGGAGCGTCTCGGTCGCAATCCGCGCAACTCGTCGATGCCGCCGTCGAAAGAAGGGCTGGAGAAGCCATCCGCTCCCAGCCGGGCAGAACGTCGAGCGGCCAAGCGCCGCCCGGGCAAGCAGCCCGGTGCCGAGGGAAAGCACCTGGCTCAGGTGGAGGACCCCGACGAGGTGCGCATCCACGCGCCGGGTGTGTGCGAAGGTTGTGGAGGCGATCTCGCCGATGCCGACGTGGTCGACACCGAGCGTCGCCAGGTGTTCGAGCTGCCGCCGATGCGGCCCTACGTCATCGAGCACCGCATGCAGCGTCGCCGGTGCACGTGCGGGTGCGAGACCAAAGCCGAGGCACCCGTCGAGGCCACCGCTCCGGCGTGCTACGGACCAGGGGTGCGGGCGCTGGCTGTCTACCTCGCCATCTACCAGCACCTGCCCTACGAGCGTCTCGCTGAGCTGTTCGCTGACGTGCTCGGCGTCCCGGTCTCGGTCGGTGCCCTCGAGAACATGGTGGCCGAGGCGGGCGGCGGGCTCGGACTCTTCCAAGCGGTCGTGACCGACCTGTTGCGCGACGCCCCGCTCGTCAACTTCGACGAGACCGGAGCCCGGGTGGAGGGACGCCTCCAC
>JAJYWG010000539.1 GCA_021791615.1 Actinomycetes bacterium
AAGGTGGTGGCCTGATGCCTCTGGCATCTGTCCGTGACAGTGGCACGGCTGGAATACCAGCCGCCCGAGAGGCCCGGAGACGGGCCTCAAGGTCAGTGAGATATTCGCTGATAGTTCGGGGAACGGTTCGATGATCACCCTGCGCACGCGCTCGGGGCCTTCTCCCAGCCCTACCCGGCCAATACGAGCCATCGCCCCTACGGGCGTCTCTTGCCGTACCACCTCGACACGAAGACCGGGTTGGGGGAGTGCACGCACGACCTCACCCACAATTGGGTCCCCCAGCATCAGTGCCGTGCCGGGGGAGCGATGGACGCCTTCGTGAAAGTCCACACCGAAGCCGTGAACGACGGACCCGAGTACGGCGTGCTGACGATGGGCTACCACACGAGGGAGGACCTTCCCTACTACTACGCCCTCGCCGAGGCCTTCACCATCTGCGATGGCTACCACTGCTCGGTGCTCGGTCCGACGCATCCCAACCGCCTGATGGCGCTCTCGGGGACGATCGATCCGGAGGGTGCCCACGGAGGTCCGGTGCTCATCACCAACCCCCTTCCCGAAGCCCGCTTCAGCGTCGACTGGACCACCATGCCAGAGGTGTTGGAAGACGCCGGTGTGAGCTGGAAGGTCTACACCCCACCCGGTGACCTGTACAGGGTGGGGTTTGGCGAGGTGATGGGTGTCTCTGATGCCATCCTCCCCTACTTCTCCCAGTACTCCAACCCCGCGTCACCCCTCTATCAAAAGGCGTTCCTGCCGACCTTCCCGACAACGTTCACCGATGACGTGCAGCGCGGCACGCTGCCCAAAGTGAGCTGGATCATCCCTCCGCTGGGGTACGACGAGCATCCCCCGGCGCCTCCTGCACTCGGCGAGTGGTTCACCGATCAAGTGCTGCAGATCCTGGTCGCCCATCCCGACGTGTGGTCGAAGACGGTGCTGTTTCTCATGTACGACGAGAACGACGGTCTTTTCGACCACGTGCCACCTCCGGTCCCGCCACCGGGGACGCCGGGCGAGTACGTGACCGTACGGCCGCTCCCGGCCACGGCCGGCGGTGTGGAGGGTCCCGTCGGGTTGGGGTTCAGGGTCCCCATGCTGGTGCTGTCCCCTTTCAGCCGGGGAGGGTACGTGTGCTCGGAGACCTTCGACCACACGTCTCAGCTCCGCTTCTTGGAAGAGCGCTTCGGTGTGCGGGCACCGAACATCTCGGCCTGGCGCCGGCGAACGGTCGGTGACCTGACCTCGACGCTGCACATGGGCAGCGCAGACATGGCCAAGCCCATCCTGCCCTCGACCGCACGCGACACGGTGGCCGCCGTGGAGTCCATGGGTTGCCAGGAAGGGGACGTGCTCGAGATCCGCTCGGACCAGCCGGCGTACCCGATCCCCTCCATCCAGAGCATGCCGGTGCAGGAGCCGGGCCGACCCCGTCGGCTCACTACCTGAGAACAACCGAGCTACCACTGACCTGCCACCAGTGAGGCGGTGACGCGGGCGGCCCGCGTCGAAGCCGATGAGCAGGGAATTCTCCCGCTCGATGCCTCAGGCGGGCCGCCCGCTCGCCTCGCGTGCGGAACCCAGGTACGCTGGTGGGAGACAACACAGGGGGTGTCGAAGGCCTTCGCCGGATTGGCGGACGGGTGGGCGTTGCTGCACCGGAGGGGAAGGGGTTCGAAGGATGCTCACATTCACTCCCACCACCCCGCTCGAAGCCGCGGTGCTCGAGTCAGGGCGTTTCGAGTTGGCGACCGATACCGCCGGGCGCGAGGTGCTCGTCGTCGGCCATCGCCGTCTGCCCAAGGTGGTCCTTCTCCAGAAATCCGAGGGCCTCCATGCTTTGCTGGACTCGGTCGCGGCCACCGGAAGCCGGAGCTTCACGGTGAGCGAAGGCGACCCCTGGCAGATCGAACCTGACGAGTCTGAAGGCGGCGAGGATCCCACCGCGGCCGAGGAGTACCTGGTGATGGGCCTTCGCCCGCTGACCGCTGAGCGACGCCCCGTGCGGGTGGCTTCCCGACGTGACGTGGTCCGCCTGTACGTCCTGCCGTGGATGATGCCGGCCAAGACCATCGGCTTTGGGACTGCAGCGCACTTCGTCGTGACCAGCGCCCGCGGGATCGTCGGAGATTGGGAAGTGGTCCCCGACGGCCGGCGCGGGGTCGCGATCGGGCTCCAGGAGATCTGGGTCGGCGTGCTCGAGCGCTACAAGCGTCCCGGTTCCGAGCTCGTGTTCCGTTGCGACGTGCCTGTGCCATGGGTGAGCGCGAACGGTCTTGCCGATGCAGCGCCGGCGGTGGTCGGGGTGTTCGAGCACAGCGGCGAGGGCGACGACTCCGAGGAGACCTGGGTGGCCAAGCTGCCTATCGTCATGGTGGAGGGGAACGTCGTCCATCCCGTCGACGTGCCCGACGGCATCGACGTGGGCGAGGTACCCGACGGCCCGTGGGAGCTCGAAGCCCAGGGGTCAGAGGATTTCTCCATGGGAACCCTCACCTGAGCTTGACGCCGTGAGCTTTTGTTGGCGGACCCCCGCCCGGGAAGACGGGCCACGCCGACGCCACATGCACTACCGCGGGTTGCTCCTTGGCTAACTTCGCGGGAGACCGATGAGCGTTGCTGCCCCCCTGCAAGGACTACGGATCGTCGAGGCCTCCGCCCTCGGTCCCGCGGCGATCACCATGCCGCTTGTGGACCTCGGAGCCGAAGTCATCAAAGTCGAGCCGCCCCAAGGCGACTACATCAGGGAGATGACCTGGCCGATCATCGAAGGCGTCTCCCTCATGCACCTGCACATCAACCGCGGCAAGAAGAGCATCGCGCTCGACCTGCGCAACGAGGCCGGTGCCGAGACCTTCCGGGCGCTCGCCGACAGTGCGGACGTGGTCGTCGAGGCAATGCGCCCGGGCGGCCTTGCCCGGCGCGGTCTGGGGTACGAAGACCTGGCCAAGAGCAATCCGCGGATCGTGTTCTGCACCATCTCGGGCTACGGGATGACCGGGCCCTACAAGGACTATCCAAGCCATGGGATCGCCTACGACACGTGGGCCGGCATCGTGAACGTGGCAGAGGACGAGGAAGGGTTCTGCTACCTGACCGAGCACGCGTCGATCGGCATCCACGCCGGTCCGCTGTTCGGTGCCCTCGGGATCTTGGCAGCCGTGCTCCGTGCGCGATCGACCGGCCAGGGCTCGCACTTCGAGATCGCCCAGTCCGATGCCGCGGCGGCCATGGACTGGTACCGGAGCGAGACGTGGAAAGCGTACGAGCGACCTGAGTCCGAAGTCACCGGCAACGCTGCCGACAATTACGAGCGACGGGCGCCAGGCACCGCAGGCATGCGCGAAGGCGTCCGCTATCAGGTGTACAAGACGAGCGATGGCCGTCATGTGCTCTTCATGGCCTCCGAACAGGCGTTCTGGAAGTCCTTCTGCCAGGCGGTCGACCGGATGGACCTGTTCGACAAGTGGCCGGGGTCGGTCTTCGCGGACCACGCTCGGGGGAACCGTGAGCTGCAGCGCGAGCTACGGGAGATCTTCGCCTCGCGCTCGGCAGACGAGTGGCTGGAGCTTGGCGGCCGGGCGAACACCCCGATTGCCCCGGTGAACACCCCCCGCACGCTCCTCGACGATCCGCAGTTCCAGGATCGGTTCCCCCTCTACCCGGCGAGCGAGCTTGGAGCCGACCAGCTTCCGACCCCGCTCAAGTTCCTCGGAGAGGACCTTCCCCGTCCGGCCCGGGCGCCGACGGTGGGGGAGCACGGCGAAGAGGTGCTCCGCACCGTGCTCGGCTGGGGAGACGCCGACGTCGCGACCGCCCGCGAGCGGGGTGCCTTCGGCTGATCGCCGAAAGGAAGGCTTGAGCGGCCGAGGAGCGGGAGCGTGATCCTGGTTTCGGTGCGCGCCGGGCGTGTGCCGTACCTTGGCCGGGTTTGCGCCGGGCGTTTGCCGGACCTGCGCCAGCCTTGCGCCAGCCTCCGGTCGGATATTCAGTCGCCCGATCGGCTCACGTCGGCCGGCAGGGCTGGCCGACGTGCGGGCACTGGCGGCGGCGGGCGTACCGGGGTGCTCGTCGGCGCCCCGGCCCCAGGAGCACCGCCGGAGGTGCCGGGGTGCGAACCGCCCCGACGCATTCTCCATTGCTTCGGCGGGCCGCTTCTCGAGAGCTCGAAGAGATAGCGGTTGTATGCTTCGAGCTCTTCATCGACGATCGCTTTCTCCTCGACGACCTCGACGTCGATTGCCGACCCGGGGCGAGACGAGGATTGCTCGCCTACATCGGAAGAGCGGGGCGCGGCGGACGGCGGCAGCTCCTCTCCGAGCGGCAGCTCCTCTCCGAGCGGCAGTGCCTCGTCCAGCGGCAGCGCCTCGTCCAGCGGTAGCGCCTCGTCCAGCGGTAGCGCAGCAGTCGGCGGTAGCGCCTCGCCGAGCGCACCGCCGGCCTTCGTCATGGCGCCGGTCGTCGAGGCAAGAGCCTCCCTCTGCCGTCCGATCTCGAACTGCCGAGCGGCTTCGAGACTGGCGTCGTGGACCTCGCGTGCAAGGTTTTTGTCCAGGGCCCACCCTGGGATCTCGTAGAGCGGCTTGCCCTCGGCGTCGGCAGCGGCACGCTGGCGCACCGCCCACATCCGGTCGAACAGCGTGCTCTGGTCGTGGATCAGCTTCCACCAGACGTACACGGCGTAGACGGCGAAGAACGGCCACTCCACCGTGTAGACCCAGCTCAGGTCGTTGCCGCTCAAGGCGACGTGGTACTGCCACCACCCTGCGAGCAGGAAGGCCGGAACCAGGACGAGCACGAGCGCATGAAGGCCGATGCAACGCCACGTGAAGTACTTCCTCATCCTCGAAGGACGCTACTAAACCGCCGCTCAGCGTGTCATTGCAGGTGCCGGCCCCCTCGCTTCCCCGACCCCCGATCCCCGGCCTCCACACGCCGACCCCCGAACGCCGCTCCGCGCCCTCTCGCCCCTCTCTGCGCAGGCCCTCTACGTTGACCACCCCTCGTGCCTGTAGCGTGTGGCCCCGGCTGCTGCCCGCCTGGGCTCGGCCACGTTCGTGCGAACACGCGCGAAGAGAGGGGTGAAAATGGACCGGGTCCGAATCGGTGTGCTGGGCGCTGGGAACATCGCCGACCTGAACGTTGCCGGGTACGTGGAGCATCCGACATGTGACGTCGTTGCGGTGTGCGACGTGGACGGTGACGTGGCGATGGCTGCCGGCGAACGCTGGGGTGCTTCTCGGATCTACACCGAGATGGACCGGTTTCTGGCCGACCCTGACGTCGACGCGGTCGAAGTCCTCACTCCGACCCACCTGCACCACGCGCATGTCTTGGCGGCGCTCGATGCCGGAAAGCACGTCTCGGTGCAGAAGCCGGTCGCGAATTCGATCGACGAGGCTCGCGAGATGGAGGAAGCTTCCAACAGGGCCAACCGGGTGCTGAGGATCAGTGAGTGCTTCGTCCATTACCCGCCTCTCGAGCTCGCCAAGCAGCTCGTCGCCGATGGGGCCGTCGGAAGGCCGTCGAGCATCCGCATCCGAACCGTCGTCGGACAGACCGATTCGGAGTTCCAGACGAACTTGCGACCGGAAGGCTATGGCTGGCGACTCGACAAGCGGAGCCCAGGGGGCCACCTCTTCGACGACATGGTGCACAAGTACGCGATGGCGCTGTGGCTGTTTGACCAGGACATCGTCTCGGTTCAGGCAGTGGTGCGTCGCCGGGACCTGTTCTTCGAGCCATGTGCAGCGATCTTCGAGTATGAGGACCCCAACCTGCTCGGGACGATGGAGGTGCAGTACGCGCCCAAGATGTACATGAGCTCCCGGTACTACGGAGCCGACGAGTTCTTCGAGATCCAAGGCGACGAAGGCCTGCTCTGGGTGACCCGTGCCACCGGGGAGATGCTCGACCTGCCCCCAGTGGTGCTCTACCGAGGCAAGGACCACAACATCACCACGACCGAATTCACGGACGTCGACGCCGACTGGGGCCACGGCTTCACCCGGTCCTCGGCCCATTTCGTCGAGGCGCTGATCAACGGGACCCCCGCGGCGATGTCACCCGCAGAAGCGATCAAGGTGCTCCAGCTCTGCTTTGCCGTCTACGCCGCATCCGACAGCCGTGGTCCGGTCGATCCCCGCACCATCACCGGGAGCGTCGTGCCGAAAGGATGGGGCGAATGGTGACCTGGGCGCGGCCTCTGTCCTGCTGACTGCCTTGAGCGGCCTCCGGCGGACGGTCCGGTGCACGGTCCGGCGCACGGTCCGGTGCACGGTCCGGCAAACCTCCCCCCTCACCGACCCCTCGCCTCTCTCCCCGCTCCTCACCGACACGGTGGGCGACGAGGGCGGCTCTCAGGACGGTCGCGCCACCCGCTGAATTGACGTCGAACCCCGTGCTGGCTCGGATCCGCCGCAGGCGGTAGTCCAGCGTGTTCGGGTGGATATGGAGATGTGCCGCCGTCTCTTGGCGGTCGGCGTCCCGCTCTAGGTACGCGCTCAGGGTGCCGATGAGATCGGTCGCCCCTCGCGACAGAGGTTCGAGCAGCGCCGCCAACGCGTCCACGCTGCCCTGATCCCGGGTGACGGCGTACTCGAAGAGAAGGTCGTCACGTCGATATGCGCCCGGCGGAAGGTTCATGCGGCAAGCCAAGGCCATTACCCCTCTGGCTTCCGATCCGCTCCGCGCCACGCCTTCGAGCCCAGGGTTCCATGCGTACCCGGCGACCACTGGAATGTGCATTGAGCGGTCGATGCCGGTGATGAGTGTAGAGATCCGAGCTCCCAACGAGCGGAATTCCGCGGCCGTGACCGGCACGAGCACGGTGCCACCCGATGGATCGAGCACTGCCAGGAGGTTCCGACCGAATGTGCGTTCAAGCCTGCGCGTCAGGCGTCGTATCTTCCGCCTCGCCGCGACCCTGTTCTCGACATCGGGCAGCCCTTCGTCCTCGGACGGTCCTATCTCCAGGGACAGCACCAGAAAATCACCGCTCATCGGGATACCAGCTCGTGCGAACAGGCTCGCGATGTTCGTGGTCGTCTCCCCCGACAAGAGCGCATCGGTGAGCGAGCGCCGGGCATCGCGCTGCGCGTTGGAGATGATCTCGTACTCCTCGAGATAGGTATGGGACACGAGAGACGTCACGTGCTCCATGTACTCCATGGCGAGCGTTGCCACGTCGATCAGGCTCCCTTGGTCCTGAGTGGCCGACTCGAGTCGGAAGTAGTCCCACATCATCGAAAGGCCGACGTGGTAGGCACGGAGAAGGGCTTCGAGCGGGACGCCTTCCTCGGCTCGGTATGCGGTGCTGGTCCGCAGCACGTCGAGATCAGGCTCGAGATCGTCGATGCTGGCGCCGCCCAACATCTTCAAGAAGAGCGTGATGTTGTACCGGCACACCTGATAGATGTCCCCGTCGAGCTGCTCTTGAGGCAGGTGTGCGTAGAACGGTACGTCTGCACTGAGCTTCGCCACCATCTGGCGCGCCAACTCGGGGACTCGAGGAGCGACCCGGGCCGACAAGGCTTCCATCGGCACCAGCGCGGGAGAAGCTCCTGACAGTCGCCGTTCGTCGGAGGGCACAGGCGAAGCCTATGCCGAAGCGTTGTGATCTATCACAAACTCCTGCGGCGGATTTCGGGATTCTCACAGTAGACCTCGCCCTGAAGTGATCGTAGAATTTTGTGTGCGTGACATAGCTGGCCGAGGGCCTAGAGACAACCAGGTCCTGCGATCCAAGAGCAAAAGGAGCGACGCGGTGCAGAGATCTCGATCCAGATGGTGTGCCGGTTGGTACGGTGCCCTGGTGGCCGTTTCGATGGCCTTGGCAACGGTGGCTGCAGCGGTCTCCTCCCCGGCAGCGGCTGCCACTCTCGCTTCTGCCGCTACCTCGGGGGCGGCAGGCGGCACGTCGCCGAGCGCTTCGAGCCAGCATGCCGTGGTTCCCAGCCCGCCCGGTTCGGGAGCGGTGACCGTGGGCAGCGGCACAGAATCGGCCACCATTTATCGAGACACACAAGGGGTGCCCCATATCTACTCGACAACCACGGCCGGGATGTGGTTCGGCGATGGCTGGGCGCAGGCCCAAGATCGGATGTTCCAGCTCGAGCTCACCCGGGCGGCCGTATTGGGAGATCTCTCCAAGCTCTTCGGCAAGACCGAGCTCGCAACCGACGAAGCTCAGCGGATGTTCTACTACACGACAGCGGAGTACCAGCAGCAGTACAACGATCTCACAGCCTCGGACCGGGCGGCACTTGCCGCCTATGCCGACGGCATCAACGCCTTCGAGGCCGAGGCGTACTCCAGTACGGCGAGCGAGTTGGCGATGGTGCCCATTCAGTTCTGGGCATTGGGGGTTGAGATGCACCCCACAGTGACACCCCCTGTTCCTTACAGGCCTTCGGCGTGGACCCCCGAAGACTCGATGGCTATCGGGGTCTACCTCACCCGGGCGTTTGGTACAGGGGGGGGATACGAGCTGCAGAACCTCTCGCTCCTCGACTACCTCACAGCGTACTTCACCAAGAAGGGAGTACCCGATCCCCAGGCGACAGCGATGGCGGTCTTCAACGACTCACGCTGGATCACAGACCCCAGTGCCCCGACCACCGTGCCGGCAACGTGTCCCGACGGCCCGCTTCTCACCAATCCTCTCCAGTCGAAGCCCGACCAGTGCGTGGAGGCACCCAGTGGCTCGCCGTACGACACCGTGGTGAATGGTGCGAAGTCCTCAGCTGCCACCGCGCCGCTCGCTGGGAAGCAGAGTGCGGTTGCACGCGACCTCACACTGCCCGCCAACAGCGTGTTGGCTGCCACACAGGCGCTACAGAAGGATGAAAACCTTCTGCTCCAGCGCGGCGTGACATTGGACGTCCTTGCTCACGGCGGTTCGAACGCGATTGCCGTCGCGCCCTGGCGCTCCGCTGATCACCACGCCCTGCTGTGGGGAGCGCCGCAAGAAGGCCTTGGGACGCCGAGCATCGACTACGAGCTCTACTTGCATGGCCCAAGTTACGACGCGTCGGGAATGGCGGTCGCCGGCGAGCCGTTCGTGCTCATCGGCCACAATTCCAACATCTCTTGGACCACGACGTCTGAAGGTCTCACAACGTCCGACATCTTCGTCGAGCAGGTGAAGTACACACATACAATCCCTACGACATACTTCTTCGACGGCAAGTGGGTTCCCGTTCAGGCAGTCGCCGAGTCCATCTCAGTTCTGGACAAGACAACTACTCCGTACACGCAGACCTCCGAGAGCTACACCGTCTACCGGACGGTGGACGGGCCGATCTTTTCCACCGACCCCAGTGCGGGTATCGCCTACTCCAAGGGTTTCACGCCGTGGATGAAGGAGTACCGGACCCTCGAAGGGTTCTCCGAGCTCGGCGGTGACACGAATTTGTCGCAGTTCACCCACTCGATGAGCCTGATCGTGACCGCGCACAATTTCATGTACGCCGACCGTCAGGGCAATATTGCTTACTTCACCACCGGATTGATCCCGGCGACACCCTCACCGTTCTCCACGAGCGTGAATGCCAGCTTGCCCCACTTGGGGACAGGGAGCCAGCAGTGGAACGCCTACATCCCGTTCACAAAGATGCCGCACAGCATCAACCCGGGGCAGGGGTACTTGGACAACTGGAACACGAAACCAGCGCCTGGGATGTACGAGCAGACAACGGGTCCGGGCCAGTGGGGACCCATCTACCGGTCTGAGCCCATCAGCGAGATGCTGAGCGCGAGCACCCACATCACCATCGGCTACCTTGCGACAATCCAGCATTCGGTCGGGACGATCGACGGAAGCACAACCCGCGTGGCTGCGCCGTTCTTCATCCCGTACCTCGAGAGCGCGTACCAGCGACTGGTGGACCAGCACTCGCCGCTGGTCACAGCGGCGTCGCACCCCGACCTCGCGGCGGCGATGAACACGCTCGAAGCGTGGACACAGACCATGCCGTCAGGCAACCCGCCGACGATCGGGAGCCCTGCCATGTCCATCTTCGTCAACTTCATGCACGCACTCGACCGGAACGTCTTCGGAGGCGGCCTGAACGCAGGGGAGCAGTACGTCGGCTCTGTGAACCTGAACGAGGCGACACTCGGGCTTGGTACCTATGTGGGTCTCACAGATATGAGCAGCTACAACGTGACCTATCACGCGCTAGACAAGCTCAACGAGCACGGCATCGACCCGTGCACAAGCATCTGTTACGGCGGGACATACTTTGGCGGTCACGAGCCCCAGATCCTGGTCGAGAGCCTGAACGACGCGATCGCAATTCTCTCGGGGACCGGTCACCAGCTCGGTCACACAGCCTCGGGGTTCAATACGACCGACATCACAGACTGGGGTTGGGTGCCCACGCAGAACGTGACATGGAGTGGGAGCATGACACCGGTCGCGCAGGCTGCCACAGTCACAGTCAAGGCAGTCTGCGGGACCTCGGCCTCGCAGAACCGCAGCACGTACTACCTGGACATGGACATGGCACCTGTCCCGTTCGGGGAGCAGCTCATGCCTCCGGGCGAGAGCGGGTTCGTCAGCGCGCTCAAGACCCCATCTCCGTACCTCTGTGACCAAGTCGGGCTGTTCAATGCGTTCGAGTACGCCCCGATCTCATCGAGCGTGAGCGGAGTGCAGCCATCGTTCGGGGCTCCGCAGGGGGGGCAGGCCGTGACCATCACCGGCTACCACTTGACAGGGGCGACCGCGGTGTACTTCGGGACATCACCGGCAGCGAGCTTCCACGTCGACTCCTCGTCGACCATCACTGCGGTCAGTCCTGCGGGCTCGGGAACCGTCGACGTTCGGGTTGTCACGCCGGCCGATCCCGCTGGGACCGGGACCAGCTCGTACGACCGGTTCGCGTATCAATCAGCGGTCACCACCCCCCTCAATGCGCCCATCGTCGGCATGGCCGCGACCCCGACAGGCAACGGCTACTGGGAGGTGGCCTCCGACGGAGGGATCTTCAGCTTCGGGGCGGCGAAGTTCTATGGTTCGATGGGCGGCAAGCCGCTCAATGCGCCCATCGTCGGCATGGCCGCGACCCCGACAGGCAACGGCTACTGGGAGGTGGCCTCCGACGGAGGGATCTTCAGCTTCGGCAACGCCCAGTTCTCCGGCTCGATGGGCGGCAAGCCGCTCAATGCGCCCATCGTGGGCATGGCCGCGACCCCGACAGGCAACGGCTACTGGGAGGTGGCCTCCGACGGAGGGATCTTCAGCTTCGGCAACGCCCGGTTCTCCGGCTCGATGGCCTGACCTCCGGCCCGGCTGGGTGTGGCGTGACCCGCGCCGGGCGCCCGCCGCTGCGCGCCGATCCCGTGCCGGCGGCGTGGTGACGATGTGAGGCACTTGGGCCTACACTCCGGCATGCCTGAGACCGAGACGAGCGCTGCCGGCGCGATGGAGGTGCGGATCTTTGCGGACGAAGACTCGCTTGCCCGCGCCGCGGCGGACCAAGCCCGCACTGTCCTGCGCACCGCGCTACGAGAGCACGGCGTCGCACACGCGATGTTCGCGACCGGGAACTCGCAGTTTCGTTTCGTCGACGCCCTGGTCGAGCTCCCCGACATCGACTGGTCGGCGATCGAGGTGTACCACATGGACGAGTACGTCGGTCTCGGAACCGACCATCCGGCAAGCTTTTGCCGGTGGATCACCGAGAGGATCGTCGAGCGCGTTCATCCGAGAGCAGCGCACCTGTTCGACGGCACGGCCGACCCACGCGCCGAGTGCGAGCGCTACAGCGCCCTGCTCGAGGCGAGCACGCTGGACCTGTGTTGCCTCGGCATCGGCGAGAACGGCCATTTGGCGTTCAACGATCCCGGAGTGGCTGACTTCGCTGACCCGGAGCGGGTGAAAGTCGTCGAGCTGGACGAGGCATGCCGGCTCCAGCAAGTGCACGAGGGGCACTTCCCCTCGATCACAGATGTGCCTCGCGAGGCGATGACGGTGACGATTCCGGCGCTGCTCGGAGCGAGGCGAGTGCTCGCCGTCGTCCCCGAACGGCGCAAGGCAGAACCCGTTCGAGCTGCCATGGAGGGCCCGATCGCTCCGTCCTGCCCGGCGTCGGCGCTGCGCCAGACCCCGCACGCAATCCTCTACCTCGACCGGACATCAGCCGGCCTGCTGCAGCATCGGTGACGTCGCGTCGACCGCGTCGGTGCACCTTTCATCAGCGCGGCGGTCAGCGTCGGTGCCCGATCCAACGCTCCAAGAACGGATAGGCCGCGTCCCCGTGCCACTGGTGGCCACCGGCGAACACGTCGTGGACAAGGCGATCGGGTGCGCCGAGCTCGGAGTAGATCCTGTGGAGGTCGGCCATCGAGGTTCGGGCGGCGTCGAGGGGAAAGATCGCGTCCTCTGCCCCGGTCTCGACCAGCAGAGGGCGCGGCGCGACGAGAGCACCGAGGTCGACGTGCTCGATCCGTCCGAGCATGCCGGGCAGAACTTGGGAGCCGCACATGTTCCACGAGACCCGGTGTGACTCGGCCCACGACGAGAAGTACCCGCTGACCACTGCCGCGGCGACGCGCTGGTCCCACGCGGCGAGGAACAGCGACATCGTCCCCCCATAGGAGAACCCTGCGACACCGATACGCGCAGGGTGGACAAGCGGGTGCTCGGCGAGGAGATCGATGCAGCGCGTCAGGTCCCACAGGTTCTGGGCCAAAGGGCTCACCCCTGCCATGGTCGCGTGGACAAGGTTCGTGTCGCACCCGTAGTGGTCGGGCGGGTTCCAGTCGGCTCGTTCCCCGAAGCACCGCAGGTCGGGCGCGAGCACCACATACCCACGACGGACGAGCTGGAGCGCGTAGTCGCCGTTTGGCGTCTCGGTGCTCTCGAGGCCACAGACCTGAGCCTTGCCCGGACCGTGGCCATGCACCGCGAGCACGGCCGCGCCTGGGAGGACCCGGTCGTCGGGGATGAGCAGGTACGCGGGTACCGACATGTGCTCCTCGACGTCGAAGACGACCTTCTCCCGGCGGAACCCATCGCACCGGACAGTCTCGAGGGTCTCGACGTCGAGCAGCACTCTGGCGGGGGGCGGGCCCAGCAGTTCGCTCAGCCGGGTCAGGCGACGGCACTTCCAGGCCTCGAGGGATGCCGGGTCCTCGAGCGCCGAGGCGAGCGGATCTTCGTGCACCGTCTCCGACAGGCGCACCATCCACTGGTACCACGGCGAGTAGTTCCGGTGCCGGGACGTCCCATGGCTTCGGGGCCCCGCGCCGGACCCAGTGGGCGTGCGATCCTCTTCACTGCTCCCGTCGGACATGTCCTCTGCTCCCGACTCGGTACCGCCCTGCGCCGACACGGATCTGGCCCGTGCCGCTGCCGGCCGCACGACGCTTTCCCAGGTCCAGGTTAGGAGCTTGCAGGTCTCAGCATTGGTCGGCGGGTTGTGCGAACGCGCGCGCGGAGCCGGTGTGCTCCACCGTCCTTCGGGCCGCCGGCTCAGGACAGTGGTTGCCAGCCGCCCCGAACAGGTCCACAATTGCGCCAGTGGCCGTCATCGCCGATCTCGACATCCGCCCGCTCTCCCCGTGCATCGGTGCGGAGATCAGCGGGCTCGATCTTTCCCGCCCGCTCGGAGAGGACGCCGTGCGCGCCGTGCGCGCCGCGCTCAACGCCCACCATGTGGTGTTCTTCCGGGACCAAGAGCTCACGCCGGGCTCGCAAGCGGCCTTCGCCGCGCAATTCGGCGAAGTCACCGAAGGTCATCCGGTGATCCCGGCCATCGACGGGCACCCCAACGTCCTGGCCATCGACGGCCGCACGGACCGGGCGAACTGGTGGCACACCGACGTGACGTACCTCGACGAACCGCCTTTGGGCTCGATCCTCTACATGATCGAGGCCCCGGCCGTCGGTGGCGACACGATGTGGGCCAGCCTCCAAGATGCCTACGACGGTTTGAGCGCACCGGTCCGATCTCTGTGCGACCAGCTCGTTGCCGTCCACCACGACCCGTGGTTCGCCGCCGAGGTCGACCACACCGGTGGCTACGAGTGGAATGGCACCTGGCGCGAACGCCTGGTGCCTGCGCTCCACCCGGTCGTGCGTACCCATCCCGAGAACAATCGCAACGGGCTCTACGTGAACCAACATTTCACGGTCTCGCTGCTGGGCCTCTCGGAGATCGAGAGCATGGCCTTGCTGGACATGCTCTACCGTCACTGCGTGCGCCCGGAGTACACCTGCCGCTTCCACTGGGAGCCGGGGTCGCTTGCGTTCTGGGACAACCGGGCCACGCTGCACTACGCGCTGGACGACTACGGAGACGCTCCGCGCCTGGCTCACCGGGTGACGCTGCGAGGGGACAGGCCCTACGGGCCGGCAGTGCCTCCCAAGTGACCGCACGCCGCTGATGGCCGGACCGCTCGCCTCGCTCAGTTGGAAGGCAGCGGTCGCCAGGACTGGGTGACGACCCAGCACGTGCCCTGGGGCTGGCCCGTCGAAGTCCGCCGGCAGGCCTTGGTCGGCGGGACGTTGTTGTGCAGCTCGACTACCTGGTACTGCGTCGGGCCGTAGAACTTTCCTGGCGCGAAGCTGAGGACCGGCGAGTACCCCCCGGGAAAGTCGGTGATCCGCGACATCG
This sequence comes from Actinomycetes bacterium, assembly GCA_021791615.1. The sequence goes on from JAJYWG010000539.1 coordinate 14,628, forward strand.
CCTCGACGAAGGTACGCCTGTCGAGGTGGGGACCCGCGTCGCGGGCCGCCGTGGCAAAAAGGCGGATCACTGTGCACCACGCCTGGATGGGGCCCTGCTCCTCGATGTACGACGACGAGGTACCCGCAACCGGCTTGGGGTACGCCTTGTGCCACGCCGTGTAGCAGCTCCGTACCCCCGGGTCGTACCCGCCCTGGCTCTCCGGGCGTGCGTCGTCTACACCGCCCAACGTCTCGGTCGTGACCCCCTCTTGACCGTTCAGCGCCTTCTCGAAAGGGATCGGGATGAGCCCCAGCGAGGACTCGATCGACGACTCGTAGTCCGAGAGCAGGAGCTTGGGGAAGTAGTTCTGCTGGGTCTGCGCTTGGAGCACCGGGACGAATGCATTGAACGGGATCAGCGGGATCACCGAATTGACCCCGGCCGCCTTGAGCTTCTGGACCGCGAGGGGCGCCTCAGCGTTGGTGGACGCGGTCTGTGTCGGGTTGGCTGCCAGGGTGACCACGAGGGGAGTGACACCGAGACGCGAGAGGTCCGGCAGCAGGTACTGGTTGAGTGCGAGCTGATCGCTCGCTCTGTTGCCGGCGATCACGCCGACCTTTCGTCCGTGGCCGAGCAGCCCGGCGCTGTCGCCCCAGTCGACCACGGCTTGGAGGATCGGAGCATCGTCGGGACCGGTCCACCACAAGTACGGCGCGCCAGCCTCGGTCCAGTTCGTCACCGTGGTCCAGTGACTGATGAGGGGCGTGTGCCCTTCCTGGGTGATGCAGAGCTGGTTTGTGCCGCTCCACGTCCCGACCCCGTCGAGGACGGCGAATGCAGCCGGGCTGCCCTCAGTCCAGTCCTTGCAGAGTGCCCGCATCTCCGATGTGTTCGTCGGATCGAATGTGACGACGATGGCGTGAATGTGCCGTCCGTTGATCCCTCCGTCACGGTTCACTTGGTTCACGAAGAAATGGATCGCTTTGGCCTGCTCCCCGTACTCGACATCCTCGGCGAAGCCTTCCTTGCCGGCGAGCGAGTTGAGGGAGACCACCGGGAAGACCACGTTGATTGTCTTTCCCACGATGCCTCTCGTGCTGGTGCTCGCGTGCGCGAGCTCGTACTCTGCCGAACTGAGCTGGGCTCCGGCTCCCGGAGCTGTCGCCTCCACGCCCAACCCGCCTGATGCCGAGCGTGTCGCAGTACCGCTTGAAGCTTGTGGGGCAGTGACCACGTAGGCGCCGATCCCGCCGGCCACGATTGCGATTGCCGCGAACGTCCGGATCTGGGTCACCCGAGATCGGCGCAGGAACCTGCGGATGCCGCGACGGCTCAGGCGGACCGGGTTCCACGTGCCGAGAGGCGTGGTATGCGCTCCCGAGTGGGCCCGCCATTCAGGAGTCATCGGATCGCGTCGTCGGATCGCCGATGTATGGCGCTCCGGCTCGGCCCGGACCGGAGACTTCGAGCGCCTCGGCACTGGCCCCCAGGTAGGCAGCGAGCGCCCTCGGGTCCCGGCTGACCTCGTCAGGGGTCCCGCCGGACACCACGGCCCCGGACTCCATCACCACCACCTCCGAGCACAGGGCGAAGACCAGGGGGACGTCGTGCTCGACCAGGACCACCGTGCAGTCTGCGACTTGCTGGAGCCGTTGCAGAAGCGGGATGAACGCTTCGGCTTCTCGCTGGGCGATGCCCGCGGTCGGCTCGTCGAGGAGCAGCAGTCGGGGCCGTGCGAGCACGATGGAGGCCAGGTCGACCACCCGGCGGGTGCCGGTCGAGAGCTCAGCCGTCCGGTGGTGCCGGAAACGGCCCAACCCGAACGCTCCGATGACCTCGTCGACCGCGCTGCGCTTCTTGCGTTCTGAGGCTCGCGCCCACGGCATCTGGAGGGTCGAGGAGATGACGCCGACCGGACGTCGCGCGTCTTCGCAGATCATCAGCACGTCTTCGACGGTGAGCTCGGGGAACAGCCGGCAGTCCTGGAATGAGCGCACTACGCCGGTCGCCATCCGCTCCTCGGGTAGGTAGTCGATCATCTCTTCGCCGTCGATCTGGATGGACCCAGACAGCGGCGATACCCGGCCCGACACCGCGTCGAGCGTCGTCGTCTTTCCCGAACCGTTCGGGCCGATGAGGCCAACGGTCGAGCCAGGCTCGGCAACGAGGCTCACCTCGTTGACGGCCATCAGTCCCCCGAAGGCCACGGTGAGATCTTGGACCACCAGGCGAGCGGGTCCGCCCTTGCGAGCGACGTCGGCCATCACGTTGCTCCGGGTGACGGAGCGGCAGGACCGGCAGGAGCGGCAGGACCGGCAGGACCGGTAGGAGCGGCAGGACCGGCACCTGGGGCCGTCACGAGCCGATCGGCCGGTGCCGGATCGCCAGGTGGCACCGGGCCCCCGTCTGGCGTGGAGGCGCCCGGGCGGGCCATCAGCCAGCGAGCACCGTCAGCCACCAAGTCCCCAAAGCGGTGGAGCACCTCGGCAAGACCGCCGGGCAGGTAGAGGATGAACGCCAGCAGGCCGAAGCCCCCGGTGATGAACTGGATCGTCGAGGTCGTGCCGAAGATCGCCGGCAATCCCACCAGGTAGATCGACCCGAGGATGGCGCCGGGGACCGAGCCCAGGCCTCCGATGACGACCATCGAGACCACGAGGATGGAGTAGGTAGGGGAGAAGGTGGTGGCGCTGAAGCGCTGGCTGGCGAAGGCCAGGCACACGCCGGCATAGCCGGCCATGAACCCCGACAGGGCGAACGCCAGCAACTTCGTCCGGACGACCGGGATGCCCATCGCCGCCGCCGTGAGCTCGTTGTCACGAACTGACACGAGTCGCCGAGCCACCCCTCGGTCCCGCCAGACCCGTACCATGAGCACAGAGAGCACCAGCACCCCGAGCGAGAACCATGCGAAGGCGCGTGTCGACCCGAGACCGACCCCGAAGAGATCCGGCCGGCTGATGAGCGTCGACGCCGGGTCGGGCAGCCCGGTGCACAGCCGCTTCCCGAGAACTGGCACCGTCCAGCACGACGTGGCCAGCACCGACTCTTGCATCCACAGCGCGAACGCCAGGGTGGACACGGCGAGGTAGAGCCCTCTCACCCGCAGTGCCGGCAGGCCGACGAGGACGGCGATCACCGCCGTCACGGCGCCCGCCAGAGGTAAGAGCAGGACGAGCGGCACGCTGCCGCCCAGGTGGGCCGCCATGACTGCGCCCACGGCCACCAACCCGAACTGGCCGAGTGAGACCTGCCCAGCCCATCCGGTGAGCACCGTCAGGGAGAGGGCGATGACGCCGAAGATGCAGATTTGCGAGAGGAGGTACGTGTTGCCGACGCTCAGCACGAACGGGAGGAGGGCGGCAATCACGATGCTCGCGACAACGCCGACGCCTCCCACCCTGGCTCGGAACGGATCGGTGATCCTCCGCAGCGAAGCTGATCCCTGGAGCCAGCTGGATCGCTCCTCGAACCTGCTGCCCCGGGCCAGGGCTGCCACCCGTACCAGCAGCACGGCCAGGAGCAGGGCGAACATGATCGTCTGGACCGATGCGGTGGATGAGATGTTCCAGCTCAACACTTCGTAGACGACCCCCACTCCGATCCCGGCAACGAACGCCGCCGTCAGGTTCACCATCGCGCCGACCAGCGCGGCGATGAGCGCGAAGAGCAGGAGATCGGGGCTGAGCGGCTGGGTCAAGACGCTGGTCTGCCCGGGGGAGGCCAGGATCTCGGTGAATGCGGAGAGCACGCCTGCGAGGACCCAGGCGAGCGTCGACGTGCGCCTGACCCAGACCCCCGACAGGCGAGCCGAGTCGGCGTTCTCCGACATCGCCCGCATGGCGAGGCCCCACGGCGAGAATTTGATGAACGCGGCTAGGGCGAGCGCGACGACGGGAGCCACGATCAGGGTCAGCACAGCACCCGGAGTGAACACGAACGAGCCGATCGTAAAGGAGAGGTCGATCGGTACAGGGAACGGGCGAGAAAGGTCTTTGGGCAGGATGAAGGGCAATGCGGTGAACACGAACAGCACCTGGGACAACCCGATCGTGGCGACCATGACCAGCACCCTCGGCCGGTTGAACAGGCGACGGAGCAGCAGCTCGGAGAGTCCCCCCATGGCCGCGGCAAGCCCCAGAGCCAGCACGAGGGAGAACCAGTAGTTGAATCCGAAGTCCTCGCTGCACTTGACGAGGAACACCGCTGCCACCACGCCGAGCTGTCCCTGCGCGAAGTTCAAGATCCGGTTCGTGCGGTAGACCAGGACGAGGCCCAGGGCGAGAAGGCCGTAGTTGAGCCCGACGATGACTCCTTCGAGGAGGACGAAGCTGGGAATGGACACGGCAGCAGCCCTCGGTCCTCAGTTCAACCCGGTCCCGGCTTCGGCCAGGAACACCGGTCGAAGCAAGTCGTCGCGCCCGGCGAGCTCGACCGTCGGCCCGTCGAAGAGGATAGTGCCGCGCTCGATGAACACCGCTCGTCGTGCCAGGTGCACGGCCCGGTTCACGCTCTGCTCGACGAGGATCACCGTGGTCCCTTCGGCGTTCAGACGGCGAACGATCTCCATGAGCCGGTCGACAGTCATCGGCGCCAGCCCCAAGGCCAGCTCGTCGATCATGAGCAATCGAGGCTGCGTCATCATCACCCGCGCGAGGGCCAGCATCTGCTGTTCTCCCCCTGACAGGGTCCCGGCAGGCTGGTCGAGGCGGTCGGCGAGCACCGGGAACAGCCCCAGGGCTTCTTCCATGGACTGAGCTGCCCTCGCGCGCTCTCGGCGGAACGAGTGCTCACCCACCCTGAGGTTGTCGCGGACGGTGAGCCCTGGAAACGTCATCTTGCCGCCGACCAGCAGTGCGACGCCTTGCCCGATGATCTGCTCGGGCTCGAGGTAAGTGCAGTTGACCCCGAAGATGCGTATGACCCCGCGGTGCGGGTGCTCGAGCCCCGATACGGCGCGAAGCAGGGTGGATTTGCCCGCGCCGTTCGTCCCGAGGAGGGCGAGCATCTCCCCTTCGGCGACTTCGAAGTTCACGTCGAAGAGCACTTGATTGGTGCCGTAATAGAAGTCGAGGTTGTGCACTTGGAGAGCCGGGATCTCTCCGCCGGCCTGCCTGCGCTTTCCTTCGGCGTAGCGTTCGAGCACGTCTTCGATGACGAGCGTGATGTCTCTTCGCACGTAGCGAGACCCCACGACGAGAAAGATCCCACCGACCACGCACACTGGTCCGATGAGAGTGAGAGCCACGACGATGCCGTGCAGCCCACCGACGGCGTCGGAGATAGCCCCGAGGAGCACGCTTCCGGTGAATCCTCCGAACACCAGCGAGTACACCCCAAACATCGCGAAACAGATCGTCCGCATCTCGGGCGGCGCAGTGGCCGCCAAAGTGAGAAAGATGCAAATTGCGAGAGGCGTGACGGCAGCGTTCGCCAGCGTCTGCAGGGTCACGCACATCCAGAGCTTGGGCACGTAGAGAGATGCGATGTACAAGAGCCCGTAGGCGCTGATGCAAATCCCGGCGATGACCAACGGCCGCTGTGGCGCTCGCCGGAAGAACCGGTCACCGAGAACGTAGGCCGCAGGGAGACCGAGAAAGGCAGCCAGGCCGATGATCGCGTATACCTCGCTGCGCCCTGCGACATCGAGGTGGAACTTGTCGGCAAAGAACAAGCTGCCGAACAGCGGTGCTCCAGTGCCGGCAAACCCGAGGATGCCGACGGCGATGAGCTCGTAGTACAGGGATCGGACCCGTAGCAACCGGGTGATCGCCGAGCCAAGCAGGACGCGGGGAGCCTTCTCCTGTTGAGAGTGGAGGTCCATGCCTGATGCCTTCAAGATGTGGCTGGCCTCGTTGGCCCCCTTGTCAGGCTCGCCGATCGTGAACAGGGCGAAGCCGATCGGGATTCCTGCCAATGCCACCAGCAGGCCATAGCGCCAGTCGTGCGCCGCGGTCACCACCAGACCGAAGATCAGGATCCCCACCGTCTGCGAGACGGGTGTGGCCAGGTAGTGCCAGCTGAAGATGCGGCCCCGGCTTTCGGTGGGGTAGGCGTCGGACAGGTAGGAATTGTGGACCGTGTTGTTGACCCCCGATCCCACCGAAGCAGCCAAGTACAAGAACGCGAATGCCCAGACGTTGGGCGCAAGCGCCATGATCGAACCGAAGACCGCGAACACCAGCAGTGCGACGGCGGCGACCAGGCGCCGGCTGCCCCGGTCTGCCCACAGTGCGAGCGGCACCGCCCACAGGAGCTGGGCCACTTGGGCCACGAAGGCGACGGCGGCGAGAGCCGTGTTGTGCATGTGAAACGACTGCTCGAGGTTCTTGCCGATGATGGCGATACCGTTGCTGAAGGTCCCGGGCACCACGGCCGCTGCAGTCAAGAGCACGAGAGGTGCGTACCCGTACTTTCGCAGGATGCCGACGAGGGACGGGGCTTTTCCTTCTCCGGTCCCCGGCATGACCGCGACGTCGGCGACCAAGTCACGGTCCCGGTGGCGCAGGACGGCTTCTTGAAGGAGCTCGTCGGGCACCGTGAAGTCGAACAGCTCGCCCCCCGCCATCGCCGAGAGGCTATCGCTGACGAAGATATCAGGTATGGGTCTTTCCGCTCGGGCCGCCTCGCCGGGCTGGGGACGGGCTCTGAACGATCTGCCCCTCGTGCCGGCGAGCGCGGCGGCGGCGTAGATTGCCTGTGATGACGACGCCACGAGAGCTTGGTTTCATCGGTCTGGGGAACATCGGTGGTGGGGTCTGCGCCAACCTGATCGCCGACGGCCACCAGGTGACGGTGCTCGATGCCGATCCGCAACGGCAGGCCGTCGCTGTGGCCTCCGGCGCTCGTGCAGCTGGATCTGCCGAAGAGGTGGCATCGAGCGCCGGTGTGACGTTTCTGTCGCTTCCGGGGCCAGAGGCGATGAGGGCGGTCACGTCCGAGTGGCTAAAAGGGGTGACTACCCCGGGCAAGATGCTCGTTGACCTCACGACCAACGCTCCGCGCGTGGTGAGAGAAGTCGGGGAGATGGTTGCCGGTGCAGGAGCCAGCCTCGTGGAAGCTCCGGTGACGGGTGGAGCTCCTGGGGCGCGAGCGCGCCGGCTGGTCTTCATCGTTGGTGGTGACCCACGTGACGTCGCGGCCGTCACGCCGCTCCTCGACACCGTGGGGCGTGCCGTCGTCCATCTGGGTCCGCTGGGCAGTGGCAACATCGGAAAGCTCGTGAATTCCTTGGTGGCCTTCACCACGACCTGGAGTTCTCTCGAAGGTCTGGCGCTTGGCGCTGCGTACGACATCGACCTGCGGACGCTGGTTGACCTGGTCCGCCTTTCCGGTGCGGCGACTCCCTACGTGGATCGGAGGGTCGAGAGCCTGAACGAGCGTGGTCGACCGGTCGAATTCGCGATCGCGATGGCAGCCAAGGACGCGCGCCTCATGGTGGAGGCCGGTCATGACGCAGGTGTGCCGCTCCCGTTGGCGTCAGTGATCCACCAGCTCATGCTCTACGCGGGGTCCCAGGGCCTCGGTGACCGTGATCTCAACGACCTGGTTGAGGCAGTCGAGCGCCTCACGTCGGTTCCCCTGCACTTGCGTTCGGAAGAGGAATAGCGAGGAGCGGAGCCTCGATTTCTCGAGGTCACGATCGCGACCTCCTGAGCCGCTGGCGAACGTCAGATCGAGTCGAGCACTTTCGCCGCGGTGGTGAGCGCGGAGACGGCGGCAGGGATGCCGGCGTACAGCCCGACATGCATCAGGACTTCGATGAGCTCGTCGCGGGTGACACCAGCGTTGAGCGCGCCGCGCAGGTGGCTGGCGAGCTGGTCCTGGCTCCCCGCAGCCGCCAACATCGCAACGGTGATCAACGAGCGGTCCCGGAGCGCCAGGCCCGGCCGGCTCCAGAACATCCCGTAACAGAACTGGCGAACAAGATCGAAGAATTCCGGAGCCAGCTCGGTTGCCGGGGGGGTCGGTCTCGACGGGTCATTGGAACGCTCGCCGAACAACTGCCGAAGGATGTCACGACCGACTGCATCCAGCTCTGTGGATGCGGTCATCGGATCTCACCGCCATCCGCAGATGCAGGTACTTCGACGTCGTACAGCTTGCAGTAGTTGTCCCAGAGGATCTTTTTCTTCGACGAGGTCGTCAATGGCAAGGTCAGAAACGACTCCGTCGCGTGCGGGAACTTCGAGTCGGCGTGGGGATAGTCCGTCGAGAAGACCACGTTGTCGTCGCCGAATTCCTCGACGTAGTGCCGGGATGCCTGCTCGTCGGCTTCGCATGACAAGAAGCAGTTGCGCGCCAGGTACTTCGACGGCTCCATCGTCACTCCGGGAGCCTCGTACTTGCCGGTCCATTCCCAGTGCTCGTCGAGCCGGTACATGAGAAACGGCGCCCATGAGCAGTTGCCCTCGAGGAGCCCCACCCGAAGACCCGGGAAGCGTTCCAAGATGCCGCCGGAGGTGAAGCAGGCAGCGACGAACATGATGCCCAGGGGCTGGTTGAAGGAGTGCCACAGCATCAGGCGGTCCAAGTGGGCACCAAAGGAGAAATCCGGCAAGAGCGACGTTCGCCCACCGCCGTGGAAGCATACGGCGACACCGAGCTCTTCGGCCGCTCGCCAGAGTGGGTCATATCGAGGGTGGTGCCACGGCGCGGCGTCCACGAGCCCGGGTGCGAGGAACGCTGCCTTGAAGCCCAAGTCAACCGATCGTTCGAGCTCGGCGATCGCGCCGTGCACGTCGTGGGGGGCGATCATCGACGCACCGAAGACTCGACCAGGCAGGCCGCAGTCCTTGACGAAGTCTGCCATCCAGTCGTTGTACGCACGTGCGATGGCCGTCGCCAGTGCCGGTTCCAACCCGTCGGGACCCACGTGGTCGGAGCTTTGCAACCCGAGAACGAACAGGCCTCGGCTGGGGAACAGCACCGTCGAGTCGATTCCCTCGGCACGCATCGCCTCCACTTGAGACGCGGCGTCGAAGTGTCGGGCTTCGAAGGCGGCGAGCGCCTCGTCTTGCTCCTCCCGCCACGGACGGCCGTCTTCGGGTCCTCCCTTCTCGCGGGGACGGGGACGGCCGCTGCGGAGCAGGACGGCGTCTTTTACCCGGACTCGCATGTCTCGGGGCGTCTCGGCCAGGCCGATCGGTGCAGCGTGCGCCCATCGTGGGTCGATGTAACGCTCCCAGAGGTCGGCCGGCTCGACGACGTGCATGTCGCTGTCGGCCACTCGCCAGTCATTCGCCGTCGTCACGGGTGCCTCCTCAATCGCCTTGCGGCGGGTTCGAATCCCTTTCGGCCCAGCTCTCCTCGCGGGCGTACAGGCCGAGGCCGCTCAGATTAGTTGTTTGACTCAGTCAAATGAATACCATACAGTAGGTCCTGTGGACAGTGCGCAAAGGTTGCCCGCGGAGGCCTCCCTTCTCGCAACATCCCCCGCTGCCCAGGTCGAGGCAGTTCAGGGAGCACTCTGGGAGATGCTCCGTCTCTACTCGAGCCGTCGGGCGTTCGCCGGCTGGTCGGCGGCATCGGGAGTCCTGGTGTCCCAGCCAGCATTCGACCTGCTGGGTCGAGTCGAGGAGCGAGGACCGATCACCCTTGGGGAGCTGGGGCGCCTGGCCCATATGGATCCTTCAGCCGTCGGTCGTCAGGTCCGCGCTCTGGAGGAGCTTGGCCTGGTCGATCGCTCGCCGAGCATGTCGGACCGGCGCGTCGTGGAAGTGCGGCTCACGCCTCGTGGCAAGGAAGTCCGGCAACGGGTGGCATTGGCAGGATCCCGGCACCTGGCCGACGAGCTGGGCTCGTGGAGCGAGTCGGACCGCCGTGCGCTCGCCAGGCTCCTGCCGAAGCTGGTCTCGGATCTTCGGAACCGGCGCTACGAGCTCTCTGGAGTAGAAGACGTCTCACCCCAGCCTGCCCGAGCCAGACGGCGAAAGCCCACCTCCATGAATTGCGGGTCCGACGAAGGAGCGAGCCGATGACCGTCACCTCACCCCAAGGCGAGCGATACATCGTCATCTCGGCGGATTGCCATGCGGGCGCGAGCATCGACGACTACAGAGACTTCCTCGAGGCGGAGTACAGGGACGAATTCGACTCGTGGCGGGAGGCATACCGCAACCCCTTCCAGGACTTGAAAGGGGATCGCGGCTCTCGCAACTGGGACTCCGAGCGCAGGACCGCAGACCTGGAATCCGATGGTGTCGTGGGAGAGGTGATCTTTCCCAACACCGTTCCGCCGTTCTTTCCGACCGGAGCCGTCGTCGCACGACCTCCGAGCCCCGAGGAGTACCGGCTTCGCCGGGCAGGTGTGCGAGCGCACAATCGCTGGTTGGCGCAGTGGTGTGCCGAACAGCCGGATCGCCGGGCCGGCGTGGCTCAGATCTTCTTGAACGACATCGACGACGCGGTCGAAGACGTGCACTTCGCCGCCGAGAACGGCCTGAGAGGGGGGATCTTGCTCCCGGCCGTACCCCCCGACGCTCCCTGGCTCGAACCGCTGTACTCCCCGGCCTACGACCGCCTGTGGCAGGTCTGTGAGGACTTGGGGGTGGTGGTGAACCATCACTCGGGCGGGGGAACTCCCGACTACGGCGCCTACCCGGCTGCCAGCATCATCTGGCTCGCCGAGACCGCGTTCTTCTCGCGGCGTGCGCTCACCCACCTCATCGCCGGTGGCGTGTTCGACCGATTCCCCAAACTGCGGTTCGTCATGACCGAGCAAGGGGGGTCATGGGTCCCGCCGGCGCTCTCGATGCTCGACGTCTTCTACTCGCAGATCTCGCCCTCGGGTCGCTTCGGTGAGCTGGCCGTCCCCCGTGAAGCGATGCTCGAGCTGCTGCCCTCCGAGTACTTCGCCCGGAACTGTGCGGTGGCGGTGAGCTTCCCCAGCCCCAAGGATGCGCGTGCCCGACACGCGATCGGCTTGAAACGCTACCTTTGGGGGAGTGACTACCCGCATGCCGAGGGCACGTTTCCCTACTCGGTGGCCGCGCTGCGTCGATCCTTCGCCGGGGTGGACCCGACCGAGCTCGACACCATCCTGGCGAAGAACCCAGCGGCGGTCTACGGGTTCGATCTCGATCGCCTGGCGCCGGTGGCCGCCCGTGTCGGCCCGCTCGTGTCCGAAGTCGCCCAACCACTCGACAAGCTGCCTCCAGGCACGATGAGCCCGGCCTTCTACCGTGACTGAGCCGGAGAGCACCGCCGCGGATCTGCCTGCCGCTGCAGGCGGACGGAGTGCCACAGGCGGACGGACTGCCGCGGGGACCGAGGCGGCTGGGGCTCCACGGGCGACCTCGACCGCGCGGGGATCTGCCGTCTCACGGGCGGCAGCAACGATCGTCGAGCGAGCGACGAGCGATCGCGCCGAGGTCGCCGGGCCCGGTGACGTCGTCGACATCTGGGTCAACTTCGTCTCCGACGAGCTGGCTGCCAAGTTCTTGTCGCACCGCCAGAATCGCGGCATCGACCTTTACCTGAAAAGCTCGGAGCACCGGGGCGAAGCCGCGTCGGTCCTCGCCGTCATGGACGAACTGGGAGTCACGACCGGCATCGTCACGGCCGACTTGGGTCGTGGCGCCGAAGAGGCGCTCGCGGCCGCCTCGGAACATCCCGGGAGGTTCTTGGTCGCCGGGGGCGTCACCGACCCCTCGCGTCCCACTCGCAATGTCCGCCGGGTCCGCGCCTTGGCGGAAGACCCAGCGTTCGTCATGGTGCGGGTCATGTCGGTGGCGACTGGTGCTGCGGTGAACGATCCCCGCCACTACCCGCTCTACAGCGTCTGCGAGGAGCTGTCGATCCCGGTCGGGATCAACGTGGGTGTCCCCGGTCCCAAGGTCAGATCGCGTCTCCAGCACCCCGAGATGCTGGAGGACGTGCTGATCGACTTTCCCGACCTCGTGGTCGTCGGCGCGCACATGGGACATCCCTACGAGGAGCTGTTGATGAACTACATGCGAAAGTGGCGAAACCTGTACCTGTCATGCACCGCGTACTCGCCTCGCTACATGGACCACATGCTGCTGCGGTTCATGAACAGCTCTACCTACCGGGGTCGGGTGCTCTGGGGCAGTGACGAGCCTTGGTTCCCGATGCGCCGGTCGCTCACCGAAGCCAGGGACCTGCCTCTCGACCCCACGGCCATGGAGCTCTTCCTGGGTGGGACCGCTCGGAAGCTCTTCACTCGGAACCCGACCCCCGGAGCACCTGCGGCGTAGGCCTGCTCGCACACTGAGGACAGCCGGTCAAGCAGCCACCGCCGCTCCCACCGCTGCCTCCAAAGCGACCACTGCCACACTCGCCACAACCGGTGTCCCTCGTCACCTCAGTTCGATCTGCCAACGGCAAGGGAGAGCGGCCCGTCCACCAAGACGCAGACTCGGGCGCTGGTGCCGTGCTCCGCGACTGCGTGCTCCAGCGCGCCTTGGAGTGTCGAGACCGGCTCGAGAAAGGCACTTCGTGCGTCGAGGTCTCGCACCCCGTCGCTGTAGAGCAAGATGCGGGCGCGCCCGAGCACGCGCCCGAGCACCTGCACCTGCCAGCGATCGAGTGCCGGCGCGCCGGACGTTGCGGCCAGCTCGCTGGCGCCTGCGGCTGCTGCCAGGGTCCTGGCGAACGCACTGCCGTTCGGCATGCCGTCGGCGCATGCTGCCGCGAGCAGGATCGTTCCTCCCTCGCGCACGACTTGGGCCGCGGCCGCCATGCCCTTGACTGCCTGGTAGAGATTGCGGTCCAAGGGATACCCGCCGTTCGTCGTGACGACGACGTCGAAGGGGGTATCGACCGAGGTCACCGCAGTCCGTCGCACGTGCTCACAGGCACGTTGGTGGCCGTCGGGAAGCCGTCCTGCGAACACTCCGCTGAGACCGCGGTTCGCTCCCAGCGTCACGTCGATCGAGAGGTCGGGCGGGAGCAGGTCGGTCGCCTGGCGGATGAACTCGTGCACCGGGTTGCCGTCGGTGCGGCACCAGGTCGCAGCCGGATCGGCGATCCGCTCCGGGCTGTGCGCCTCGAGGATGGTCTCGGTCGCCGCGAGGCCCGGGCATACCCCCTTGGGCCCGCCGCTGAACCCGGCAAAAAAATGGGGTTCTACGAACCCGGTGCAGATCCGGACGTCGGACGACACGTAGCGGGCATCGAGCAGGATCGGCACGCCCTGCACCCGACCGACGGAGACGTGACGACCGTCGTCGGCGCGGTGCTGGCCGACTCGGTATCGCTCGAGGATCGATGGCCCCAGCAGCTCGGCCATCTCGCTCGGGGTCGCCGGACGATGGGTGCCGGTCGCGCAGAGCAGCTCGACTCGATCGGGGCCGGCACCAGCGTGTTCGAGCTCGTCGAGGAGCGGGGGTAGCACGACGCGATTGGGCATCGGTCGGGTGATGTCGGGGAAGATCACGAGCACGTGGTCGCGGGGACCGACCCGGTCGGCCAGCCTGCTGCCGGATCCAAGATCGGCTAGCGCGGACCTGACGGCCCCGTCGCCGTCGGCAAGGGTTGCACCGGTGGTCGTCTGGACGACGACTGCGTCATCGGGAACCGTGAGCGAGACCCGCGCGCGCCCGTAGGGCAGCTCGATCGGACGCCCGGCGACCTTCATCGCCCTGGCGCACGGCCACCGCCACCCGCCGCACCCGCCGCACCCGCCGCACCCGCCGCACCCGTCGCACCCGGATGCTGAGAAGGCGGCAGCCCGGCCCCATGCTCGGCTGCCTGTCCTGACGGCGCGGGCTGGAGGTGGAGGTCGAGCAGGACCGAGGTCACGTCCTCGACCCAGGGCCGCAGCTCGCGGTATGCGGCCACTGTCGCCGGGTCGGGGACGATCTCCTCGTCCACGGGGTCGAGCTGGTCGAGGACGACATCCATGCCGATGGCGCCGGCGCCGAGCAGGGCGGCGCCGGCCGACGCCGCCTCCCCGGAGCAGCGCCGGGTCGCGGGCAGTCCTGCAGTCGCCGTCAGCACGGTCACCCACAGGGGTATCCGGGCTCCGGCACCAGCCAACGACAGGCCACGAGCAGCGGGTGCCGACGGCAGGTCTGCCTCGACGGACTCGAGGCAACGGACGACGTCCCAGGCCACCGACTCCACGACGGCCCGAGCCACATCGCCCGGGTTGTGGGCCGAGCCCAGACCGACAAACCCGGCGCGGGCGTCGTCGCGCCACCACGGCGCTCTGGCGCCGTCGAGCCAGGGTACGGCCACCACCCCGCGTGAGCCCGGCGTGCTCTGGGCCGCCAGGGCCGCCAGGTCCTGCGGGTCTTTGCCCGTGAGCCCGCCCAGCCATCCGAGGAAGGCGCCGGCCGAGGACAAGCCGCCTTCGACGAGCCATCCGCCACCGGCACCACGCGAGATCACCATGCCGGCCGGCGGCGGCTCCGGACGGACGTCGACCGGGAAGGAGATGTTGGCCGTGGTGCCCCAGCTCACCATGGGGCGGTCGACCGTCGCGCCCGAGCCCAAGACTTCGCACTGCCGGTCGCCGGCGCCGATCACGACAGGCGTGCCCGGCCGGAGCCCGAGCTCAGCGGCCGGGACCGAGCGGAGGGTCCCGATCACCTGTTCGGGGAGCAGCACCGGGGCAAGACGTCCGGAGACGGGAGCGAGCTCGGGGACCGGCACCCCCGTCAAGTCGTAGAGCCCGGTCCGTGACGCCAGCGTGACGTCGGTGGCCAGCTCGCCGGTCAGGCGCCAGACTACCAGGTCGCGCGGAGAGAGCAACCAGTCGCAGGCGGCCAGGCGCTCCGGCTCGTGCCGGGCCAGCCAGGCCACTTTCGCCGCCACTGCGCCGCTGTCCAGCGGCACCCCGGTGCGGGAGCGGACGGCTTCGTCTCCACCACAACGAGCGGTGAGCTCGGTAGCCTCAGCCCCGGCACGGCGGTCGGACCACAGGAGACCTCTGCCGATCGGTTCGGCCGACGCGGTGACGGGGACGAAGGTCTGGCGGGCGGCCGAGCAGCTCACGACGTCCACTCTGGCGAACTCGGACGGTGCGGCCGCCCGGGCTTGCGCGCAGCCGATGACGACCGACGTCCACCAACTGAACGGGTCCTGCTCGGCCCAGCCGAGGTGCGGGTGGGACGTGGAGAGCTCGGCTCGGGCGAGCGTGACGAGCCCGTCCTCTGACCACAGGGCCACCTTGGTGACACTGGTGCCGAAATCGACGGTGAGGATCACCGCTCATCCACCGCGCTGCTCACCCACCGCGCCGCTCATCCACCGCACCCGTGACGGTCTGGTGGATGGCGGCAGCGATCTGCCGGCCGGCCTCGGCCGGTGTCGGGTGCTCGTAGAGCGTCCTGCCGATGGCCATGCCCGACCCTCCGCCGGCCATCACGTCGGCCACTTGGCCCAGCGTCTCGTCGAAGCCCCGCTCGCGCCCCTCGGAGGTCCGGGGCCCCCCGAGGAACAGCACCGGCACGCCGACGCTCGCCACCACCCGGGCGACTGCGTCCTGGCGGGCCGCTCCCGCCGGTGCGTCGGGGACCGGGAGTTTCAGGAGCGGAGCGCCGAGGTCGTGGGCGATCACCGCCGCGTAGACGATGTCATCGACACCGTGGGCGATCGCGCCGTCCTTCCACACCAAGGGCTCCACCATCGCCTCGAGACGGTGTGCCCGGGCCTCTGCGAGGACCTTGCCCAGCAGCTCGAGCGCTGTCGCGGTCCGTGGGTCCGATCGGTCGATGCGGGTCATGTGCTTCACGCCGGACCAACCGTCGCCGGCGGCCTGTGCGACGCTGGCCACCAGGCGGTCGTCGAGCTCGAAGGCCGAGCCTGCGAGCCCGGTCCGGTTCACCGAGAGGTACGTACGGTGGCGTGTCGTGACATGGCCGGCAGCCGCCAGGTCGCAGAGTGGCTGCATGCTGGCGAGGATCCCGTCGCAATGGGGAAGAGCGGCAGCGAGCGCCTCCAGGTAGACCTGGTAGTTCTCGATGGTGATGACACCTCGTGCCCGGTGGTCGGCTGCGAGGACGAGCGCCGGCGCGGGCAGGTGCGTCGGCGGGTTCTCGAGCCCGCGAAAATCGCTCATCCGGCTCCGGCCAAGCCGAGGATCACCTTCGCCACTGAAGAGAAGTCCTCGCGTCCGTAGCCGGCGGTGCTGGCGGCGGTGAGCGCTTGGCGGGCCGAGGCCGTCGTGGCGAGGGGCACGCCGGTACGGGCTGCGTACGCGAGGGCCAAGTCGAGGTCTTTGGCCATGAGGTCCGTCATGAAGCCCGGCCGCCACCCGTTCGAGGCCGGGCTCTCGGGGATGACGCCGGGTACCGGCAAGCGAGTCCGCACGGCGACGCAGTCCCCGGTGGCGTGCTCGAGGACCGTGAGAAGCTTGGGCATGTCGACCCCCGACTTGACAGCGAGCGCCGTGGCTTCGGCGGTGGCCACCATCTGCGCAGCGTAGATGAGGTTGTTGCAGAGCTTCACGACCTGGCCCATCCCCGGTCCGCCGACGTGGACGACCAATCGGGCGAACGCCCCGAGCACCGGCTCGACGTCGGCGAGCGTGGCAGCGTCCCCGCCGACCATGAGCGTGAGGGTCCCTCCTTCGGCCCCTGCCGTCCCGCCGGACAACGGCGCCTCGAGGTAGCGGGCACCGGTGGCGGCGACCCGCTCGTGCTGTGCACGTTCGACGTCGGGGTCGATGGTGGAGCAGTCCACGACCGTCGTGCCCGCCCCGAGTCCTGGCAGGAGGGAGTCGACGACCGAGACGACGTCGGGGGAGCTCGGCACGCAGAGGAAGACCACGTCGGCGGCGCTTGCGATGTCGGCCGTGGAGGCCGCCTCGGTGGCGCCCAGCCCCATGGCGATCTCGATCGGACCCCGGCTGCGGGACGCCACCGTGACGTCGTGGCCGGCTTCTACGAGGTGCCGGGTCATCGGCAGCCCCATCGCACCGAGCCCGACGAATCCCACTCTCATGACAGCTCCCTCCCCCTCACGCGCACGCCGTCACGAAAACTGCGGCAGCCACGCCGCCTCCTGCTCCAAGAGCTGTTCCACCATGGCGTCGGTGCGCCGCAGGTCGCCGCGACCCGCAAGTGGGTCGAGCTCGAAGGCCGTCGCCGCCAGACGGCGATCGCCGTCGAGTGCCGCTCGTACCGTGAGCTCCTGTACGGCGACGTGGCGGCGCAGCAGCTCCGCGAAGGGCGCGGGGAGCGAGACCCGGTCTCGCCCTCGGATCCCCTCGGCGTCGACGACGCACACCGATTCGACGACGGCGTCACCGGGGAGGTCGGGGCACTGGCCGGCATTGGGGATGTTCACCGGGGCCTCGAGCGGCGTCCCCGTGACGAGGGCATCGATCACCGGCGCCGGGAGCTCGCCCGACTTCCACGTCTGGAGCGCCTTGGCCCCCGACAGCCACGCCTCCACGTCGCTGACGTAACCGGCTTGGCTGTGCTCCCGGTCGGCGATGGTCGTGCACTCGATGCCGTAGGCCGCGCCCCACGAGGAGTCCTCGGTGAGCACCGAGGGAAGGAACTCGGCCAAGTGACGGTCCCCGGCAGCGGGCAGCGCTCCCCAGCGCTCCAACAAGGTGAGTGCCAGCACGTGGCGGCGCACGAAGTCAAGCGGCGTCATCGCTTCGGCCTCGACCTGACCGGGGAGCGGACCCAGCGCGTCGAGGCCACCTACCTCATCGACCATCTTGCCCAGCACGTCGAAGCCGTCCTGCCCGGCGACGTCGAGCGAGGTGACCACCGGGAAGTGGTTGACGCCGCTCACGACGGGCCTAATTGCGTCGGCCGGCAAGCCGAGTGCGATCGCCAGGTCCAGGCACCAGTTCCCGACCTCGTGGCACAGGCCGACCGTGCGGATCGACGTCTCGGCGCAGATGGAGCGGGTGAGGGTGGTCATCGGGTTGGTGATGTTGAGCAGCCACGCGTTCGGACAGAGCTCTTCCATGTCCCGAGCCAGGCCGACCAGCACCGGGATGTTTCGCAAGGAGCGCGCGATCCCACCGGGACCGACCGTGTCGCCTACCGATTGGCGGATGCCGAACTGCTCGGGAACCGCCAAGTCGACGGCCATGCTGGCGAACCCGCCGGTCGAGATGGTCACCACGACGAAGTCGGCGCCATCGAGGGCACGGCGTTGGTCGGTGGTCGCAGATATCGACGCGCCCGCCCCGAGAGCCTCGTTCAACTGCTGGGCCAGCGCCTCCATCTTGGGGAGTGGCGCGGGGTCGACGTCCTCGAGCACGATGTGAGCGCCGCGCAGGGAAGGCGTGCCGAGGAGGTCGGCCAGCAGCTCGGGCGTCCACTGGTAGCTCCCTCCCCCCACGATCGTGATCTGCACGGACCGGCTCCTCTGCGAGTGCTGCTGCTGGTTCCTGACGCTGGCGTCACTGTACCGGGCTCTACTGGGCGCTCGCGGCTCCTCGGAGGTCGGTAGAGTCTCGCCGTGACCTCGGGCGGGAGTGCCGGCAACGGGTGGACCGTGGACTTGGCCGGGCTGCGCCGCTCCGAGCCCAGCGTGCGCGGATCGGTCCAGAATCTCTATCGGATCGAGCACGCAGGCGAGCGATACCTGGTGGCCGACGCCACCGACGCCGGGTCGGCGTTCGACGTCGGGACCTTCTTCACGGTGCCCGGCAGCGGCAGGAGCCGGACCGAGCTACGGCACGCGGTGTTCCTCCGGCTGGCGGCACCAGAGTCGTGGCGCCGGCTCTCGATGGCCGATCTGGCTGCATGCTGCGGCACTGACGAGGCGGCCCGGCTATGGGACGCAAGCCGCCTCGCGCAGCTCCGGGATGAGGGGGCGGCCACCCATCATGTCGGTCTCGTCGACGAGCAGACCGGAACGGTGACCGGATCGTTCGTGCCGAGCGCGGCGGTGGTGGTGAGAGAGCTGCCGGTGCTCCGCCCCGATCACTTCGTCGACCGCGGGCGGCCGGCGTGGGACTACCACCGCTATCACGTGGCGAGCCGAAAGGTCATGGCGCTCGAGCACATCTTCCGTCTAGGCAGCCCGGCTGGGTCGTCGATCGCCGAGCGGTACCGGCATGCTCTCGTGAGCGACGGTCCCGAGGCAGCCGACGGGGTTGCCGCGTCGATCGGTGTCGTCGGTCCGATCGTGCCCTGGGGTCGCTTCGGCACGATGGTGTACGACTGCTCGACCAAGTACGAGGACCACGACCGGTACTTGAGCTGGCAGGAGACCGTTCACCTGAGCGGGGTCGACCACGAGACGCTCCTCGACGCAATCGAGCTCCTCGAACTGTGCACGGTGCAGGTCTTCGCACTCTTCGCCAGCCTCGGGCTGTCGCTGTGGGACGCGAAGTGGGAGGCGGCGGTCGACGGTGACGACGCGATGGTGGTGGACACCCTCGATCACGATTCGGTGCGGGTCACTTTCGACCGGCTGCTCGACGGGAGGACTGCCCACTTCCAGTTCAACAAGCAGGCCATCCGCGACTACTACCGGATCCTCCACGCCGACTGGGTCGCGGCGCTTGACGATGCGAAGCACCAGGCCGAGACCGACACGGACGCCCGGGAGTTCCGCCAGCTCTACGACGCCGGCGTGCGAGCAGGCGACTACCCGCCAATCCCCGAGCTCGCCCCCGAGTTCGCGGCGATCCAGTCGGACCGCTACGACGCGGTTGCCGCCGGCGCTTCGGGGAGGGTTCCCCCAGAGCACGCGGCCGAGCGGATCGCATCGGTCGCCGACCGCGAGCTTGCCTTTTACGAGCAGCGGGGCCAGGCGGATCGATTCCTCTCGCACATCTGTGGCTGACGGCCTCGCCGTCACACCATGTCGGAGCTCGGGCGGTCGGGCGGTCGGGCGGTCGGGCGGTCGGGCGGTCGGGCAGTCGTGCAGTCGTGCAGTCGTGCGGTCACACGGCTGCGCAGAGCCCGCCGTCGAGGTTCAGCGCGGCCCCGGTCACGTACGACGCCCTGGACGAGAGCAGGTAGCTGACCGTGTCGGCGAACTCCGCCGCGCGTCCCACCCTTCCGAGGGGGATCCCGGCGTCGACTGCCATCCGAAGGTAGAGGTCCTCGACGGCGACTCCCCGGGTCGCGGCGACCCGCTCCCACTGCCCGGACTCGATCAGCCCGATGAGGACCGCGTTGGCTCGGATGCCGTCGGGACCCAGCTCCTTGGAGAGGGCTTTCGTGAGGGCCATCCCTGCAGCCCTGGAGACCGAGCTGGGGCCCGAACCCGCACCCGGGGTCTTGGCAGCGATCGCGAGCACATTCACGATGGCGCCTCCAGGCCGCGTCATGTGAGGTAGGACGAGCCGGGTAAGCCGCACGGCTGCATGGAGCTTGAGCAGCAGGTCCTCCTCCCAGTCGGCATCGGTCGTCTCGGCCACCGGCTTGCCTGCCGACCGGCCGGCGTTGTTCACCAGGCCGTCGATCCGCCCGAACCGTTCGACAGCCCTTTCGACGAACTGTCGCAGGTCGTCGGCGGACGTTACGTCACAGGGATCCGCCAGCACCGGTGTGGCGCCGAGCGCGCCGGGGTCCGTCCTCCGCGCCCGGGTCTCATCTTCCGGTGCCCGGAGCGCAGCGGCCAGTGCCCTGAGCTCGTCAGCCGTCGCTGACAAGCGCTCCCGATCACGTGCACACAGAGCAACCGAGGCACCCTCTTGGATCAGCCTGTGGCAGAGCGCGCGCCCCAGCCCGTCCGATCCTCCCGTGACCATCACTACCTTGCCGTCGAGGCCCAGGTCCACTTCCGACTCCCTTTCGTCCCGAATGCACCGTTCGAACGCTCGTACCGATCGATCGGGCCGATCAGCCGCGCCGACTGCTCCATTGTTGCCGGTAGAGCCATGCTCATTGTGCCGGGTTCCCGACGTCGCAGCGGTACGTCCGGTCCTTGCTCACCACGCCGCGTGGAGCGATCGCACCTGATTGGCGGGACGCACGAGGATCTCGTTCAGCGCACAGTGCCGCGGCTAGGCGACCGCCAACGCCATGGCCGCCGCGATGTCCGACGCCCGGAGCATCTCGATGCGACCGAGCTCAGCCACCGCGCGTTCGAGCACCCCGCGTACCTGTCTCTCGTCAGGCACGTCGACGTGGTGGACGAGAACCGTCGTGCTGTTCGCCAGGCGGTGAGCGTGCTCCTCCACCCTGCTGACCCGACGAGCGGCGAGAGCGACCGATGCGCCTTTGGCGACCAGCGCTGCGGCCCTGGCTTCTGCGAACCCGCTGGATGCACGGGTTACGAGAGCAGTTGCACCTTGGAGCTCGCTGGTCGTCATGTCATCTGCCTTTCGCTCAGAGGCCGCTCCTTCGCAGCACGAGCTGTCGTATGCTCGGTTCCCCCGGGGCGGCAAGCATGCCGACAGCGAGACAGGTGGCGACCCCGGCACACGCCAGCGAAGCAATGTCATCGACTGCCGGCGCGGACGCTGTGACTGGTTGAGATACAGGGGACCCCGACCCATGAGCTTGGTTTCCTGTTGCGATGATCGGTGCTCCCCCAGATGCGCCCGAAGCGCCCGAAGCCGGGATCGGCACCGCGGGAAGCGCTGTCACCGTCCACGAGCTTCCGGCGTCGCGGGTGCTCATCACCGTCCCACGGAGGGCTCCGGATGCCGCGGGGTCTGGAGCAGCACCTGCCACCCAGCAGGTTCCGCTGGACGGGCATGACACCGAGCGGAGTGTGGCTACGACGAGCCCGCTGTCAGCGGGGAAGCTCCAGTGCGCGCCACCATCGGTGCTCACAAGGACCCTGTCTCCAGAATTGATCTTGCTGGTCGAGGTGGTCGAGGTGGTGTTGGTCGAGGCGACCCCGGTGCTGGCCACCGCCATGCACCAATGCCGGCTCGGGCACGAGACCGCCTTTGCGGCACGTGCTGAGGAGGGCACGGCAGCGGACGTCCAGTCGAGCCCGGCGTCGTGGCTGACGAGGATCGGCGTGCTCTCCCGTACACCGGCCGATGCGCCGGAGGCCGAATTGCTGGAGGCCGAATTGCCGGAGGCCGAATTGCTGGAGGCCGAATTGCCGCCACTTGCCGAGGTGCCAGAGGGTGGCGGAGCTCCCGTAAGCGTCGGAGCACCGACGAGGGTACACAGTGTCGAGACACACGAAAGACCTTCGGGCCCGGCAGTCTCGAAGGACTTGGGGAGCGGGATCACCGTCCATGTCCACCAGGCTGTGGACGCTGTCGTCGCAACGGACCCGATGGCGGCTTGCGCTTCAGTGTTGGCCGCGGCCGCGCTCCCCTTGTGCAGCGCGACGACGGCTACCGGTGTCGAGGGCTGGTCCTGAGCAGAGAGCGACCGGTACCCGCTACCGACGCATCGCGTCGGGGTGCCGCACTGCAGGTTCGTAATCTCGGCGACACCCAGAGGTGCTGGGAGCACTGACCACGACGCACCGCCGTCGGATGACTCGAAGATCGCCACCGTGCCGGTCGTCGGCAGCGGAGACGAAGACGGGACGCCGGCAAAGCCGGCGGCGAGGCAGACGCTGGAGTCCGGGCACGTCGGCGCCGTTCCCAATCGCGCGCCATCCGGCAAGGTGAGCGCCTGCCAGGTGCCCCCGGCGTCGGTCGTCCTTTCGAGGCGCGAGCTGGCACGCCCACTTCCGGGGTTGCCGGCAATGCATCGTCCGGGGGCAGCGCAGGCAATGGTGATCCCCGGGCCACTCACAGCCGCCGAGCCGGCTTCAAGCCATGCGGTGTTGGTGATCGAGGACACCAGGCGCCACCTCGGGTGAATGGAAGTGAGGCCGGGAACGGCAGTGCGCGCGGAGCGTGCTTGTGACACGCTCGTCACACCACTCGCGACGGCCAAGAGCAGGATCGCGATCGACACGACGCCGGCCGCCGCGACCAGCGCAGCCGGCTTGAGGCGTCGAGCGCTCAACCGGTCTCTCGGCGCACCTACACGTGGGGAGACGTGCTCCTTTTGGCGTGCGGTCTCGCCGACGTCGATCGTTGAGCGTGTCTGTGCAGTTGGGGACGATGACCGTTGACGTCCCGTCTCGGCGACGCCTTGGTCGATCCCGTACAGCGGGGCCACCTCGTCCCACACCGAGGCGGGGAGCTGGCTGAGCCGGTCGGCGATGGCAGCCAACGCGTCGAGGTCTGCACGCGCGTCGGCTCCCCTTCCGGCGTCGGCTCCGCCGGGGCCTTCTACCGTCCGGTCGCCAACGTATGGTGGTGGCGGTTGCGAAGCCTCCGACAGCGACACGGTACGAGCAACGCCAGCCAAGCCGTCGATGGCCTCGTCGAGCGGGTCACGTACCTCGCTGGGCATGGGCGGTACATCACGCGGTTCGCTCGGCGGCTCAGCCCCGGACGGGCCGTCGGGTTCGAAAGGTTCCGAGATGGTCATCTGCACCTCGTCGTCATTCCCACTCCCCACTTTCCATCTCTGCCCTCAGTGTGTCCAATGCCGACTGCTGCACACGAGCGGTGAACTCGACAGTGCGTCCCCACCATGCGGCGACCTCGCTCACCGACATCCCTTCGAGAAGGCGAAGACGCATCAGCTCTTGTTCAAGCACGGGAAGCAGGGGGATCATCTCGATCACACGCTGTACCCGTGCAGCGTCGACGGGGAGTGAGGAAGGGGTGTCAAGCACTCCGTCCGTGTGAAGGACAGAGATCACCGGCGTGGTTGTTCGCGGTTCGGTGCGGGTAAGGGTTCGGAGTGACAGTCCCTGCTCTTGAGCGACCGCCTGGAGGAGGTCACGGGCGATCGTCGTGAGACCGAGGCAGAGGTCGGCCCGGTCGACGAGAAGTGTGGAGATCCGCGAGATGGACCTGGCAAACACTTCCCCGACGAGCTCTTCGACACTCGTCCGTTCAAGCGCTGAGCCAGACACCAACCGGTAGACGCACCGCCAGTGGTTTCGAACAATGCCGTTGAGCGCTTCGATGTCACCGAGGCAGGCGCGTTCGAGCAGCACCTGGTCGTTGACGGGATCGGCGGCATGTACAGGCACCGCCTTGCCGATGCGTGCAATTCGGAAAGGTGTCTGCCGCGTCCCATCAGTCCCGTGGTAAGCCGCATCGGCGGTCGTTCTGTTCCGGCGATGGGCCGGTCTGCGGGATGGGGCGAGATGATACGTATCGGTGTTCACATGTTCTTCAACGAACGGGGCGCGCCAGTGTGACATCCGGTCTCCACCGCTACCAACAGGAGCGTTCGAGGTTGGGCTGATGCTCGAGATTGCAAGAATGGAGTCGGTGCATCCCAGTGTGGGGATCGCGGGCATCGAGCGGTCTCAAGGAGAGGTCACAGCCGGCTCGCTCCTCTGCTCAGGCTGCGCGCTCGGATCCGCACATTCGGCCAGCTCGGAAGATACGGCGGACTCAGAATGCCCCGCGAACTCGGTGCTCCCTGCCAAATCGGTACGCAGCATGGAGAGGGAGCGATGCTGGATCTGGCGAACTGCGGCGGCGCTCTTACCGATGACGGCGCCGGTCTCCTCGGCCGACAGACCCTCGAACACCCGGAGCCTCAGTACGTGAAGATGCATCGCCGGCAGCCGTCGCATCGCCGAGATGAGCAGTTTGGCATCGATCCGCTCCAGGACTTCGTCTTCGAGGCTTGGGGGAGCATTGCTCGGATCGTTGCTGTACACCACGTTGAGATCGCGAGCTCGGCGGTCCCGTCGCCAGCGGTCGTAGAGAAGGTTTCGGGCTGCCGTCTTCAAGTAGGCGGCTCGCAGGGGCTCGCTTGGAGAGTCACCTCGCATACGCCCGAGTACTCGGCAAAAGACCTCTTGGGTGATCTCTTCGGCGTCGGCGCGGTTCCTCACCACCGATGCCGTCCGATAGAAGATCACCATCCAGGCACTTCGAACGTTGGCATCGAAGGCCTGCTGGTCCCGCGCCGAGATCGGTTGATCCCAACGCGCCGGCAGCACCCGGCTCAGGACAGTTCGCAGGTCGTCGGTCTCAAGTGCGGCCACGGCATCGCTCGAGCTCGGATCAAGTGCGGCGACGGCATCGCTCGAGCTCGAATCGTGTGAGGCGACGGCATCGCTCGAGCTCGGATCATGTGGGACACGATCGCCCGCTGGCGCGTCGCCATGAAGCGGCGGGCTGGCGGCCGGTCGGTCGGACGACCGCTCTTCGAGACTCGTCATCGTGCCTCCCGGCCCGACCACCGATTCGACCACCGGCCCGACCACCGATTCGACCACCGACCTGACCACCGGCCGGCAACCGCGGAGACATGCAACGACTCACGCACAGTGAAGAGTGGCCGAAGGGGACGTGGCGCTTCCCTGCAGGTACCCGGCGACCGAGTAGAGCTCAGCCGTGACGAAATTGTGCGTTCCCGATGTGACGACACACTGCGCGTACGCGTCGATTGGCAGGTATGTCCCTGTCCCTGTGCCGCCCGCCGCGTTGCCCACCCTTGTGTTCCCTTGGTAGATGGACACGATGAGCCCGAGCGGTTCAGGACTCAGACATTCCACGATCCCTTCGCCCTGGATCAGGGGTCCAAAGACCGACCCTATGACGACTGGCGGCTGCGGGTTGCCGTAGCAGCCCGGGAATGTGAGAGGAACGGACATGGCGGCGTTGGCTGTGCCCACCGGGTCAGTCGCTGCCCGTGCGGTCGTGACAATCGCGGTGGCGGAAGTCTCGGATCCGGGAACAGGGACGACCGACTCGACTGTGTGGGTCCCGGGCGCGAGCACGAGCGCTGCGCCTTGGAAGCTGCCATCCAGGCTCTCGACATCCACGACAAGCTGCACGTCGCCGAGTAGGACGAGCTGCATCTGCACCGTTGCGCCGCTTCCGGCGCCACTGGTAGCCGGCAGTGTTCGCTGAGCGACGCTGATCGCCTCGCCAGTGGTGTCCACGTTTGACGTGACGATGGGTCCGAGAGGTCCTGCGGGGCGGAGTGGGCTGCCACCGATGTACTTGCCGGCCACGGCGAGCGCCGTCCCTTCAAGTGTCGTCCAGTCGACGTCATCGGAAGCTCTCGCCGTCGTCTGTGTGGTACCGGTAGACGTCGTGGACGCGGTCAGCTCGGTGCTCATGGCGGCGGTGGGTCGAGCGACGGTCGTGGCCGCGGGCGCGCTGAGAGACGTGCCGTTCGCGGCGACCGATGTTCGAGCATGCCAGCCCACAGAACCCACGACGCTCGCCACAAGCGCTGCCGCGGTGACCCCCCACACCAATGATCTCATCGGTACGCCCCCCCCTGTGGTCAATAGTGAAAAGTTACCGCTCCGGTCGCACCCGCCGCCCCACTCGGTCCGTCCCTTCTGCCCCGGGATCCAACCCCGAGACCGTGCACAGCGAACGCAACGATCGAAACCGAGTGGCTCGTACCACTGGTTCTCTGCCGGCGCGCAGGCACTTGGAGGATCCGGAGATCAAGAGAGATACGGCCCGCCATCCTCCACCAACGACCCACGCACGGATTTGTGACAATTTTGCGAAGCGAAGCAGGTTGCAATCCGAGCGAGAATCTGGGCGGAGTGGCGCCCGCCTGTCGGGCGCGTCGAGCCGGTAGCATCGAAGCGAAGGGAGAGCACATGCCCCGGTACGACTACCGCTGCAGGACCTGCGACATCGTCTACGAGGAGCGTCGGTCCATGGCCGATGCCGACGCCCCGGCCACCTGCCCGTCCGGGCACCTGGGGGCGGTCCGGCTGATCCCGGTGTTCGCCACGACCGGCAACGCGGCCGAGCCGATGCCTGCCGGCGGCATGTGTGGGGCCCCGACGGCCGGTGGGTGCGGCGGGCACTGTGCCTGCCACGCAGGCTGATCACGCGGGCCGAGGGACGCCTTGTCGCTGTCGCAGTGGGATGACTTCCCGGTCCACCAAGCGCCCGAGCTCATCCGCCACCCGGCGACGAGCGATCGGAACTTCTACGACCGCTACTACTTCAACATGCACCCGTGCGCCGGTGACTGGTTCGCCATCTTCGGCTTCGGCCAGTACCCCAACTTGGGGGTGGTGGACGCGTTCGTCGACGTCCGGCGCGGTGGCAGCCAGTACATCGTGCGGGCGTCCGCGCCGCTCGGCGACCGCCGGGACACCTCGGTGGGACCCTTCCTGGTCGAAGTCGTCGAGCCGCTCCAGACCCTGAGGATCGCAGTTGACGAGGCGTGGAGCACCCTCGCCGGCGGGACGGCGTCACGAGCGGGTCCACCCCGGGTGACCGACGCCTCGGAGGCGCAGAGCGACGACCTGCCGGTGTCGATGGACGTGACCTGGACCGGCCACACGCCGGCGATCGCCGAGCCCCGTCAGTTCATTCGCAGTCGGGAGAAGGTTGTGTTCGACACCCAGCGCCTCGTCCAGACCGGCACGTGGTCGGGCACGCTGGTCGTCGCCGGCGAGGAGATCACGGTGTCCCCCGAACATTGCTGGGGCAACCGAGACCGTTCCTGGGGTATCCGCCCGGTGGGCGAGCCCGAGCCTGGCGGGATCCGGGAGGGCGAGCTTGTGCTGCCGGGGATGTGGAACTACTTCCCGATGCAGTTCGCGGACCATGCCGTCTTCTACATCTGCCACGAGACCGACGACGGCACTCGCCCGCTGTTCCAGGCCGAGCGTGTGTGGTGCGACCCCGCCCGCCCTCACGACGACCTCGGGCCCGTCGAGCACGCGCATCGCTTCGAACCCGGGACGCGGGTCGTCCGCGGTTCGCTCTTGCGATTTCCCGAGTCGGGGATCGAGATCGAGTGCGTCCCGCTCCTCACCAACTTCGTCTCGGTCGGAACCGGCTACGGGATCGATGCCGACTGGCGCCACGGCATGTACCACGGCCCCGATCCCGTCGTTCAAGGGCTCGTCCTCGGGGTCGATGACGTGAGGGGGATCGGCCAGTACGGGATCGTGGACCACCTGGCGACGTTCAGCTACGGGGACAACGTGGGCTACGGCCTTTTGGAACAGGGCTTCTTCGGGCCAGTCCACCGCTACGGGATGACCGACGCTTTGATGGGGGCCCCCGGGAGCTGACCGGGCTCGGAGCGGCGGCAACCGTCGGCTCCCATCGACCGAAGATGTCAAGATGGGCCATGGCCGATCCGCAGGTGATCTTGACCGATCGGCTCCGCTCAGCCTTCGATGCCGTTTCACCTGGGGCCGACCCGGTCGTTCGCGTGTCCGAGCATGCCGATTTCCAGGCGAACGGTGCGCTGGCGTTGGGCCGCCAGCTCGGCCGCAACCCGCGTGACGTGGCAGAGGAGATCGTCGGAGCAGCCGACTTGGACGGTCTGTGCGCCCGGGTGGAGATCAGCGGTCCGGGCTTTGTCAACTTGACCCTCTCGGACGAGTTCTTGGCCCGGGAGGTGTCGGCGCTGGTGACCGACGGGAGCCTCGGAGTAGAGGAGGTCGCGCACCCTTCCACGGTCGTCGTGGACTACTCGGCGCCGAACGTGGCCAAGGAGATGCACGTCGGGAACCTCCGTTCGACCATCATCGGCGACGCCCTGTGCCGGCTACTTGAGCGCCAGGGACACCGTGTCGTCCGGGAGAACCACATCGGCGACTGGGGCACGCCTTTCGGCATGCTCATCGAGCACCTCGTCGACATCGGCGAGCAGGAGGCGGCTCACGAGCTGTCGGTCGGCGATCTCAACCGCTTCTACCAGGCGGCCCGGTCGTCGTTCGATAGCAGTGACGTGTTCGCCGAGAGGAGCCGCCGCCGGGTGGTCCTCCTCCAGTCCGGTGATCCCGAGACCCTGCGCTTGTGGCGCGTGCTGGTGGCCCAGAGCGTCGCCTACTTCGACGAGGTGTACGAGGCGCTGGGGGTCCTGCTCACCGACGGGGACATCGTGGGCGAGAGCTTCTACAATCCGATGCTCCCCGGCTTGGTCGACGATCTCGAGCGGCTCGGCCTGCTGGTCACCGACGACGGCGCGCGCTGCGTGTTCCCCCCCGGGTTCACCAACCGCCGTGGAGAGCCGCTTCCCCTGATCGTCCAGAAATCCGACGGTGGCTACGGGTATGCTGCCACCGACCTCGCTGCGATCCGCGACCGCGTGGATCGTGTCGGGGCCGACCGGATCCTCTACGTCGTCGGTGCGCCGCAGAGCCAGCACCTCTCGATGTGCTTCGCCGTGGCCCGAATGGCCGGGTGGCTTCCTGAGCTCCCTGGTGCTCCGGGCGCCGAGGGAGGTCCGGTGGTCGAGCACGTGGCTTTTGGCAGCGTGCTCGGTCCCGACGGCAAGATGTTCAAGACCCGCTCGGGAGAGTCGGTCAAGCTGGCCGGCCTCCTGCGTGAAGCGGTGGAGCGGGCCGGCGCGGTGCTGGCCGAGCGGGGCCACGACGGCGCCGGGGAGGAGCGTGGCGTCGAGCAGGCTTCGGTCGCGCGGGCCGTGGGGATCGGCGCCGTCAAGTACGCCGATCTGTCCAGCGACCGCCTCCGTGACTACGTGTTCGACTGGGACAGGATGCTGGCGTTCGAGGGGAGCACCGGTCCGTACCTCCAGTACGCCCACGCGCGGATCTGCTCGATCTTCCGCCGGGCCGGCATGCAGTCGTCGGAGCTCGCCGGAGCCGTGGTCGTGACGGTGCCGCCCGAGCGGGAGCTCGCCCTCGGGCTTCTCGGCTATGGCGAGGCGGTCCGTGTCGCAGCGGTGACAAGTGCGCCGTCCCGCCTGTGCACGTACCTCTACGAGTTGGCCAGCTCTTTCACCTCGTTCTACGAGCAGTGCCCGGTGCTCAACGCTGCCGACCCGGACGTCCGTGTGAGCCGGCTGCTCCTCTCGGGCCTGACTGCTCGAGTGCTCGCCGACGGGCTGGGGCTGCTCGGTATCGCCGCTCCCGAGAAGATGTGATCGAGCGCCGGGCGAGAGCTCGGTATGCCTGTGCGATGCCGGTCGGCTGCGAGGGTCAGATCAGCGCGAAGCCGCGGCTGCACCGGTTCGATGGCCGGTCTGGCCTGATGTCGCTGTCGTTGCGCCCAGAGCGTTCGGCAGCCCATCGATCGCCACCCCAGGCCTGATCGGCTGCACGAACGCGAGGGATGTCCCGGCAGGTGCCTCCTCGGGTGTCTTTGCGGTCGTCGGCGATGCCGAGACGTCGTCAAGCCCTCGGCGGGCAGGTTCGGGGAGGAGGAACGTGAGCAGCAAGCCCAACACCGAAGCCCCGCTGGCGATCAAGAGCATCCCCCGCAATCCGACGGCATCGACCAGGATCGGGACGAAGAACACCCCGAAGAACGCACCGAGCTTTCCGATGCCGGCGGCGATCCCGTGGCCGGTCGTGCGGACGTTCACCGGGAACACCTCGGACGGCAGCACGAACGTGGTGGTGTTCGGCCCGAACTCGACGAAGAAGTAGCTGAACCCGAAGATGGCCAGGAACATCGGCACGACGGTGGTGAGCTGGTGCACTGCTCCGAGTGCCAGGAACGCCGCCGCCATCACGCCGAAGCCCAGGAGCTGCAGGCGCCGATGGCCGAAGCGGTCCATGCGAACGACGGCGAGCAGGTAGCCCGGGACCGCGAACACCACGAACATGGCCAGGGTCCACACCAGTTTCGCCACCATCGACGCGTGCCCGTCGACGTCCTTCAAGATGATCGGAAGCGACAGGGTGTTGCCGTAGTAGGCGTAGTCGAGGAGGAACCAGGCCCCGGCCGTGCCGATCACGAGGCGGAGCATCCGCCGGTCGGTGGCGAACCGGAGGAATCGCTGGCGTCCGAGCTTGACCGAGGCCGAGGCCGTTGCCAGGGCGAGCTCGCTCCCTGACAGCAGCGCCAGCTCCGCCGCGGCCTGCTCAGCGGCGCCCTCCACTGCGGCTCGGTAACGAGGCGACTCTGGCGTCCTGGCTCTCAGGTACACGACCGCGGCGGCCGGCACGGCGCCGAGGCCGAGCAGGAGCCGCCAGACCAGGTCGTGACCGATCCCCGAAGTGAGGAGGGCCACCGCCACGAGTGGGCCCACGATCAGTCCCAGTGCCTGCATCGAGAACACCATGCCGACCAACTTCCCGCGGTCGTCGCGGTTGGAGTACTCGCTCATCAGGACTGCGGAGACCGGGTAGTCCCCACCGATGCCCATACCGAGCACGAACCGGGCCGCCACCAGGAACACCACGTCGGGTGCCATCGCCGACGCCAGGGCGCCGACGATCATGAGCACGGCAACGGTCACGTAGACGACCTTGCGCCCGAAGAGGTCCGCGATCCGACCGAAGCCGAGCGCGCCGACGAACGCTCCCAGGACGGCCGCGCCGGTCACCCAGCTCGTTGCCACGGTCCCGAGGTGCCACTGCACCGCCACCAGCGCTCCGACGGTGCCGATCACGAACAGGTCGTAGGCGTCCGTGAAGAACCCCATCCCCGAGACGACGACGGTGCGCCGGTGGTACCCGGTGAGCGGTGCGTCATCGAGGACCTGTTCGAGCGTGACCGCCCGTGGGGCGACCGGCCCGCTCGGCGGCTGGGATCTCACGCCTCCACTCTGTCGGAGCTGTGTGAAGCCCAGGCATCCTGCAGGTAACACCAACGTGAACGGACAGCGAACTCTTGGTGACCTCTCAGGAGGCGCTCCGTAGGATCAGCTCTGAAGATGGAAGCGTCTCGTTGGAGGGGCGCGCGACCCCGGACGGGTGGCCACAGCTAGCGTGGTTGCCACGAGCTGGGTGGCGGATCAGGCCAGTTCGAGAACGCCCGGGGACCGTCCCCGGATGGAAGCTGAAGTGGAGGGACGGGAGCATGCAGGCCCTCGCAGCGCACGGACCGCCCCGTCGGAGGCGGCGCTGGATCGTGGTTCCCCTCGTGGTGCTCGTGCTGGCGGCCGGAGGGTTCGTCTACGGTGCGCTCTCGTCGAGCACGTCGGCTCCGGGCAGCGTGACCGGTGGAGGCGGCAGTGCGGGCGGCCCGGGTCCCACGACCAAGGTCGTCACGAGCGTCGGGGGTGGCGTGTTCGCCCTGCGATCCACGACGCCGTCCAACGGCGCCAAGAATGTCGCCTCCAATACCACGCTCAGCCTCCGGTTCACCGTGGCACTGGCTTCGGGGGGGACAACACCGACGCTCACACCTCCCGTTGCGGGGCACTGGGAGCGGGAGGGCACGCACACACTGGTGTTTCACCCCACGGCGCCGTTCGTTCCTTCGTCGACCGAGAAGCTGACCGTTCCGGGCGGTCCGAGCGGGATCCGCAGCGCGAGCGGCCGCCATCTGGCCAAAACGTCCGTCATCACGTTCACCATCGCCACAGGGAGCACGCTGCGCCTCGAGGAGTTGCTGGCCGAGCTCGGCTACCTGCCGCTTTCCTATACGCCTCCTTCCACGCCAGCTCCCCAGGACATGGCCGAGCCCCAGTCGGGGACACTCACGTGGCGCTGGCCGAACATGCCCTCACAGCTCACGTCGCAGTGGACGCAGGGCTATTTCTCGGTGATCACAAAGGGCGCGGTGATGGAGTTCGAGCGGGAGAACGGGCTTGCCGTCGACGGCATACCGGGACCGGAAGTGTGGGGAGCGCTCCTGGCGGACGTCGTCTCGCACAAGGACAACGCCACACCGTACGCCTACGTCCTGGTCACCAAGACACTTCCCGAGCACTTGACAGCGTGGGTCAACGGTGTGCTCAAGTTTCAGAACTTCGCGGTGAACACCGGAACGCGGGGGGCGACAACCCACAATGGCACCTTCGAGGTGTTCGAGCACGTCCGCGAGTCGCACATGTCGGGGACCGACGTCACAGGCACGCACTACACAATCACAACAGTTCCCTGGGTGAGCTACTTCGACGGGGGTGACGCCCTGCACTACTACTCGCGAGCGAGCTATGGGTTCCCCCAGAGCAACGGCTGTGTCGAGATGCAGTTGCCGACAGCCGCCGCGTTGTGGCCGTACACGCCGATCGGCACGCTCGTGACCATCCAAGGTCCGACATACGGCGGGACATCTTCGAAGAACACAATCTCCAACACCACGGCTTGACCAAGCGGCTCTGGCCCCAAGAGGGCCGTGGCGTTCCCAGGTACGCTTGTGCGATGGGAGACGGGCCGCAGGATCAGGTCCCGCACGAGCGGGAGCTGGAGGGTGGAGGCAGTCGCGGCGCCGGTCCGGCCCATGCTTCGACAGGCGTGCAGGTGCCCGAGTACGTCGGGTACTGGGAGGGCTTGCAGGTCGAGCCATCGGGCTCGGGGAGGCTCCGCACCGTCATCGTGATCCTGGTCTTGATCGGGATCTTCCTCACTCCTCTCCTCATCGACGGGATCTGGTGGCTCACCCTGGCCGTGTCCGAGGTGGTGGTGGGGACGATCCTCGTGCTCGGGGCTCCTCCCGGGGCCCGCCAGCCGGGTACGGCTCTCTTCCGGCGCCGGGTCGTCCTGCCGGTCGTGCTCGTGGTCGCCGTCGTCTTCTACGGAGCGTTCATGGCGTACGACGACCTCCTCTTCGGGACCTGGTCCCTCAGTGGACCACCTCCCAAGGTCCTCGCGTGCGGCGCGGAGTACCACGCCGAGGGCGGTCTGATACCTGCGCCGCGCGGTGTCCCGCTCCACCAGGTGGGGACGACGCCGTCGGGATTGCCGATCCTGGGCAACGCGAACTGCGGGAATGCCGATTCCACCTGGGCATTCGTTGGCAGCACAGGCAAGGTGCGTCCGTACGAGGTCGCGTGCCTCGGCGCGTGCCCATCCGAGCCGTACTCCCGGTAGGTCGGCGGACGACGTCGCCGTGCATGGAGCACCCGCCCGCTCTGGCGACCCTGCACCCCAAGGTCGGGCGCAGCCCAGGCACGCTGCCCTCTCGCACCGAGTGGCCATCGCAGGGGTCCTCTTCGTGCTCGCTCGGTCTCGGCGTGCGGGTCTGGGTCGACGAGCAGCACCGGGGCCTTTCGTGGGGGTATCGGCCCGAGGTACTACTACATCGGCTCGCTTCCCCGTGCGCTGACACGGGTCCTCACTGTTCCCGCGACACTCCAGCTCACTGAGGCCTTCCAGTGCGATCACCTGGCATCGGTTCCCTCTGTGTCACACACAATCGGCGAGGGCTCGTGCAAGCAGTACGGGGACGCGCACGGTCTCGTAATCGGCTACTACCACTGGGCGACCAAGAAGGTATCGATGGACACAGTGGGCGCAGACCTCGTGACCTCGCTCGAAGCTGGGGGCTGGCAGGTGACCGATACAGGGGCGCTCAACTACACGATCCGCGGCCACGGCTGGAGGGGCGCGGCCTCGGTCTACCGCCAGACAACAGGTGCGTCGACACCCAGTGTCCTGGTCCTCGTGCAAGTCGTCATCGCCCTCAGTCCTTCACCGGCGCACACGTAGGCCCATCCGGGCCGGGCGACCGCCTCGCCCCCCTGACACCCCGGCGTGACCTGCGCCCCTGTCGGCCCTTTCCTTCATGGTCGACCCCGACATCGCACGGTGTGGGGCGGGCTGTGGGAAACTCTCCATGTGGAGGGGAGAACCGGATCCCTGGTCGATCGCTACAGGGATGCCCAGCGCGCACGCGTCCTCAGTGGAGCACAGAGAAGTTCCAGATGGACCCGGACAGCAAGCCACCTCCGCCAGAACGACGGCAAGGGCATGCGAAGACGAGGCCGTGCCTGTTCCCACGCCATGGTGATCTACTGGGTGCCGACGGCACCCGCGTACGCCTACGACGTGATCCGTGGCCATGCCTGTGCCTACGACGCGCACGGCAACCGGATCCCGTCGACAACACGTGTCTGTGCACACGCGAGCTCTCCCACCCGCCCTCGCTTCGGATCACAGGTGATGCGCCCTACTTGGGCACCAAGTCGACCTACCCTTACGACCTACCTCGACGAGATCTACGCCAACAACGATCCGGTCAACGGGACCGACCCGCTGGGGATGTGCACGTTGCGATCCGGTGTACCAAGAAAGTGGCGTTGAAGGTTGTGCATACGGCCCCCACGGCAACCATCACATGGTGTATCGCGAACCGGAAATGACTGCCGCTCAGCCGGGGACGGTGAACGCTCTGGTGACCTGGGCGCCTGAAGGCGACATGACGTACCAGTAGCCCCCTTCGTTCAGCAGGGCTTGCCCGGTCACCATCCCGGCTTTCGTGTCGCTGCTCCACGTGTAGAGGGGATGACCTGCATAGGTCACCTGCGTGGCCCCTGTGGGTCGTTGGATGGTACCGACGAGCGCGGCGTTGACCCCCTTGGCGACCCGCGGTTTGCCGGTTGCCACGAGCGGCGGCCAGAGGTAGACGCACGCCGAGGACGTGCAGCGGCTCTTGGTCGGGGTGTCGATGGAGAAGTCGTAGAGGGTGTGGCCGTCGCCGGTCGCCAGGATGGGTCCCACCGGTGAGGACTCGACGGTGAGGGTGGGGCCGCCGGGCACGCTCGTCGTCGTGGGGGTCGAGGTGACCTGGATCCCGCCGCCGCAGGCCGCCGCGAGTGCGCCGACGAGGGCGATGCCGAGCACGGCAGCGGCCCGGCCTGCCCGCGGCCGGTGGCTACTGCGAGCGCTCCTGACCCAGGCACGCAGACCTCGGCGGGGGCACCCGTCGAGGAGCGCAACCGGTGGTCGTGGGACTTGGCGCACCCACCATCCATACCCCATACCGGGTGAGCGGACCAGTCAGGGGCTCCGCCGGTGTGAGTTGACTTCCTCCCACGCCTGAAGGCGTGGGATTCCAGACGGGCTCATGCTGGTGCCCATCGGGTGGTTCGCGTTTCACCGGGTCCCTGTTGGGATGTCCCTCCACGCGCTGCGACCGCCAGCCCGGCGGCGAGGATGTTCTTGGCTGCGTTGATGTCCGCGTTGTCCTCGTGCTCACAGGCCCGGCACCGGAACACCGCTTGGCTCTCACGGTTCTCCGGTGCGCTATGCCCGCAGGCGGCGCAACGCTGAGACGTGTGCTTGGGATCGACTGCCACCACGACAACACCGCAGGTGGCGGCCTTGTCCTCTAAGCGACGGCGGAACATCGACCAGCCCTGCGCGCTGATCGAGCGGTTCAGTCCCCGCTTCTGGGCGACGTTCGTGCCCGGTTGGTCGATAGTGCCCCTGGCGGAACGGACCATGTTCTTCACCGCCAGGTCCTCGACGCAGACCACGTCGTAGCGACGGACCATATCGGTGCTCGCCTTCTCGACGAAGTCCTTACGGCGGTCTGCCTCCCGGGCCTTCAGGCGAGCAACAGAGCGCTTCGTGCGCTCCCGCCGCCTGGAGCCCTTCTTCTGGCGGGCAAGGCGTCGTTGCAGGCGCCGGAGCCGCTGCGCCTCACCGGGGCGGAGTCCCCCAACGTGGGACTGCTCGCCCGCAGAAGTCGTGATCGTGGCCACCACCCCGAGGTCGACCCCGACCGCATGGCCCGTCGGTTCACGCTCGACGGTCGGCTGAAGAGCCGCGAAGCTCACATGCCATCTGCCGGCCCGGTCCTGGGTGACCCGGGCCATCCCGTAGGTGGCAGGCAGCGGCCTCGACAGCGCGAACCTGACCGGGCCGCACTTCGGCACGTGGATCGTCGCCCAGCGACGGTTCAGTTTCACGACAGACACGTCGCGGACACAGAACCCCTCGTCCACGCCCCGACGACGCCACCTCGGCCGGCGATGGCTACCGGCCCAGAAGTTCTTCAACGCCTGGTCGAAGTCGCGTAGCGCCTGCTGCTGGACCGACGACGAACCATCAGCGAGCCAGGAGTCCTTGC